>CAVEVC010000226.1:0-2166 GCA_963618935.1 Clostridiales bacterium CCNA10 | reverse complement strand
TCGCACCTCTTCGCCGAGCGCTTCGGCCTCTCGCCCGGCGCCTTCCGCGCACAGGTAGGCCGCCCTTGACCGTCCTCCAGCGGGCCTTCGACATATGGGATTCATGCCGTTTATCGGATCAGCATGAAGAATCCGATGTTGGAGCGGAAGCGGAGGACCTCGGCGATGCCCGTGCCCGCGTAGGCGCAGCGGATCTCCGCCGTGCCGACGGACGCGGAGACCTCCACGACGTGCTCGCCCACGCCGAGTTCGGCGATCGTCTCGCCCAGCACGCCCAACTCGTAGGCGTCCGTCACGGCGTCGCAGGCGACCGTGCCGGGCAGCGGCGCGTACCGCCCGTCCACGGACGTGTCGCCGACGCGCACGTCCGTCAATGCCAGTCGATATCGAATCGTGCAACAGTTTCCTGTCGGAATATGCCATGCTTCCTGTTCATGGCGGAGAGGGAGGCGTCGGGTCTCCGCCGACGTGCGATACCGTCTTGTGGAGTGCTTTTGTCACGGGGTCGGCTGAAATCTGAAATTCTGAAATTCGAAACAACCCCCTTGCATATCAGACTGCGGTTTGATATAATCTACCGCGTTTTATTTCTTGGGGGTATAGCTCAGTTGGTAGAGCGTCTCAATGGCATTGAGAAGGTCAGGGGTTCGACTCCCCTTACCTCCACCAGCTCCAAATGTGTGCAAATACAGGGGTTTCCGCGTTTTCTCCTCTACGCGGCGACCCGCCCGGGGAAGGGTCGGAAAGGCGTTTTAATACACTTTAAGACACTCCGCCGGGTCCTAATGCCCGCAAGGGCGGAAAGTGTGCGCACAAATGAAGATGAAGCAAACGGGGTCGGTATGGGACAACCACGGCCTCTGGTACTACTCGGTGCAGCTCCCCGGCGAAAGGAAGCGGCGGAACGTCCCGCTACGCGCCCCAGGGGCTAAACACACCCTGAGGACGGATCGCCCGCGCAAGATGGCCGAAGAGGCCGCCGCCCGGTATTGGGAGGAACGCACAAGGCAGAGCGTACGCCGCCGCCCGGAGGGCGTCACGGTATCCGAACTCTGCGCCCTCTGGGACGCCCATTGCAGGGAGTGCTACAGGGGGCCGGACGGACAGCCCACCTCGACGGCGGCAAACGCCGTCCTCGACGTCCGGATGTTCCGCGAGATGTTCGGCAGTGCGGCGGTCGCCGAGCTGACCCACGCCGACATGCTCCATCTGCGCGACGCGCTCGTGCGCTCCGGCGTCTCGCGAGCGACCGTGAACGTCCGGCTGTGGCGCGTCAAGCACATGCTGGCGTGGGCGCTGGACGAGGCCATCATCCCGGCCGCGGTAAAGGCCGAAATCACGCAGGTGCAGGGCGTGAAGCGCGGGCGCACCGCCGCGCCCGAACGCCGCCCCGTGCGCCCCGTCGACGACGCCGCGGTCTCCGCGACGGTCGCGGTGATGATGCCCAACACCGCCGACATGGTGCGCGTACACCGCCTCACCGGCATGCGCCCGTGCGAACTGTGCGCAATGCGCTGGAAGGACATCGACACGACGCGGACGCCATGGGTGTACCGCGTCCCGCCGGAGGCGAACAAGAACGCCTGGCGCGGCGAGTTCGGACAGCCCCGCGTCGTCTGCATCGGGCCGAAGGCGCGGAAGATCCTCGAACGCCACAGGGGCTGCGACGTCCCGTTTTCCCCGATGGTGGCGATGTCCGAATACTTGGAGACGATCCGCGCCGGACGGAAGACGCCGGTCTACGGCCGGCAGCGCGGACGCGCCCCGCACGTCCGGCGGGACCTCGGCGACCGGTGGACGAGCGATGCGTACTCGAAGACGATCCGCGCCGCCTGCGGCAAGGCCAAGATCGCGCCCTGGGGCGCGAACAGGCTGCGCCATGCGTTCGGCACGGATGTGCGCAGGGCGTTCGGGCTGGAGGCGGCGCGAGCCGTCCTCGGCCACACCGGCGGCGGATGCATCACCGACGTCTACACCTTCGACGCGATCGAGGAGGAAATGATAAGGGCCGCATCTCCGGCGGTGGAGGCGCTTGGGTAGCGGGATGGCTGGCAGATCGAATCATTCGGCGGCAGGGGGCGTGTCCGCCTCCTTCGCCGCCGCGCCGTTCGCCGTGGCGGTGAACGCCGCGCAGATGCTCTCGACTATGCCCGTCGCCGACTGGAC
>CAVEVC010000225.1:0-2233 GCA_963618935.1 Clostridiales bacterium CCNA10 | reverse complement strand
GGCGGCGAGGCGCTTCTGGACGGCCGGGGTGACGAAGGGGGAGGTGTCGCCGCCGTAGCGGGCGATCTCGCGCACGGTGGAGGCGGTCACGTAGGCCAGGCTCTCGCTCGGCATCATGAACAGCGTCTCGATCTCCGGCGCCAGGCGGCGGTTCGTGAGGGCCATCTGGAACTCGTACTCGAAGTCCGAATAGACGCGCACGCCGCGGATGACGACGCGCGCGCCGTGGCGGCGGCAGAACTCGACGAGCAGCGTGTCCAGCACCTCCACCTCCACGTTCTTCAGCCCCGCGCCCTCGACGTCCTCGCGGATCATGGCGAGGCGGTGCGCCGCGTCGTAGAGCGCCCCGGCCTTCGCGCTCGTCGCCGCCACGGCCACGACCAGCCGGTCGTAGAGCCCCGCCGCGCGCGCGATGAGGTCGAAATGCCCCCGCGTCATCGGGTCGAACGTGCCGGGGTAGACTGCCGTCTTCTCTGCCATGCCGAATAGTATAGCATAAACGGGAGGGGGCGCGCCGGGGCCGAGACGGGAACGAGCCGCCCGGGCGGGCGGCTCGTTCCCTGCGCCATGCGGCGGCGGTCCGTCAGACGACGACCTCCCAGCCGTTGCGCGAGAACTCGCGCTTGAGCGAGAGGCCCATCTTGCGGCAGGAGCAGCCCGCCGGGAAGTCCATCTTCACGGGGTCCCAGCCAAAGCCCGTGTCGTACACGTAGCTCATGTTGCAGAGGCCGCAGAGGATCGACCCGCGGCCGCCGACCTCGGCGGGCGAGATCGTGGGCTTGCGGCTGAAGTAGCACTCCACGAAGTTCTGCACCTGGTTCGGGCTCTTGTAGAGCTGGACCTTGGCGTGCTCAAGGTCGTACTTCGCGCAGAGCGTCTTCAGCGTGGAAGCGAGGCGGTCGTCCTTCTTGTCCGAGGAGTCCGTTCCGTAGTCCTTGCCGACCGAGGCCGCGACGAGCGTGAGGCCCGCGACGGGGTTCATGTCGGCGAGGGCCTTGCGGATCTCGGCGGTGGGCTTGACGAGGGCGGCGCTCTGCCAGACGGCGATCTTGCCGCGGTTGACGGCGACGACGCCCTTGGTGCCGTAGAACACCGTGCCCCACGTGCCGAACGGGCCGTGGTAGAGCTCGATGTCGCCCGTGGGCGACTTGAAGAGCATCTTCATGCCGAACTGGCGGCGGCCGCCGTGGTAGAGGTCGGTCGAATAGGGCTCGTCGGAGCGGACGATCTTGTAGGGCCCGCTCTTGTCCATGTCCATGCCCCACTGGGCGATGTCGAGGTGGTGCGCGCCCCAGTCGCCGTTGTAGCCCGTGCCGAACTCGTCGTCGAAGCGCCAGAACATCGGGAAGAACGCGTGGACGCCGCGCGGCGCGAGCTGGTCGGAGTAGGGGCGCCACTTCGCCGGGCCGAGCCACATGTCCCAGTCGACGTTCGGGTTGGGCGCGCCCTCGGAGGCGGCGTTCTTCGGGTCGTCGAAGAAGCGGACCGGGTGGGACGGGCCGCCGAGCTTCGAGCCGCCGCGCCCGTAGTTCGCGTCCACGTACTTGACGTCGCCGATGAGGCCGTTGCGGACGATCATGCAGGCCGTGCGGAAGACGGGCCAGCTGCGCTGCATCGAGCCGGTCTGGAACACGCGGCCGTACTTCTCCTGCGCGGCGATGACCTTGCGGGCCTCGTCGATGGAGAACGTGAGCGGCTTTTCGCAGTAGACGTCCTTGCCGGCCTTCATCGCCTCGACGGCGATGTAGGCGTGCCAGTGGTCCGGCGTCGCGATGCAGACCATGTCGATCGCCGGGTCCTTCAGCACGTCGCGGAAGTCAGCGACGGCCTTGCAGGCGCTCGGGATCTTCTTCTTCGTGTAGTAGTCGTCGACGCGCCTGGCGGCGTCCTCGCGGCGTTCCTTGTCGCAGTCGCAGCACACGACGACCTTGGCGCCGCGGTCGTACTGGCCGAGGAACTGCGGCAGCAGGGCCGTGCGGCCCTGGATGCCGAGGCCGATCATCGCGACGTTGGCCTTCTCGCCGGCCGCGAGCTTGCGCGGGGCGATCCTGGTGGAGGCGCAACCCACAAGCGCGGCCGACGCGGCCGAGCCGAGGAGGAAATGTCTTCTGTTGAGGTTCATTGGTTCGTCCTTTACGTTTATTCTACAGATTAAGCCACTTCTTCTAGAGATTAAGTCGCTTCGCTTTAAGTAGTTAAGTAGTTAAGTAGTTAAGTAGTTAAGTAGTTAAGT
>CAVEVC010000224.1:0-2431 GCA_963618935.1 Clostridiales bacterium CCNA10 | reverse complement strand
CGCGTGTCCTCACGCGCCGCAAATACAGCGGCTGGGGACAGCCGCCCTCCCAACGGAATCAACACAATTAATTGCCGAAGCAATAGAACCCGAAAATGAAAGACGGTGTTGCGTGTACGGAACGAATGGGGTAGAATACGGCGAAAAAGGAGCAACAGACATGAGCGACACGTTTCTCATCCGCTGCAGACCGCAGCAGGGCTACAACAAGATCTTCGACGTGGGCGAGCGCAGGATGAAGCTGACGAAGTTCGGCGTCATCAAGCTCGCGGCGGGCACGGCCTATTCGGACAACACGGGCGACATGGAAGCGGCGCTCGTCCTCATCGGCGGCAACTTCAAGGCACACGGCGACGGCTGGTCCTTCGCGGTCGCCGACGGCCGCACGAGCCCCTTCACGGGCAGGCCCCACTGCCTCTACCTGCCCCGCCACACGGCCTACACGCTGGAGGCGACGACGGACGTTGAATTCGCCTACAACGGCTCGCCCGCCACGCGCGACACCGCGAAGCCCACCCTCATCAAGCCCGCCGACACCCGCCACATCGAACTCGGCCGGGACAACTGGACGCGCACGAGCGAAATCATCCTCGACGAAAAATTCGACAGCGAGCACTTCTACATCGGCGAGGGCATGATCCCGAGCGGCAACTGGAGCGGCTACCCGAGCCACCGCCACGACGTCAACAACCCGCCCGCCGAACTGGACATGGAGGAGACCTACTTCTACCTCTTCGACCCCGTCCAGGGCTTCGGCTTCCAGAGCATCTACACGCCGGACGGCGCCCTCAACGAAGCCTACCGCGTGCAGGACCACGACGCCGTCGCGATCGCGGAGGGCTACCACCCCCTCGTCGGCGCCCCCGGCTACCAGATGTACTACCTCTGGACGATGGCGGGCAGCCAGGGCCGCGGCCTCATCTCCTCGATGGACCCCGCCCACGCCTGGGTCAAGCAGCAGGCCTAAAGCCCCCACGCGCGCAGCGGCTCGACCGGCAGGCCCATGATGTTCTCATAGCTGCCGGCGTAGGACGCCACCACGACGCGGCCGCCGTCCGCGTCGATGTCGTAGGCGCCGGCGCGGTCGATGGGCCGGACGCGGGCGACGTAGTCCGCGATGTCCTCCTCCGACAGGGCGCGGAACGTCACGTCGGACCGTTCGCACGCCGTGCGGACGGCGCCTACGGCGTCCCGGTAGGCGACGCCCGTGAAGACCGTGTGCGTCTGCCCCGAGAGCTCGCGCAGAAAGGCCTTCGCCTCGGCAAGGTCCGCGGGCTTGCCGTAGATCCGCCCCCTGAACCACACGATCGTGTCCGCCGCGAGGGCAGGCGAACGGGGGCAGGCCCGCAGCTTGGCGAGGGCGTTCGCCCGGACGGTCCGCTCGGGGTCGTGCGGGAACGAGACTTCGGGCGCGTGCGTCGGAAGAACCTCAAACGGCACGCCCAGCGCCTCAAGAATGCGCGCCCTGCGCGGCGACTGCGAGGCAAGCGTCAACGGCATCGTCGATCTCCTTTGGAATCAGAATGGGCAGCGCGTGCTCCGTCCCCGGCGTCCACGCCACGTGCGCCTGCGGAAAGACGGTCTTCAGGTAGGCGGCGTTCTCCGGCGACACGATCCCGTCCCGCGCGCTCTGGAAGAGGAAGACGGGGATTGGGGGTTGGGGCGTGGTGGCTGGGGCGTGGGGGAACGTCCGTTCCAGGGCGGCGCGGAGGTCAGTGTCGAGAAGATACTGGAGGCCACGTTCCAGATTCGCGGGGGCGTCGGCGAGATAGGGATTCGGCTTCCCTTCGGGGACGCCGAAGAAGCCCTCTCCGTGGGTCAGCTCCAGGCCCTTGCGCAGCGCCGCGAGGCGGCGCGCGTTCAGCCCCTTCCACCCCGTCTCCGGCTCCTCCATCATGCGCGGCGTCGCCGCGAGGAGGACGAGCCCCGCGATGCGGTCCGGGCAGCGGCACGCAAGCCGCAGCGCGGCGCTGCCGCCCATCGACCAGCCGACGAGGAGATACCGGGCCTTCGGGGTCGCCTCGAACACGCGCTCGGGAAGGCCGTCGAGCTGGTCGACGTAGGAGAAGAGGCGGCATCCCGGAATCCGGGAGACGAACGTGCAGAGATCCCAGGCGTGCGGCGAGGCCGCCCAGCCGTTGAACACCAGAACGCGGGGGGCTGCCGCGCGCGCCTGTGCCAGCGCGCGCAGACGCGCCTGCAGGGACGCGATCTCGCGCCCCCTCCCGCGCTCGTAGTCGCCATCCGCCATAGAAGTCGCTTCGCTTTAAGTGATTAAGTGATTAAGTGATTAAGTGATTAAGTAGTTAAGTTTTGACAATTGGGTGTGTGAAACCACTTAACTACTTAATCACTTAACTACTTAACCTAATTCAGCATCTCCCGCGCCTGCGCGTAGACGTTGTCGACGGTGAAGCCGAACTGTTCGGCG
>CAVEVC010000223.1:0-2437 GCA_963618935.1 Clostridiales bacterium CCNA10 | reverse complement strand
GCCGCGCTCATGCACTCGATCCCGCTGCACACCGTCGCGTATGTCAGCGGACGCTTGTTTTGTGGTTGTTTTATTGGCATTTTCGCCTCCTTGAAAAAATTACGTCACCGGAAAGAAAGTCTCGACCTGGAGCCGGCCCCTTCCCGCGCCCTGCCGTCGCAGGGGGTCGGGGGAGGAACCGAGGCCTGAGCGACCCGAGGCCGCAAGGTCGCCGAAATCGCCGCCTTTTCGGCGTTTATTGCGCGTTTCGCGCCCATGGTAAGGGCAACGAAAACGGGGCGCATTGACCCATTTACGATGCGAGTCCGATCTTGCCGTCGCGGAGTCTGAACATCCGCTTTGCGGACTCGTCGCCGGATGTATCCATCTGGACGGGATATCCAGAGTCGAGGAACGCCTCCATCAGCGACGAGCGGGAGACGAACACGTTGTTCTCGCACACCGTGTCGACGAACCATCCAAGGCTGTTGCTTTGCGTGTCGTACACGACCGGCAGATAGTTGAACGCATCCTTGACGTCCGTTGGCGACTGCGCATTTGTGGCGTTCGTGTCCCAGCCAGCCACCTTGGTGAGGTGTCCCAGGTTGCTGACCATGTAGACGTGCTTGAGGCCATTTGCCTGCATCCATATCTCAGGGGTTTCAATCATTTCGTTTTTCCTTTTTGTGCCGTCATCGGCAGTGTTGCGTTTCTCGCGCGCGCGATACGCGCACTGCGCAAATCGGGCGGAATTCGCGTACAGGGGCACCCCCATACGCAACACCGCAACAGATGGGAGAGAGAAGAGAGATAAACATATATAACATATATATTATTGTGTTTTTATTGCGTTTATCTTCTTTTCCATCTGTTGCGCCATGTGTTGCGCTATGTGTTTCCGTTTCGGGATTTCCCGTCGCCAAGTGTTTCGGGAAACGGCTGATTTCCGAAACACGCAACACTTCCGAAACACTTTCCCGAAACACTTGCGCGTCCCGTTTTCAGGTCTTCAGTCTGTACACAAGCCCTCCTTTCGGACCGTGGTCGAGGACGATGATCCCGCTCGCGGTCATGGTGTCGATGATCCTCTGGAACTCGTCCTTGCTGACGTGCATGTACTGGAGCAGCCTCCTGTGCGAGAGGCAGGCGTCCGGCTGCTCGAAGAGCTTCCGGCGAACCTTCTTCATCGACTTGTCGAACTCGCTCTCGTAGACGTAGACGCCCGCCTGGAACAGCATCCGCTCCGTGGAGTGGAACACGAGCCTCCGCGCCCAGTCCATCGCGGCGGCGGTTATCCTCGGACTCTTCGGATTCTCCGAGATCGCGTAGACGAGGGCGCACTTCATCGCCTTTTCGCCCACGCGAGCCCAGAGGGACTTCGCGGCCTCCGAGGTCGTCCTCTCCGCCTCCGTGTAGCGGGCGTCGCCCTCGCGGCACAGGACGAGCCGACGCTCCTTGGCGTCCTCGTCCATGGGGACGACCTCCGGCTCGATGACGTCGTTGAGGAGGTCGACCCTCTCGCCTCGGCGGCGAAGGACGGACACCATCTCGGTGAGTTCCCTGTCGAAGCCCCTGTCGAAGGGGCTCTCGTTCATCTTGCCGCGCGCGTTCGCCTCCAGGACGATGCAGCGGGCGAGTAGTCCGTTCGCCATGACGCGCTCGGAGAGGGCGGCGTAGAGGAACTGCGGCACGGCGGTCCCCAGCAGCGTGAGGTGCGGCTGCTGGATGCAGGCCGAGGCCTCGCCCGCCGACTGCCCCCTCGCGAGGGCGCGCTTGCGCATGACGTGGCCGGACGACGACTCGGAGAAGAAGCGGAGGAGCATCGAGTTGAGCATCTCCGCCCTCGACTCCTCCATCTTGACCGTGTTGAAGAGCGTGTCCGCCTCGTCCATCTGGAAGAGCATGGCGGGCGTGAGCGCCATCGCGTCCTCGAGCCCCTCGCCCGAGGCGAAGTAGTCGCCCATCTCCCTCGCGAAGCCGCACTTCGCGGCGAGGGAGACGTTGACGGAGCGCGGGTGCTGCTTGCCGGAGCCCGACGCGGCGAGCGAGAGCACGTAGACGTTCGGCCTCGTGTTGAACTCGTCGCGGAAGCGGCGTCCCGCGAGGTGGGCGGCCATGGCGAACGCGCCGGCGAACGCCAGGGGGCGGTTCGGGTACGGCGCGGTGCGCAGGGTGTGGTCCATGAGCCTCGAGATGAAGCCCGGCACCTCGAAGAGCTCGTCCGGCATCGGGCCGGGGTCTTTGTAGGCGGCCTCGCCGGGTCCTGAGTCCTCGTCGTCCGCCTGTCCCGTGCCGGCGGCGCAAGCCGTCGGTTTCAGGTTGAGCGTGACGCCGAGGGTCGGGTCCGTCGCCTTCCCGTAGCCCTGGCGGGCGAGGTCGGCGGCGGCCGCCGTGAAGTCGCCGCCGTGGCGCAGCGTCGCGTAGACCGCGAACGGGCTGTACTTGACGTTCGGCTCGA
>CAVEVC010000222.1:0-2562 GCA_963618935.1 Clostridiales bacterium CCNA10 | reverse complement strand
CACTGCCGGAAGGAGAGACGCGAATGAGACCCGTGCCCGAATTCACCGGCGGAGGGGGATACCCCGTCCGCCACGAGCCATACTTCGTCACCATCCCCCTCTCGGAATGGGAGGACATGACCGACGAGCTGAAGCGTCTCCGCGAGGAGAACGCGCGGCTCAGGGAAAAACTCGGAACAAATCCAACAACCAACAAGGAGTAGAAAGATGCCATACCTGAACAAGGCGATGCTCATCGGGAACATCGGCAAGGACCCGGAAATCAAGGTCACGCAGGGCGGAAAGAAGCGCGTCGGCTTCCCGCTCGCCACATCAAGGAAGTTCAAGGACGCCAACGGGGAGACCCGCGAACAGACCGACTGGCACAGCGTCGTCGGATGGGGAAAGTCCGCCGACATCATCGAGCAGCTCGGAATCCGCAAGGGGACGACGCTCTACGTCGAGGGCGCAATCGTTTACCACTCCTGGGACGACCGGGAGACCGGGCAGAGACGGTACGCGACGGAAATCAGCATGGACACGTTCCAGATACTGACCCCGCGCGGGAACGGCGACGGGAACAGGCAGGCGGCACCGCGGCAACAGCCCGGTCCGCAGGCCGGGGCGCGGCAGGCCGGGAACGCCTACGGGCAGTATTCGCAGGAAGACGAGGACGGGCTTCCGTTCTAGGAAAAACCACAATCCACACACAGGAGAAAAACAGATGCAGAAAGGCACAATCGTAAAGATCGAGTACATGAGCGGCGAACCGGCGTATGCCGGGCGCGTCGGGACCGTTGAGCGTATCGACGACATGGGACAGATCCACGGGACCTGGGGCGGATGCGCCCTCATCCCCGGCGAGGACTTCTTCCACGAGGCGACAGCCGCCGAAATCGAGGAGTGGGAAAGGGCGAAGAGTCCGTCCTACGCCCCGAGAAGGGACGTGGAGGCGCATGTACCATGCGAGTTCACGACAAGGGCGTACTGCGGATTCCCCGCGCGCCGCGTCGCAGGAAGCGTCAAGATCCGCCGGAACGACAACCCGGAAATCGTCAGCGTCTTCGGAATCCGCGATTGCGACTGCCCGGAATTCGTGGAACGCCTCGGGGGAAAGGAACGCCTGCACGGCCTCGCCATCGAGATCCGGCCGACCGACGCTCCGAAGACCCTCTCCGCTGAAATCGTGGAGGCCACGGTCCAGGCGCTCCAGGACTTCGAGAGCAACGAGGAGGCCGCCGAAAGGGCGGCATAGCAAGGGCGGACAGGCAAGGCGAAAGGCGCGACCGGAGACGGCGCGCCTTTTTCCATATTCAGGAAAGCGAATCGGCGGCGGCCCGGAGGTCGTCCTGCAGCAGATGGGAATAGGTGTCAAGCGTGATCTGGACATTCTCGTGCCTCATCAGCTGCTGCACGGCCTTGACGTTCACGCCCGCGCGGATGAGGTTCGACGCGAACGAGTGGCGGAATCGATGATTGTTCACCGCCCCGTCGCACGGCGCGCCAGCATTCCGCACGGCATTGCGCAGCGTGACGTTCGAGCGGCTGTACCGGAACTCCGGAGCCTGGAACATCCCCGACGACAGTTCCCCGAACCGGGAAATCTCGCTCCCGAGCCGTCCGGAGACGGGCAGGAACGCCTCCTTGCTTCCCTTCCCTATCACGTGCAGCCTCCCGTCCCCCGTCAGGGATTCCGGCCCGAAGGCGCACGCCTCCGCGTGGCGAAGCCCGGCGAAGGCCATCAGCGCCCAGAAAAGCCGGAAAGCCGGTGACGGCGCGGCGTCCAGGATGCGGTTTACCTGCTCCACCGTCCAGAACGCCTTTCGCCGCTTTTCCAGTCTAGGCATTTGCACCATCCCGAAAGGCTTCCAGTCGTCGATACCATAGATGCCGGCACACCATCCCGTGAACTGGCGGCAGACGCGGATCCGTTCCCTCGCCGTCTTCGGGGCGAGCGACGAGCATAGCGCGGACGAATAAGCCTGCGCGCGTTCCCTCGTGATGTCCCGGAGCGTCGAGATTCCCGTCCTTTCCGCCCAGGCGGAAAAATTCGACAGGATGCTCGCATAGGCCCTGATCGTCGCCGACCCCGCCCCGTGGGCGACCTCCACGCTTTCCAGGAACGCCCGGACGGATGCGGCAAAGGCGCGGTCCTGCCTTTCCGCGAAAAGCGCATCCGGCAGGAACTTCTCCGCGTTGCGGGCGTTCAGCCATTCCAGCGCGTCCGCCCGACGGGTCACCCCGAGCGAAACGTATTTCACTATCCCGCCATCCGAGATCCTCCCGTACCAGGTCGCTATCCCGCGGCTCCTGTATCTCTGCGATATCGAGTACCTTTTCATCGTTCCTCCGTTTTCATGGTCACACAAAAATCACACTCAAAGTCCACGAAATAAATATACACTCTAGGAAAGTGTAGGCAACCCCACCAAGCATATTGGACGAATTGACCGGATTGTAGCAAGTCCCGAAACGCCGCGAGGCCTTTGTTTCCGGGGCTTCCAAAGGAAAAGGGGCGTTTTCAATAAGAAAACGCCCCTTTCGTGGATGATGCAGGGGTCGAACCTGCGACCCGCTGATTAA
>CAVEVC010000221.1:0-2618 GCA_963618935.1 Clostridiales bacterium CCNA10 | reverse complement strand
AAATCCGCCCGTGTTGTGTGAATGTGTGAATGACATTATTCCCCAAAATTACTTCCGTGGCTTCCAAAAGTGAATGCAAGTTTCACTTGCGTTTAGTCCCCATAAAGACTGGCTGATGTCGATGGGATGGCGAAATCCTCCCCTCCCCTCCCGGGAGGGGAACCCCCGTTTACTTTCGGACAAGGCGGACATCGTGTATCATTTCCCCTGTCCCGACCGTCCGCCCGACACGGTGTCGTGCGGATTGCGAGGGGAAACACGACAAGGAGCAACAACCATGAAGCACATGGGACTGGAGGAAAGAGGCCGCATCGAGTTCATGCTCGGCTGCGGGGAGAAGGTGGCGGATGTCGCAAGGGCGCTGGGGAGGTCGGAATCGACCGTCTCCCGCGAACTGCTCGGACGCCGTACGGACAGCGCGAAGCGCTACGGATGCTCGAACAGGCTCTGCGCACTCTTCGACGGGTGCCGGCGCGAGGCATACGGGGCGACTGGCAGGGGCCTGCGCAGAAACCAGGCGAAATGCTTCGAGACCTGCCCGGACTTCCGCGAGGCGGTCTGCGAACGCCTCAACCGCGCGCCGTACGTCTGCAACGGCTGCGGGCGCGAGCGCAACTGCCCGCTCGGGAAGCGCTACTACATCGCGTCCGCCGCGCAGGCGAACTACGCGGGCACGCTCGTCAACAGCCGCACCGGCGTCCGTCCGGACGGGGAGACCGTGGGGAGGATGGACGAGGTCCTCTCCCCCTCGGTCCGGAAGGGCCAGTCGGTGGACGCGGTCATGGCGAGCCACCCGGAGCTCTTCGGCCCCTACGGGCGCAGCACGGTGTACGGGTGGATCGGGGACGGGCTCTTCTCCGCGAAGCGGCACGACCTGCCCTTCGCCGGGACGCGCCGCAAGCCGCACAAGAGGCCCGAGACGAAGACGAACGCGCTGTGCCGGGTCGGCAGGACCGTCCGCGAGATGTGGGAGTGGCTCAGGCAGAACGACGGCGTCGTCCCCTGCGAGCTCGACACCGTCGTCGGGTCGGTCAGCGGGAAGGTCCTCTTCACGATGATCTTCCCGAAGAGCGGGCTCGCGCTCGGGTTCCTCAGGGAGCAGAAGACCTCGCAGACCTGCACGCGCATCTTCAACATGCTCTGGAGGGTCGCGGGCCCCGCGCTCTTCCGCAGGCTCTTCGCGGCGATACTGACCGACAACGGGCCGGAGTTCTCGGACCCGGAGATGATCGAGCAGTACCGCCCGGATCCCGAGCACAACCCGACGAAGCTCGTCTCGCGCGGGGTCAGGGTCTGGTTCGCGGACCCCTACTGCCCGTCGCAGAAGCCCCACATCGAGCGCTTCCACCTCGAGCTCCGGCGCATCCTGCAGAAGGGGTCCTCCTTCGACATGCTCACGCAGGAGGGCGTGAACCTCACGTTCTCGCACCTCAACAGCTACCCGCGCATGGCGAAGGGCGGGAAAGCCCCCTACGACCTCTTCGTCGAGGAATACGGGGAGGACGGCAGGAGGTTCCTTGACGCACTCGGCGTCAGGAGGGTCCCCGCCGCGCAGGTGACGCTGCACCCGTTCCTCCTGGGGCAGAGGTACCAGCGCGAGGCGGACAGGGCGGTCCTCAGGAAGAACGGGGTGGCCGACACGAAGGCGACGGGCTTCGGGAAGTAGGGAAGGCCCCCTCGCGGGAGCCGGGCCGAGCCCACGCCGCACGGAACCTCCGAAAGAGCGACTGCGGGGCGGGCGGCGGGAGCATTGCACAAAATTCAGGACAGGCGGCGCGGGAAGACACGCGATCAGCGCCATTTCCGGCGGTTTCGGGATTCCCCGCGCCTCCGCGACTCCGCGTGAGCCAATCACGCACCCGCCCAAACCGGCAAATCCTTGCGTTTACTTCCAGAACTTGCGTTTACTTTCGGACGCGACGCAGACTATCCGAGCCTCCTCATGCCGTCTCTTTCTCGATTGTGGAAGCCAGCCACGCCTTACTATCTGAAATATGCCCGTCCAACTCTGGACTAACCGAATACGCCGTTTGCAGTTTCCGAACGATTTCATCCGTGTCTGCCTCACAGGAAAAGCGGCGATCCGCAACACCCGCCTTGGAAAGCAGGGACGGTTGCCGTCCGTTGGGAGATTGACCTTTCTCTCCGTAAAGGCAGACGAACTTCTTGTGATACAAAAGTGAGAAAACGCAGCCGTGGAAAGACGAAACGATGACATACTCGGCATCGCGCATATGAGCCAAGAACTTGTCCGGCGGCAAGGTGTTGTCGTCATTCTGAAGCCCACTCGTCGGCTTGTCCCGATAAACATCGGCGACAAACAGGCGAAGTCCCACCACGCGGGCGATTTCCATCGCCTTGGGGACGACCTGATCCGCATCGCTCACGACATAGGCGAAAACGTAAGGCCCCTTGACGATGCGCTTCCTGAACTCAAGCCTGCGGTAGGCGTCACGTGCGAGAAGAAGCGTCGGGTCGCACACGACAGGCCCCGCGACTTTGACTTGTTCGCGCAGTGCCGCCGCTCGATAAGAAACGGCGCGGAAACGGTTCGTAGCCGCTGCGGCAATCCTCCTCTGCCACGCCTCCGACAGACGCGAATCGCCGCCACTCAAGGC
>CAVEVC010000220.1:0-2793 GCA_963618935.1 Clostridiales bacterium CCNA10 | reverse complement strand
GGTGATCTGCGGCGAGCCGAACTTCTTGTCGAGGATGACGTTGCGGCCGGACGGGCCGAGCGTGCTCGTGACCGCGGCGCTGAGCTTCTCAACGCCCGCGAGAATCTTCTGGCGCGCATCCGCGTCGAACTTGATTTGCTTTGCCATGGTGGGATTAACCTTTCCTTATGAAGGGGTTCGGGGAAACGGGTTTCCCCGTCCGTTGCATATTTACTTCACGAACACGCCGAGCAGGTCCTCTTCGCGGACGAGCTGCAGCTTCCTGTCGCCGAGCTTCACTTCCGTTCCGCCGTACTTCGGCAGCAGCACCTCGTCGCCGACCTTGACGTCGAAGGCGAGCTCCTTGTGCTCCTTGTCGTACTTCTTGCCGAGCGCGAGCACCTTGCCCTTGATCGGCTTCTCCTTCGCGGCGTCCGGGATGTAAATGCCGCCAACCATCTGCTCTTTTTCTTCGGCCGGTTCGACGAGAACGCGGTCACCGAGTGGTCTGATGTTCATCGTTGTTTTCCTTTTCGGGTCTTGTGTGTGTTGAGATGTCCCCTCCGCCGCGCCGCCCTGGGGTTCCAGGACGGCGGGGGCGGCGGGCCAAGAGGCTTACTTCATCGTGTAGTCGGCGTCGACGGCGTCGTCGCCGCCCTTCTTCGGCTCTTCGTGCGGCGGAGGCGGCGCGCCCGCGCCGGGGTCGAAGCCGCCCTGCGGGCCCGCGCCCTGCGCGCCGGCGGCGCCCTGCTGGGCGTACATCGCCTGCGCGATGGGCTCCATCGCCTTCATCAGGGCCTCCTCCTTCGCCTTGATGGCGGCGACGTCGCTGCCCTTCAGCGCCTCCTGCAGGTCCTTGAGCGCGGCCTCGACGGGGGCCTTCTTGTCGGCCGGCACCTTGTCGCCGTTCTCCTTCAGGGTCTTCTCGACCTGGAAGGCGAGGGACTCGGCCTTGTTGCGGGCCTCGACGTCGTCGTGGCGCTTCGCGTCCTCGGCGGCGTGGAGCTCGGCGTCCTTGCGCATCCGCTCGATCTCGTCCTTCGAGAGGCCGCTCGCGGCGGTGATCGTGATCTTCTGCTCCTTGCCGGTTCCGAGGTCCTTCGCGCTCACGTTGAGGATGCCGTTCGCGTCGATGTCGAACGTGACCTCGATCTGCGGCACGCCGCGCGGGGCCGGCGGGATGCCGTCCAGGTTGAAGTTGCCGAGCGACTTGTTGTCGCGCGCCATCTTGCGGTCGCCCTGGAATACGCTGATCGTCACCGCCGGCTGGTTGTCCGCCGCCGTGGAGAAGACCTGGCTCTTCTTCGCCGGGATCGTCGTGTTGCGCTCGATGAGGGGGGTCAGCACGCCGCCGAGCGTCTCGATGCCGAGCGTGAGGGGGGTCACGTCGAGGAGCAGCACGTCCTTCACGTCGCCCTTGAGGATGCCGCCCTGGATGGCCGCGCCCATCGCGACGACCTCGTCCGGGTTGACGCCCTTGTGGGGCTCCTTGCCGAAGAGCTGCTTCGCCTTCTCCTGGAGGCGCGGCATGCGCGTCTGGCCGCCCACGAGCACCACCTCGTCCACGCTCGTGAGGCCGGCGTCGCGCAGGCAGTTCTGGCAGGGCGCCGTCGTGCGCTCCACGAGGCCGTCCGTCAGCTGCTCCAGCTTCGCCTTCGTCAGCGTCGCGGTGAGGTGGAGGGGGCCGGACTGGTTCATCGTGATGAACGGCAGGTTGATGTCGTAGGTCGTCGCCGTCGAGAGCGCGCACTTCGCCTTCTCGGCCTCCTCCTTCAGGCGCTGCTTCGCCATCGTGTCCTGCAGCAGGTCCACGCCGTTCTGCGCCCTGAAGTCGTCCGCCAGCCAGTTCATCACCGCCTGGTCGAGGTCGTCGCCGCCGAGGTGCGTGTCGCCGTTCGTGGCCTTCACCTCGAAGACGCCGTCGCCGATGTCGAGGATCGAGATGTCGAACGTGCCGCCGCCGAAGTCGTAGACCGCGATCTTCTCGTTCGTCTTCTTGTCGAGGCCGTAGGCGAGCGAGGCCGCCGTCGGCTCGTTCACGATGCGCTTCACGTCAAGGCCCGCGATGCGGCCGGCGTCCTTCGTCGCCTGGCGCTGCGAGTCGTTGAAGTAGGCCGGCACGGTGATGACCGCCTCCGTGATCTTCTCGCCGAGAAACGCCTCCGCGTCCTCCTTGAGCTTGCGGAGGATCATCGCCGAAATCTCCTGCGGGCTGTACTGGCGGTCGCCCACCTTCACGGCGGCGTCGCCGTTCGCCGCGCGCACCACCTCGTAGGGGACCATCTTGATCTCGTCCGCCATCTCGTCGTAGCGGCGGCCCATGAAGCGCTTGATCGAGTAGATCGTCGACTTCGGGTTCGTGACGGCCTGGCGCTTCGCCGCCTGGCCGACGAGCGTTTCGCCGGTCTTCGTGAACGCCACGATCGAGGGCGTCGTGCGCGCGCCCTCCTTGTTCGGGATCACGGTTGCCTGGCCGCCTTCCATCACGGCCATGCAGCTGTTCGTCGTGCCCAGGTCAATGCCAAGAACTTTTGCCATCGTCTGTCTCGCTTTCCTTTAAATTGCCTTTAAATTGTCTTTCGCCGTCCGCCTTGCAGACAACGCAATTTAACTAGCAAGAACCATGCCAATGGCGTCCATGTCAAATTTCCACGTCAAACAGGCGATCTTTTGGAGATTTCCCTGCACATGTGGCACAGGCGGCGCAAAATGGCACACTCCTGTGTCACGTGTGACAGCCAAGATGGGAGGGACGCGCGGTCAGATTTCCTCGCAGAGCACGACGTCGCCGCCGTGGAAGACGAGGACGATCCG
>CAVEVC010000219.1:0-2896 GCA_963618935.1 Clostridiales bacterium CCNA10 | reverse complement strand
GAGGTGGCGGACGGCGTATTCGCGGTTGAGCGTCAGTTTCATGTTTCGTTCTCCTGGGATTCGATTCACCTTAGAGTTCGGAAAGCGGCGTCTTGCGGTCCGCGCCGGGGAGGTCCGCGACGAAGCGCGGGAGGCCCAGGCCGCCGATGCGCGCGGCGCATGCCCGCTCGATCTGCCTCGCCCGCTCGAGCGGCACGCGGAAGTGCGCGATGCCCGCCACGGGGTCGCACTGGAAGACGTAGTAGGGGCGCACGCGCGCGCGCTGGAGCGCGCGGAAGAGGGCGAGCATCTCCTCCGCCGAGTCGTTCACCCCGGCGAGCAGCACGGTCTGGCACGAGACGGGGATGCCCGCGCGCACGAGGTTGCCGCACGCCTCCGCCGCCTCCGGCGTCACCTCGCCCGCGCAGTTGAACTGCGTGTTCACCCACACCTTGCCGCTGCGCCCGAGCATCGCGGCGAGCTCGCGCGTGACCCGGCCCGGGTTCACGCACGGCGCGCGCGTGCAGAGGCGCACGACGTCGACCTGCGCGAGGCCGGCGAACGCGCGCACGAAGCGCATCACCTCGTCGTCGGGGAGGACGAGCGGGTCGCCGCCCGAGATGAGCACGTCGCGCACGAGCGGGTGGTCCTGCACGTAGGCGAGGCACGTCTGCAGCTCCTCGTCCGTGCGCACGATCTCGGCGCGGGGAAGGAGTCCCTTGCGCGTGCAGTGGCGGCAGTTCATGAAGCAGCTGTCGCTCGCCATCACGAGCACGCGGTCGGGGAAGCGCTGCTTCAGGCCGTGGCAGCCCGCCGCGCGGCCCTCCTCGCCGAAGGGGTCCGCGTCGTAGCCGTCGTCCTCGAGCTCGCGCGGGTCGGGCTCCGCCTGCTTCGCGAACGCCGGGCAGCGCGCGGCGAGCGCGCGCGCATAGTCGCACGCGAAGGGCGGATATCGTTCGGACGCGTTCACAGGCCGTTCTGCTGGGCGACGAGGGCGGCCGCGCCGTACATCTGGCGCAGCTTCGGCTTCTCGATCTTGCCGGTGGGGTTGCGCGGCACGGGCGCGAAGATGATCCTGCGCGGGCGCTTGTAGCGCGGCAGGTCGAGGCAGAAGCGGTTCACCTCGTCCTCCGTGAGCGACATCCCTTCCTTGACCTCGACGATCGCCGCCGCGATCTCGCCGAGGCGCGCGTCCGCGAGGCCGATGACGGCGACGTCCTTGACCGCCGGATGCGCCCGCAGGAAGTCCTCGATCTGCACGGGGTAGAGGTTCTCGCCGCCCGTGATGATGACGTCCTTCGCGCGGTCCACGAGGTAGATGAATCCGTCGCGCACCTCGGCCATGTCGCCCGTCCGGAGCCAGCCGTCGTCCGAGAGGATCTCCGCCGTCGCCGCCGGGTTCTTGTAGTAGCGCTTCATCACGCCGGGGCCCTTGAGCGCGAGCTCGCCGACCTCGCCGGGCGCGACCTCGCCGCCGTCGGGGCGGACGATCTTCGTCTGCCAGCCGTAGCCCGCGACGCCGATGGCGCCCACGTGGTCGATGTTCTCGACGCCGAGGTGGACGGCGCCCGGGCCTGTCGATTCGGAGAGGCCGTAGTTCGTGTCGTAGGCGTGGTGCGGAAAGGCCTTCTTCCAGCGCCGGATGAGCGCGGGCGGCACCGGCTGCGCGCCGATGTGCATGAGCCGCCACTGGGCGAGGCGGTAGTCCTCCGGCTTCACCTCGCCGCGGTCGATGGCGTCGAGGATGTCCTGCGCCCACGGCACGAGCAGCCACACGATCGTGCACTTCTCCTCGCTCACGCAGCGGATGATCCACTCGGGCTTCACGCCCTTGAGGAGGACGGCGCGGCCGCCCACGAGGAAGCTGCCGAACCAGTGCATCTTCGCGCCGGTGTGGTAGAGGGGCGGGATGCAGAGGAAGCAGTCGTCCTTCGTCTGGCCGTGGTGGTTCTGCTCCACGCGGCAGGCGTGCATGAGGCAGTGGTGCTGCAGCACGATGGCCTTGGGGAAGCCCGTCGTGCCGGAGCTGAAGTAGATGGCCGCGTCGTCGTCGTCCGCGAGGGGGATGGCGGGCGTGCGGGAGGAGCAGTAGCAGGCGAGGCCGCGGTACGGCTCCGCGAAGGAGGGGCAGTCGTCGCCCACGTAGAAGCGGGTCCGCACGCGCGGCACGCGGTCGACGATCTGCTCGACGCGGCCGGTGAACTCCGGGCCGAACACGAGCGCGTCCGCGTCGGCGAGCTCGAGGCAGTACTTGATCTCGTCCGCCGTGTAGCGGAAGTTGAGCGGCACGGCGAGGCAGCCCGCCCGCAGCGCGCCGAAGTAGATCGGCAGCCATTCCAGGCAGTTCATCAAGAGGATGGCGACCTTGTCGCCCTTCTTGTAGCCGCGGCTCAGCAGGAGGTTCGCGAAGCGGTTCGCCTTCTCCTCGAACTCGGCCCAGGTGATTTCGCTGCGGAACGCCTCGATCGGGCTCGACTCGATCAGTGCGTATTCCCGCCACGTCGTGTGGCGGTTCTCCAGCTCCTGCGGATTGATCTCCACCAGCGCGACGTCGTCCGGCCATTCCCGTGCATTGCGCGCCAAGACTTCTGTGATTTGCATGGTTTTAGTTTATCACTTATTGCCGAATGCGTCACGCACGACGAAGAGGCGCACCGGAAGCCGGCGGCTGCATGGGGCGACAGGGGCGTCCTTGAGGCCGTGTACGCCGGGCCTTTTGATTTGCCGCCGTCATGTACGGCACGAAACCAAATCTACCTATTTTATTTTTCCGCCCCATAATCTCATTGCGTCCAATCCCGCCTTCTGCTATCATTCCCGCATGGTCAAAACGAGAAGAACTGCTCCATCCGCTCCCCCCGCCGCGCGTCCCCCCTCCGCCGCGCGCTCCCCCTCCGCCGCGCCGTCCCGCCGCTCC
>CAVEVC010000218.1:1733-3001 GCA_963618935.1 Clostridiales bacterium CCNA10 | reverse complement strand
TTGACCTTCCGGCTGATTCCGTGGAGATCAACGGAATAGAGGAACTGGCGCGGGCCCTGTCCCGCTTCCCGGAGCGGCTTGCCGCCGCGCGGGCGCGGGCCGGGGCGCGCATCGGCCCGCACTGCGTCCGCGAGGCGAAGGCGAACGCGCCGCGCTCACCGACGAAGGCGCAGCGCTCAAAGACGCTGAAGCGGAAGCGGACAACTTCTCGGCGGCGGTTTTTCCCGGGCGGCCTGGAGAAGTCGATCGAGTGCGCGACGCTGCCGAACGGCGACGTCTCCGTGTTTGTCGCGAAGAACTCCTACGCAGGGGCGTACGCCCGCCGCATCCACGACGAAAAGGGCGTCAGCTGGTCCAGGCGCGGGGCCGGAACGGTCGCGAAGGGGCGGCGCGCGGACGAGAAGTTCATCGCGCGGGCCGTGGACGACAACGCGGAAAGGTACAAGAAGGTCTACGAACAGGAGTTCCAGAGGGAGCTGAAGAGCCTATGACAGACCCATCGACATTCGAGGCCTCGCTCGGCGAGGCGGAGGACGCCTGCTTCGAGGCGCTGTGCCGGATCCTGGACCTGCGCGCCGGGGTCTCGGCCTTCATCGGCGCGAACGACGGGCGCACGGACTGCATCGTGTTCGACATCGGCGCGCTGCGGACGGGCGACCAGATGGCCTACAGGGCCGGGCGCTTCCACTTCAGGGGGCAGGCCGACCTCTACAACCGGAACCGCCGGACGCTGCAGGCGTGGCTCATGCGCATCGTCGCCGCCCTTCCCGTCCAGAGGCACGGCGGGACGGAGAGCTTCCTGCGCTCCGACACGAACGTCGTGCAGTTCCGCGTCGCGCCGGAGGCCGCGGCCATATCCGGCGTGGCCTCCGCCGACATCGAGACGGCCACGGCCGGCAGGAAGATACCGGCCTTCACGGCGACCGTGGCGTTCGACGTCGTCTTCCGCGCCGGGGCGCGAGACACGGCGGCGGCGGAATCGCCCGACGGCGAGGACGAGGGCGGCGAACACGGCGCGCGCCGCCGCCTCGCTGGAGGCGATAGAAAAGGCGTTCCAGGAAGGGGGCGAGTGATGGCGTGGATCACGCTTGCGGAGGCAAACGCCGCGTGCGGCGCGGCGGAGGGGGCGGACGCGGAGCCGTCCGCCGTCCTCGCCTGGCTCGACGGGCTCGGCGCAGTCGTCCGCACGGGGCGCACGCCCACCGTGGCGCACCTCTATTCGCGGAACGGATTCTCCCTCGTCCAGGAGGTCGCCGCGGAGACGCGCG
>CAVEVC010000218.1:0-1485 GCA_963618935.1 Clostridiales bacterium CCNA10 | reverse complement strand
CGCGCGGTGGCGGCGGAGGCGCGGCGCGCGAACGAGGCGGACGGATGGACGGTCGCGCTCACGGAGACCGTGTACGGCGTCCCGTACACGGAGGACGCGCGGAGCGTGTTCACGCCCGGACTGCCGGACATCATGTCCGGCAGCGGGCAGGTGGTCTCGAAGTCCTCCTCGCGCACCTTCGTCTTCTCGTACGCGGGCTACGTCCTCTACCAGACGGAGGCGACGACGGTGACGGAATACTCCTTCCTCACGCAGGCGGAGGCCGCGCAGAAGGTGGCGGACAACACGGCGGACGCCTCCTACAAGCGCGTCTCGAAGGCCTCCGGCGGCGTGACCGTCTACCGCGAGGTGAAGAGCGGCACGCAGAAGACGGCGAGCGCGCGGTACGTGGACGCCGAGAACGGGTGGACGGTCTCGGTGACGGAGGTCGCCTACGGGTACACGGGGTGGTGAGGGATGGTGCACGTGTTCCAGGGGCGGCGGCGGATCCTCTTCTTCCCGCGCGCGTGGGCGAACAGCGTGGCGCGCTGGATCCTCTCGCTCACGAGCGAGACGGGGACGGTGCGCGTGACGAACAGCCCGGCGCCGGACGGCGGGCGCGCCCCGTCGCTCGACGTGGACGTGCGCAGGGTCGTGGAGCTCGCCGCCGGGGAGCTCGGCGCGCGCTACGTGAGCCGCCGGGACGCCTCCGGCGTGGACGGCGTCTCGGTGCAGATGCACAACGGCGCGCTGCGCGTCGGCGAGGAGTGGCTGGACGCCTTCGTGCGCGCGCGGATCGCCGAGGACGCGCAGCGCTACGCCTAGGCGGCGCGACGGGCCAAATGCGCGGCCATGGGCGGGAGAAACGCCCCTCCGGGCCGCTTGACGTTCCGGCTGGCATGGGAAAGGCAGACACATGAAGAAACTACATAAAGCCATATTCGCCGCCTCCGCGTTCGCGCTGGCGGCCTGCGCCCTCGCCGCCGGCTTCGGCAGGGTCGAATACGTGGCCGCAGACCTTGCGAAGCGCGCGGCGGCGGTCGCGTGGACGTGGACCGGCCTTGCGGACAACGCGGTGCGCCTGTCCCTGACGCGCAACGGCGAGGACTTCCCGACGGATGGCTGGGGCGGCACGCTCTTCATCGGGGACGGCGCGCTGGGGTGCGCCGTCCCGGGGACCGCGAGCGGGTACAGCGAGATGGTCTTCGACGTCGGCCGCGACAGCGTGCCGACGAACGGGAGGTACGCGGTGCAGGTCCTTGCGACGAACGGGGCGGGGCGCGTGGAGGAATGGGCGCGCGGCACCCTGACGGTGCGGGCCAACCCGGCGGCGGAGGGCATGCCGACGAACTGGAGCGCGTACGCCGACATCGCCCGGAAGGCCGCGCCGTACATCGACGCGCGGGCCATACTGGGCGACCCCGCGAACGCCGACGCGATCTGGGGCGCTGTCTCCAACAGGGCGGACGCGCTGGCGCGGGCCGCGACGGACGGCCTCGTCACGGC
>CAVEVC010000217.1:0-3088 GCA_963618935.1 Clostridiales bacterium CCNA10 | reverse complement strand
TGGCAGATCCAGCGGGCGCAGTTGACCGCCCAGGCGTTCCCCAGGGCCTTGTACCGGGGCGTGTCGGGACACTCCTCCGCGCCCTTGCCCCGGTGCGGCACCTTGGTGTAGCCGTCGGGGAGGCCCTGCAGGCGCTCGCACTCGAGCGGCGTCAGCCGCCTCACGATGTAGTCCACCGCGACGGCGGGCAGGTTGTCGCCCATCTTCGCCCGGAGCGTGGACGTCACCTCGTCGCCGAAGCGGTTGTCCGCGCCCTCGCGCCGCGCGAGCCCCGGCTCGAACGACACCGCGCCCGGACCCTTCGCGACCACCGTGGGCGCGCACTCCTCCGCGACCTGGAAGCCGAACTTCGCGTTCCGCCCCTGGCTGAAGGACGCGCGGTCGAGTCCGATGGCGACGGCGTGGGGGTCCGAGCCGTGCAGGGCGAGGAGCGTCGGCGAGGCGCCGGAGGTGTCCGCCCGTCCCCCCGACTTCCCCGCCGCCATGTCGAAGACGCCGACGCACTCGGCGGCGACCGCGACCTTGTTGCCCGATTCGCCCTGCGTCTTCACGAGCGTGGGCGCGACCTCCTCCTCCGCGCCCAGCCCCTGCGCGTTCGCCGAGTTCCCCGGCAGGAACGCGACCACCGCCGTGCCGCCCTGGTGCTTCACCGGCGCGGAGTCGACGGTCGTGAGCGTCGGGGCGCACTCGACCTCGCGGCAGCCGGAGTGCGGGTTCGCCGACCTCATCGCGTTCGACCCCATCGAGTCGATGGCGTAGGCGACCGCGTGCTGGTCGCGGGCGGTGAGCGTGTAGGAGGCCCCTTTCTCCGAGACGCCGAAGCCCGCGCCGCCCTTGCGGAGCGGACGGTCGGCGTTCGCGGGCTTGTTCTTGTCCATGTCGATCGCGACGACCTCGCCGCCGGGCTGCACGACGACCTCCTGCGCCCGGACCTCGCCGTTCGCGAAGGTGTTGCGCGTCTCGGCGACGTCGATCCTCGCGTAGCGCTCGTTGTCGCCGTCCCTGTTCACGGCGTGTCCGACCTTGCCGAACACCTCCGCGCCGGGCGCGACGACGAGCGGGTTGTTGTTCGCGGCCTGCGCGTTCCTGGACGCGCCCATCGTGGGCGCGACCTCGGCGAGCGCGTGCCTGTGCGCGCCCGCCTGGTGGTTCTCGAAGCAGACGGCGTTGTGGAAGCCGGGCGACGAGCCGTTCACGAGGGACCCGCTCACCTCCGCCGTCGCGGACTTCACGCCCCCCGGCTCGTAGGGGTCGAACCCCGACGGCGAGAGGACGTAGCCGCCGCCACGGTCGGCCTCGCCCGTCATGCGCTTGACGAGGTCGGTCGAGGTGATCGCGGGCATCACGTCGCCGCCGTTTGAGTTCGTCGGAGCCGCCCGATCTGCGCCCTCAGGGCGGCGTCCAGCCTCGCGGGCAGCTCCTTGCCCCGCGACGCGGCGCGGCGGAGTATCCCCTCGCACGCCTTGAGGCTCAAACAGTATTTGCGCAGGTGCGAGCCAGCCGTCTCCAAGATGTCCGACAGCCCACACACGCCGTCTTCTCTGCGGGACCGCGCGGGGCAGCCCGTCCACTCGCACGTATTGAGCGTCCAGAACCCGGTAGGCGAGAGAATACCCGCATTGCCTAATCTTGTCGAGGAAGAGCGCGAAGTCGCGTCCCCCGTTTGAGGTGAGAACGCCCGGAACGTTCTCCCACAGCACCCATCGAGGCCGTAGCTCTCGGCAAAGTCTTGCAAAGTGGAAGGCAAGGCTGCTTCTGGTTCCAGACCCTTCAGCCATCCCTGCCCGCTTCCCCGCGACCGACACGTCCTGGCAGTTCTTCGTGATGATTCCATTCGCGACATAGGTATGATCCTCCTCCACTTCGATGTTGAAAACCCGCTCGGATTTCTCCAGGCGGGTCACTGTCCTGCATTTCACCGCCGTTCCGTGCGGCGTTTCATGCGTCAGTCGCGGCCTGTCCGGCGCGCTTACGCAATACTGCGTCCGCTGGCTGCAGACCCGCCCCTCGATGACGCAAGTCGGCTTGACGGGAATGCGCGCGACATTCGCGCGCCGGAGCAGGTCGGCGATGCCGAACGCCAGCGCGGGGGAAACCGTCGTGAAGCGCCGCCCGCCGGGCAGTTCGCTCCCATCGGTCGAACAGTAGCCGTCGAGAAGCGCCGTCACAAGGCCGTCGCCCATCGTGTAGCACCACAGCGGAATGCGCTTGCCGTGCGCCTGTTCGCCGAAATGCTCCGACAGGAAGTCCGCGAGGGCGGTGCAGCAAATCTGAACCTTGTGGGCCGTGCGTCCGCGAGTCGCCGTGTAGTTGACGACGTTCCCGAACCTCGTCTCGAACTTGTCCAGCTTCGCGTCGTTCAGGCACAGCACGACGGCCTTCTTCGCCTTGCCCCTCCAACGCCTGACGTAGCCGTCGCCAAGATACCATCCGACGAGTTCCGCAATCTGTTCCGCGCTTGCCGTGTACACCGTGGGGAACGGCGGCGTGCAGGGCCTTTCGACCTCGCGCCTGTCGATGACGTATGCGTACTTGCCGGCGCCGTCCTTTATCCGCGTCTTTTCGGGAGCGCGGAGAGCAAGGCGGTTCCGGTGGTTCACGTGCCTTTCCGACATCGGGAACGGATGGTAGTCCGTGCAGCGGAGGACGCCTCTCGTCGCGAACCTCGCATCGACGATTCCGTCCGCCGTCTTCGAGCCGACGCGCGCAATCGGGCGCAGCCTGTGCCTGTGGGTCACCACCTTGTCGCCGACCTTGAGCGTCTCGATGGGACGGTAGCCCGTCTCGGTCAGCACCATCGTCCCGGCGACGAAGCACGGCGTGCCGCCGGCGAGAACATCCAGTCGATGGTCGAGGTCGATTGTCCTGTCGCCGTTGGTTATGCGCCATGCCTCCTCGCCGATCCTCTCGGCGGTTATCTTCGTCATGTCCCCGAGGTTGGGGACGGTCGGGTAGCGGTGCTTCAGGAGCGAGCAGGGGAACGGCTCGATCTCGCTGAAGAACACCGGTTCCCAGCCGCCGAGCGGACCCACCGCCGCGCTCATGCACTCGATCCCGCTGCACACCGTCGCGTATGTCAGCGGACGCT
>CAVEVC010000216.1:2363-3179 GCA_963618935.1 Clostridiales bacterium CCNA10 | reverse complement strand
GCCGACGGTGGCCGTCAATGACCTCGTACCCGCCGTCCGCGAGCCGCCGCACCGCGATCCGCTGGACGAGCCCCGTCTCGCGCATCGACTGCGCAAGTCCCGCGAGCTCCGCGTCCTCCTTCGGGTCGCCGTGTACGTTCCAGTCCGCCGCGCGGATTTCGTCGAGGCGCACCGTCCTCGGCACGGCCTGTGCCGCCACGGCGGCATCCTGTCTCATCTTCTTACCCATCTGGTGTTTCCTTTCCTTGCCCGCGAGGCTTCTCTACCTCGCGAAATCCATGATGCTCTGCACCGTTATGCGGCCCGTCGTGCCGCCGCCGGCGCAGCGCAGCTTGTTGCGGTGGACGAGGTTGCGCACCGTGCGGGACGTCACCCCTAGCCGCCTCGCGGCCTCGACCTGCGTCACGGTCTCCATGGTCGCCACGCCGAGCGTCAGCGCGCGCTGCACCGCGTCCTTCTCGGCCTTGGTCGCCGTATCGTCCACGCAGACGAGCGCGATGATCGCGTCCTTCGTCGACTGCCTCATTTCGCCGCCCTCCGACGTTCGGCGCACTCCGCCGCGCGGATGAGTATCCGCGCCGCCTCGCGTCCGAGGACGCGCCCGTTGCCCTGCGCCTCCCGACGCAGGATCTCCGCCGTCTCTTTAGGCACCGGCGCCACTATCTTGATTTCATCTGCCTTCATGCTTGTCCCTCCCATCCACGGTGATAATCACCTCTTTGCATAAAAACGCTTCTTTTTAGGCGACGGTTCTCAAAAGGTGATTATCACCTTTCGCCAAAAAAAACCTTATGATCGATTCAATCTTCTCCGGTA
>CAVEVC010000216.1:0-2353 GCA_963618935.1 Clostridiales bacterium CCNA10 | reverse complement strand
CGAGCAAATCCTTCACAGACAGCCCTTGCCCTTCTGCGGCAGCCTTAAATTCGGCTACAAGGCTTTTTGGTATGTAGCCGCCAATAAACGCTTTTCCTTTTTTTCGTTGATTTGGCATCTTAGTTCACCATCCCTTAATCGCCGCCCATTATACCACGTGGTGATTATCACCGCAACGGTTTTAGAAAAAAAAGTAAAATTATTTTTCCTCGTTTTCCCGCGCACGCCTTTGTGGTACAATCCGCGTCATGGATTCAGAAGGATACGTCTACGTCGTGACGAACCGATCGTTCCCTCCGGACTGGGTGAAGATCGGCTTCACCCAGAAGCCGTCCGTCAAGGAGCGGATCAAGGACCTGAACTGCACGTCCCTGCCATATCCGTTTGAGGAGCGGGCGTTTCTGCGCTGTCCCGATGCCCCTCTCGCCGAGGCCGCCGCACACGGCATCATGGACGCGATCGCGCCCGATGCCCGCCTGAACCCGAAGCGCGAGTTTTTCCGCATTTCCCCAGATTCCGCCGCAGAGATGCTCCGAATGCTCTCCACCGTGATTCCGGGCTCCACGTTCGCGGACCACTCGCAGGAGCTGGAGGAGACCACCGCGAGCGCCGGTATGCTGTCTTCGGTCTCGCTCTCGCTCTGCGCGGGCGGGGCCTCCGCGCTTGGCCGCATCCGCGAGGACGGCTCCTTCCTCGTCCTCATGGGTTCGAAGACCGCGCCCATGAAGGAATCGTTCGCGAAGCACAATCCGGGCTACCACCAGAGGCGTCTTGAACTCGAATCGGAGGGAGCGATCTCCAATGGCGAATTCGGGCGAGACGTGGCATTTCCGTCCGCATCGGCCGCCGCATCGGTCGCATACGGCGGATCTCTGAACGGATTGGCCGTGTGGAAATCCGGCGGCAAGACACTCGGCGACATCCTCGCGGAGGCGCAAGAGGATACAGCCGAGCCACAGCCGCCCGTCACATCCTCCTGAACGCATCGAGCATCGCCGCGTCGCCTACGTGCGTGTACCGCTCCGTCATCGCGGCGGACGAATGCCCCACGAGGGCCTGGACCATCGCCTGCGGCACCCCCGCCTCTATCGCCCGCGTCACGAACGTGTGCCTGAGCGAGTGGAACGAGCAGTCCGTCGTCGCCTTGCGCCCCTCCCTCACGGACTCGCCGACGATCCCCGCGGCCCGGAACGCGCGCATGACGGACTTCGAGACCCCCGACGGGTCGCGCCCGTGCCGTTCGGCCAGTCCGGGCATCACGTGGCCCTTCCCGCCCCTGCGGTCCCCAAGCGCCTCCGCGAGCCTCGGATGCACCGGTATCGCGACCCTCGCCCCCGTCTTGGACGTCGAGACCCTCACGGTCCCGCCCTGCACGTCCTCCCATCTGAGGCGGCATGCGTCGCCGAGCCGCAGCCCCGTGTACGCCCCTATCGCGATGAGCGTCCGCAGCTCCCCGTCCGCCGCGCCCATGAGCCGGTCCACCTCCGCCGCCGTCAGCGCCCGGCGCACGTGCGGCCTGAGCTTCCTGCGCGCGATCCCCGCCCACGGGTTCGCGTCCGCATCCAGCCCCATGGACGGCGCAAGGACGCGCCACACGGCGGACAGCGCATTGACGTGCTTGTTGTACGTGTTCGCCGAGAGACCTTCGCCAAGGTGCCGCGCATACGCCTCCGCATCGGCGGGGCCGACCGTCCGCGAGTCCCGCTCCCGCCCGAGGAACGCCGCGAGCCTGTCCGCCGCCACGCGGTACATCGCGAGCGTCCCGTCCCCGCAGTCGGGGCGTCGGGGGGAATGCAGGAACGCCTCCGCGAGTCCGCCGAGCGGGATTGCCCTCACGCCCCGCATCCTGTCGCCGATCTCGCCCTTCACGCCGCCTATCATGGCCTTCAGGGACTCGAGCCTCGCGACCTTCGAGCGCAGCGCGGCAATCTGCATTTCGTCGGCGACCATGCGCTCCGCCTCGGCCCTCGACCGTGCGCCGAGCGATCTTGCCGACTCCCGCCCATTCGCCCTCGTGCGGAGATACCACACGCCACTGCGGGCGAATAGCCGCCCCTGCCCCTTCTGCCTCCTTTTCATCTCCTTTTCCCCCTTGAAAACTGTACCCCTATTGTACCCCTATCCGAGAGGAAAATCAAGGAAAAAGCGAGAAGGGACGCAACGCGCCTCCTCCGCCCACGTCAGGCCGTAGAATGCACGAAACCCCTGTAAAACAATGCCCTCAGCAGATTCTGCCAGAGGTAAAGGCTGGTGGCCAGGAGCGGGATCGAACCGCTGACACACGGATTTTCAGTCTGATGCGAGATTTGCCAAAACCCTACAAAAACGCCGTTAAAGCCCTTCCCGCCCCTTG
>CAVEVC010000215.1:0-3239 GCA_963618935.1 Clostridiales bacterium CCNA10 | reverse complement strand
GAAAACAGCGCGCTGGTCGGCGCACGACGGAAATGGTAAACTAGGCGCTTCCGTTCGGCGCGGAGCCCGGGCGGGACTGGATTTTTCACCGAGGAACCAACGAAGAGAAGACCGGAAGACATGACGAACGACTTGAGTGCGCAGAAGGCGCTGCCGCGCCTCGTGGCCGAACTGGGGATTCCCGGCGGGCAGATCGCCGCCGTCGCGAAGCTGCTGGGCGAGGGGAACACGATCCCGTTCATCGCCCGCTACCGCAAGGAGGTCCACGGCAACCTCGACGAGGTGCAGATCTCGAAGATCCAGGAGCGCCTGGGCTACTACGCCGAGCTGGAGGACCGCCGCGCGACGATCCTGAAGTCCATCGACGAGCAGGGCAAGCTCACGGACGACCTGCGCGCGAAGATCGAGGCGTGCATGCAGAAGAACGCCCTCGAAGACCTCTACCAGCCCTACAAGCCGAAGCGCCGCACGCGCGCGATGATCGCGAAGGAGAAGGGCCTGGAGCCGCTGGCGGACAAGATCTGGAACCACGAGCCCTACGAGGGCGCCGCCGAGGAGCTGCAGGGCGCGCGCGACATCCTCGCCGAGCGCATCGCGGACATCGCCGACGTGCGCGGCCTCGTGCGCGACGCCTTCGCGAAGAAGGCCGTCGTGACGAGCGAGGTCGTGACGCCCAAGCCGGCCGCGCCCACGAAGTACGAGCAGTACTACGACTTCCAGGAGCCCATCTCCGAGATTCCGAGCCACCGCTTCCTCGCGATCCGGCGCGGGCAGAAGGAGGGCGTCCTCTGGGTGCGCCTCGTCGTGGACAGGGCGCCGCTCGTCGCGCGCATCGCGGAGATCGTGGGCGCGCGCGACGACGAGAACCTGCACCTCGCCGTGGAGGACGCCTACAAGCGCCTCCTCGCGCCGAGCTGCGAGATCGACGTGAACGTGGAGAAGAAGCTGGAGGCCGACCGCCAGGCGGTGGAGGTGTTCGCGGAGAACCTGCGCCACCTCCTCCTCGCGGCGCCGCTCGGCGAGAAGAAGGTGCTCGCGATCGACCCCGGCATCCGCACGGGCTGCAAGGTGGCGATGCTCGACGCGACGGGCAAGTTCCTCGTCAACACGGTCGTCTACCCGATGCAGCGCACGGCCGAGGCGCAGGAGGCGCTTGCGAAGATCGTCGAGCGCTTCCGCCCCGAGGCGGTGGCGGTGGGGAACGGCACGGCGGGGCGCGAGACGGAGGCGTTCGTGCGCGACGTGCTGAAGCTGATCGGCGCGAAGGACGTGATGGTGGTGAGCGTAAGCGAGAGCGGGGCGTCCGTCTACTCCGCAAGCGAGATCGCCCGCGCGGAGTTCCCCGACCTGGACCTCACCGTGCGCGGCGCGATCTCGATCGGGCGGCGCCTCCAGGACCCGCTCGCCGAACTCGTGAAGATCGAGCCGAAGGCGATCGGCGTGGGGCAGTACCAGCACGACGTCCACCAGCCGCTCCTCGACGCGAAGCTCGACGAGGTGGTGGTGAGCTGCGTGAACCGGGTGGGCGTGGAGCTGAACACGGCCTCCGCGCCGCTCCTCACGCGCGTCTCCGGCGTGGGGCCGTCCCTCGCCCGGCGCATCGTCGCGTGGCGCGACGAGAACGGCGCGTTCAAGAGCCGCCGGGATCTGCTGAAGGTCTCGGGGCTCGGCGCGAAGGCGTTCGAGCAGTGCGCGGGCTTCCTCCGCATCCGGGGGGCCGCGAACCCGCTCGACGCCTCGGCCGTCCATCCGGAGCGCTACGCGCTCGTGGAGACGATGGCGGCGGACCTCGGCGTGGGCGTGGGCGAGCTCGTGGGCAACGCGCCGCTTGCGGACAAGATCGACGTGCGGCGCTACATCACGAACGACGTGGGCGAGCCGACCCTGAAGGACATCGTTTCCGAGCTGAAGAAGCCGGGGCGCGACCCGCGCGCGGTCTTCGAGAAGCCCGCGTTCCGCGACGACGTGACGACGATCGACGACGTGCAGGAGGGGATGGCGCTGGAGGGGGTCGTGACGAACGTCGCGGCGTTCGGCGCGTTCGTGGACATCGGCGTCCACCAGGACGGCCTCGTCCACGTCTCCGAGCTCGCCGACCGCTTCGTCCGCGACCCGAACGAGGTCGTGAAGGTGGGCGACAAGATCAAGGTGAAGGTGATCGGCGTCGACAGGGCGCGCCAGCGCATCTCGCTGACCGCACGCACGCAGCCGCGTCCTGCGGCGGGCGCGGGCGGCGGCGGCGCGGCGCGGGGCGGCGCGGCGCGGGGCGGCCACGGCGGCGGCGGACGCGGGGGGCCGTCGGGCGGCCCGAAGCGCGTGGGCGGGGAACACGGCGGGCGGTCGTTTGCGAGCGGCTTCTGCTGCAACCCGTTCGCGAACCTGTAGGGCGCGCGGCGCGCGCGCCCAGCCTCCCGCCCGCATCCGCCCGCAGATTGCGGATGCGGTGGGAAAAGAGTATAATCTGCGCCGTTTTTCAAGGAGAGCGAACACGAAATGGAACAGCCGACGAACGAATACCGCGCGAACCGCCTGGCCTCGATGAAGGCCCTGGCCGACCTGGGCTTCACCCCCTACGGCCACAAGTTCCCGCATACGGACCTCAAGGACGTGCGGGCCGCGTTCACGGAGGGGGCCGAGGTGCGCGTCGCCGGGCGTCTGCTGATGATCCGCCGCATGGGCAAGATGAACTTCGCGACGCTCAACGACGGCACGGACCGCTTCCAGGTCATCTTCAAGCGCGACGAGCTGAGCGAGAGGCTGTTCGCGGGCTTCAAGCTCCTCAACCTCGGCGACATCGTCGGCATCCGGGGCGTGCTCTTCACCACCCAGAAGGGCGAGAAGAGCGTCGTCGTGAAGGAGTGGGACCTTCTCGCCAAGGCGCTCGAACAGCCGCCGGAGAAGTTCCACGGCCTTGCGGACCAGGAGGAGCGCTACCGCCGCCGCTACGTCGACCTGATGGTGAACGACGAGAGCCGCGCGCGCTTCTTCACGCGCTCGCGCCTCCTCATGGAGGTCCGCAAGTACCTGTGGTCGAAGGGCTTCGTGGAAGTCGAGACGCCTATCCTCCAGGACCAGGCCGGCGGGGCCGCCGCCAAGCCGTTCGTCTCGCACTACAACGCGCTCGACAAGGACTGCGTCATGCGCATCGCCCCCGAGCTCTACCTGAAGCGCCTCCTCGTGGGCGGCATGAACAAGGTCTTCGAGCTCGGCAAGGACTTCCGCAACGAGGGCATCGACCG
>CAVEVC010000214.1:0-3330 GCA_963618935.1 Clostridiales bacterium CCNA10 | reverse complement strand
TGACAGGGGGGGGGGGGCGACGTTATATACTACTGCATACTGCGTGGCAGCGCGTCGCACATTGTGTGCAGGCGTGCCGGTGTGGAAACGTGGCAAGAAAGGAAGGATGGTCGGACATGGTCAGGACGTTTTTCATTGAGCGGGGTGCCTGTACCCTGGAACGGGGCGCCTGTACCCTGGAACGGGGCGCCTGTACCCTTGAGCGGGGTGCCTGCACCCTTGAGCGGGGAACCTGTGCCATTGAGCGGGGATTTCGCGCCCTTGAGCGGGGACTGCGCGCCGCCGCCATGGCGGGGTTGCTGGCCGGCGGGGCGCTGTGCGCAGGGGCAGGCGAAGCCGGCGACCCGGTGGCGGCGCCCGTGCTGGCCAGCGCGGGCTACATCAACGGGGCGATGAACATCGCCGTGGAATACCGTGCTGGAACGAGTTATGAGGTCGAGATGCAGGCCGAGGGCGAAGAGGACTGGGCGCGCATCTCCGGCACGGTGGACAAGTTCGACAAGAACAGCATCGTGCGGTCCTGCTGGTACCGGCAGACGAACTATGTGGGCACGGCCTCCTTCCGGATCCGGGCCGTCGTGGACGGCGCTGCCTCGGAGTGGGTGGACTGCGGCGCGCACAAGGCCACGCTCGCCTGCGTCGGCACGCAGATCGGCCGCGTGGGGGCGGCGTCCCTGAACTCCGCCTTCGACGGCCGCTTCGCCACGTGGATCGACGCGACGGGCGACAACGGGGACGACAAATGGGCGGGCTACCTGTTCGACGAGGCGGTCCGCATCCGCACGCTCCGCTTTCTGCCGCGTCTCGACCACATGAGGCTTCCCGACCGCTACCGCAGCAGCCTGTTCCAGTCCGCCGGCGACGCGAGCTTTTCGGATGCGCAGACGATCTACACCGTCCCCGCCGGCTTCTCCGACGTGTCGAAGGTCGCCGAGGTGACGTTCGATCCGCCGGTTTCCGCCCGGGCCTTCCGCCACTGGAAGAGCAAGGGCGGATACGAGCAGACCGCCGAGCTGGAGTTCATCTCGGCGGAGATGCCGCTGAAGCCCGCGCTGGAGGTGTCCGTTTCGGACATCACGAACTTCTACCCTGTCCTCTCCTGGTCCATTCCCGACGCCCGCTTCGCCTGCAGCACCTGCCGCCTTGAGCGGGCGAGTTCCCCGGAGGGGCCCTGGACGCCTGTGACGGCGTGGCTGGATCCGGCGGCGGACACGCTCTGCGCCACGAACACCGAGGGCGTTTCCGTGGGCCAGGCCCTCTACTACCGCGTGGCGGCCGTGACGCGGCACCCCGACTACGCCGGGGAGACCGTCTACTCCGCGGCGCGTCCCTACACGCGCATGCGCCGCATCGACCGTTCCTGGGACGACGAGGCCCATCTGTTCAGCGGACTCTCCGTGATGCCGTTCACGAACGGCCTGGCCCATGCGGACCTTAAGAAGGCCTTTGACGGGAACACCGCGACGTTCCCGGACCTGTATGCCGACACGGTGCAGCGGGTGGGCCCCGTGGGGCTGGACTTCGGCGCGAACGCATGGGTCGGCGCCTTTGGCTACGTCTGCCGGAACGACAACGCCTGCTACTACCGCGTCAGGAACACGACGTTCTACTGCGCTTCCGGCGACGACGTGGAGCTGCGCGACAAGGTGGCGTGCTCGGGACCCATCACGCGCGCCTCCCAGGATACGACCTTCTACTACCAGCCCGTCACGGCGTGCCCGGACGCGGGGGCGCGCTGCTGGTTCCTGTTTGCGAGCTCGCTGGACTTCTGCTGCAACGTGGCGGAACTGGCGTTCTTCGGCTGGACGCAGGCCGACCTCGACCAGATCCCCGTGCTGCAGGCCCCCACGCGGCTCGCGTTCGCGCGCGACGGGCGGCGGCTTGTGCTTTCGTGGACGAAGTCGGCCCTCGCCACGGGCTATGAGGTCCAGCGCCGGCTGCGCGGCGAGGAGGCGTGGCAGACCCTGGCGAGCGGCGTGGCGGAACCGGCGTATGCGGACGAGCAGGACGAGGTGGTGGAGACGGCGGCCTACGAGTACCGCGTGGTGGCGCGGAACGGCGAAGGGGAGACGGCCGCGAGCGCGGCGCTGTCCGTCTACTACTACCGCCCCGGCAACGGGACCGGTCTGCAGGGGGCGGTGTGGTGGCCCTATGCGCGGGATTCCAACGGGCTCGACCAGACGCGGAACGTCGTCCCGCTGGGGGTGGGCGTGGTCGATGTCGCCCGGCCCGCCGGCGAGGACCTGGTGCCGGGCGTGGCGTCCGGCGCGCGCTACGTGTGGGACGGCACGCTGACCTGCCCGGCGGACGGCACATACACGTTCGATGTCGAGTCCGACGACGGTGCGCTCGTGCGCGTGGGCGGCGTGACGGCGGCGAACGCCGCCGCGGCGAATCCGTCGGGGAACATCACGCTCACGGCGGGCACGCACACGCTCCACGTGGAGTACCGCTGCACGAAGACCGACGGCGTGCGGACGTGCAGGCTGTACTGGACAGGGCCGATGGCGCGCGAGCCGATTCCCGCGAGCCAGCTGGCGCCCGCTGCCGAGACGCCGCAGCCCGAGGTGGACGGATGGAAGGTCTATGCGTTCGGGCAGGACATCCTGAACGTCGTCGAGCGGCCCGAGCCGGGGGTCTACCGGTTCGCGAGCGGGAAAAGTGAGTATGGCGGCGCGCGGACGGGCGTACACTACCTGTTCATGTGCCAGGACTGGCGCGGGTCGTTTGACGTCTCGGCGAGCTTCAAGACGGGATATCCGTCCGCCATGGGCATCCTAATGCGCGACGCGGAGGGGAACATGTACTGGGTGCGCCTGCGCCGCGCGTCCGACGGCGTTCTTCGCTATGGCGTCTGGGGCATGCGGCCGGGCGAGACCGCGCGGAGCGTGGTCGCGGATGAGACCACGGTGGGGTTTCGGGCGCCGACCCTGCCCTTCTACCTGCGGCTTGTGCGCGACGGCGCGGCGTTCACCGCCTTCTGCCGCGAGAAGGCCGAGGAGGACTGGACGTCGTTCGCGACCTGGACGGATGATGCGTTCCCGCGCGCCGCGGCGGTGGGGTTCATGACCAGCGGCTGCGGGGGCGCCGAGCCGTTCGACGTCGACGTCGGCGAGGTCTCGCTGCGCCTGACGCGCGACCCGCTGCTGATCATCGTGCGCTGACGCCCAACTTTTAGCCTCGCGGGGCGTGGAAGGGCGGTGGCGATGTGGTATACCCCGAGTTTGCCACTTCGGTGACTGAGTAATCCCAAAAATCTCGCGTTCCCTATTGCCTGAAGTGCACCGTTTATGGTATAATATCTTCGTTATCCCCATATTCTCATAAGGG
>CAVEVC010000213.1:0-3446 GCA_963618935.1 Clostridiales bacterium CCNA10 | reverse complement strand
CCACCCATCTTCGGACCACCCATGACGCTTCTGCGTGGCCTCGCCGTGCGGCGTTCAAGGCGGTTTATATCTGCTTTATGTGAACGAAGTCGGCGTTATTGCCCAAGATATAAAATAGTCTAAAAATATGCTTGCTAGGGGGTGGGGGGGGGGTATGTGGTAGACTTTTCTTCATTCGGTTCGAGAAGGGCTTGACCCGCCTTTTTCGTATCCTTCACGAGGCCAAACACGCAAGCGCAGAAATGGAGAAACGGGACATGGCGGAGAAAACGCAGGAAAACGATGCAGGAATGATTCCTGGCGGCGATCTACAGACGGCACTTGAAATGTGCTGCCGAAATCCGGCAACACGGACCTACTATGCGCATGCACCGCGCGGGGCCCAGGCCTTCATCGCGCTCCAGTGCTACGCCCACGTGTATGCAAGCCGGCTGGAGGAGACCGTCTATCAGGCGTATCTGGACAGAATCGAGAAGACGCTTCGGACGGCCGATGTGGACTATCTGCTGCGCGGCGAGAAGGATGAGGACGTGATCGCCTACCTGAAGGATGTCCGCAGTCGGCTTGATGCGGCGGAACGTCCTGTAGCGGGGCGGTCATTGAGGCGTGTGGTGGATGTCCGGCCTGACGGTCAGCTGGACGAACAGTCCGCACCACGTGTGAAGACCGAATACGAGAGCATGCTGGAAGCCGCACAGGGAAACAGGCGCCGTCTGCCGTTCGGCAAGATCCTCAAGCAGGGCGGCGCGCTGCTCCTTCTCGCCTTTCTGGGGTGGCTGGCCCTGGGGCCCTTCTGGAAGTCTTCGGAGGAAAAACCGGAAAATCCGCCGCCCCCGGCGAAACCCGTCGAACGGAAGCCCCCGCCGACGCCCACGGCGCCCACGGCGGCCGACAAGGTTGCCCGTACCGCGAACCGTTCCTCGGCAAACGCGCGACCCACTCCCGTCAGCTTCAATTCGTGCAGGGACAAGCTGGTCGCCATCGGGAACGACAGGCGGACGGTCGGAGGCGTCGGTTTCCTGGTGAAAATGGACGGCAAGACCTACTTCGTCACGAATGAACATATCGCACGTGGCCTCGATGAATGGTTCAAGAATCTCTACCTCATGAACGGAACGCGCCTGGAATTCAGATCGTTTGAGGTCGCGGAGGGACAGGACCTCGTGCGCATGGAGGTGAAGGACCCGCTTCCGGCGTTCGAGGTCTCGACTGAAACGCCGAAGATGGAGGCGCGCGTCGTCCTTTTCGGGAACACGGCGCGAAATGGCACGATGGTTGAGAGTACGGGCCAGATTCAGGCAATCGGTACGTTCCGGCTGGACATTGACGCCATTCGGAACGTGGGCGCCGGCCATAGCGGCAGCCCGGTTCTGGACGAGGGCGGTCGGGTGGTGGGGGCCTTTGTCTACATGGCCAAAGACGCCATGCGGGACACCGGCGAGAAGGACTGGGGTAGCCATGCTCCCCGCGTAAGCGGCGTGCGGCAGGGGGCCATCCGTCTTGGGGGCGTGAAATGGCATCCCGTTGCATGGGAGAAGTACCGCGAGCAGGTCGAGGCTCTGAACGACGTCGTCGCGTTCTGCAAGCGGCTGGTTCCCTTCATCGCGGCCCAGGAGGATGGGTCCGGTGGCAGGCGGTTCACATACGACGTGCGCTACGACGAGCTGTCCAAGCGCATGTTTACGCGGCACGAGGACGACTTCCGCCCCTCTCTGCTGTCGCTGTCGTCCTGTACGGCGACATTCGCCAAGCGGCAGCGCGACCTCAAGAACGTTCTGCAGAAGCAGAAGGAAGACGGCGACGAAGACGTTGTGAAGAAACGCCAGGAGTTCAATGCGGCGCAGAAGGAGCTGAACGCCGCGCTCGTGAAGGCGCTGGAACAGGTCAAGGGCCTGCTGGAGAAGACGGAGTGGGTGGTTCCGCAGTTCAAGGTCGACATGACGGACTTCCTGCCCATGAAATGGTATCTTGAATGGACGGATGAACAGCTGGTGGTCCAGAGGCGGTTTCAGCAGAAGATGGGGGAGATCGTAGAGGAGCAGAAGGCGGCGGCCGCCGTCCAGACGCCGCTCTTCGACCGTGTGAAGAACTGCCTGGCGATCATCAAGGCAGGGGATGGCGCGGGAACGGGATTTCTGGTCAAGTTGGACGGCAAGGTCTGGCTCGTCACCAATGAGCATGTCCTGCGGGGCGGGGCGCCGTTTTCCGCCACCCTGCCGGATGGGCGCTCCCTGAAGTTCTCGCCGACCATCGAGGTGGCCGCGAACCGGGATCTTGCCCGTCTCCTGGTGGAAGGAGACTACGAGGCCCTGGAGTGGTTCCCGGAACCCGCGAAGAGCGGCCAGAAGATCCATGTCTACGGTAATAGCGACGGAGGCGGCGTCTTGACAATGGAGGACGGTCGTGTTTTAGGTGTTGGAGGTGACCGGATTGAGGTGACCGCACAGTTTGTACAGGGGAATTCCGGGAGCGCTGTCTTGGATAGCAAGGGGCGTGTCCTGGCCGTGGCGACCTACGCAATGCTTCGTGTCGAACCAAGGAATTGGATCAAGACAGGGACGCGCTTCGAGAAAGTTCGCCGATTCGGGGTCCGTCTGAACGGTGTCAAATGGGAGAAGGTGCTTTGGAAAACCTATGCCGAGGGCGCAAGAGTCTTGAATGAGTGCGATATGCTTCTGGACTTGGGACGGGAAGTCATTTTTGGAAAGAAGTTCAGGAATTATGACTTAAAGGCAATCGTGCGAGGGAAAATGTTCCAGAACAGGTTTTTCTACGATGTCTTGTCCAGCATTGCACGTGAGGATGAGAACCTGCATTCCACGATTGTACTTCACAATAAACTGGTCGCCAAATACAAGGCCCGCCAAAACGAGAATGGTAATTCGGGTTTTGGGGTGAGTGGTGGAGGGAGTTTGAGCAGAAAACGCCGTATAGATGATCCGACGGACAGAATTAAGCAATTGGCGCATAGGGTGCCCACATTGGTGCAGAGATGTGCCGTTGCGCGGAGAAAGGCATTGCAGAAGATTCCTCTTTTCCTGGGTAGCAAAACGGTACATGAGGTGTCTCAACTGAGGGACGCATCCGATGAAATGAGGAAGGAACTTGAACGGCTTCTTGACCTATTCGATGAAATCTTCAAAGACGAGTTGAAAGGTCCAGACAGTACGACACTCTATTTGAATCAAGATCTCAGGTAGGATAATCGATTTCGGAACTCATTCTGTAGGGGAAGAAGATGAACAGGACGGCCGGGGCTCTCCTGTTCTGAAGGGTTGTGCAGTATGCCTGCGACGATCTGGATTGGTGCGCGATGTACCCGCGCGACCGAACGCGGTGGAGCGGGCGAAAAAAGACGAGATTTCGTCCGCACCGTAGTCTTGCATTCCGGCCGGCTTTCTGCTATCCTCTGCCCCATGTCCGAAAGCCATGCCAGCCGTTCCGGC
>CAVEVC010000212.1:0-3496 GCA_963618935.1 Clostridiales bacterium CCNA10 | reverse complement strand
GGCGTGAAAACACGTGCGCGGCGCTCTTCAGGGCTGTCGACGCCGCGCTCGGCGGGGCGGTGGGGGCATCCCCGATTTTGACTTCCCGCGTAGATTGCCCACCGTCTGCCTTATCAAATAGGAAAGGCACTCCATAGATAGCAACGGCATTCTATAGAGGCCATTGCACAGCCCCAGCCGCGACAAGCGCGGCCCGTATCGTCGATTCGACAGCCTACAGGAGGGATGGACCCTGTCCCGCCCGCAATCGCGAAGGTTTTGCAAGTACCTCATCAAAATGCGCGGGGCGGCATTCCGGGCGTCGTAGCAACATCGGTCTTTGCAAAATCGGCGTATGTGCAGCATCTGCGTTCCTTAGACGGACGCGACACGCGCGTTCCCCCCCTCCCCGCCTTTTCTACGAGGAGGCCGCGAGGCGGCGGACCGCCCGGGCGATGTCGGCCACGCGGTCCGTGCCGCTTTCGCGCTCGACGGCGAAGGCCCCCGCGTAGCCCGCTTTCTTCAAGGCGGCGAGGAAGGCGGGGGCGTTGACGCGCCCTTCGCCCCAGGGCACCTCGACGCCCCAGGCGACGCCGGGCTGCGGCGAGGGCGTCGCGTCCTTCGCGTGGACGTGGCGGATCCAGGGCGCGAGCTTCGCGACGGCGGCTACGGGGTCGCCCATGCCGTAGAGGAGCATGTTCGCGGGGTCGAAGTTGACGCCGACGCCCTTCACCGTGCCGAGGAAGCGCACGAGGTCGTCCGCCGTCTCCTGCCCCGTCTCCAGCAGCAGCTGGAGGCCGTTCTCGCCGCAGACGTCCGCCAGGAACTTCACGCGGTCGGTGAACGTGGCGACGGCGGACGGGCTGCGCTCGTCGAGGTAGCCCGCGTGGAGCGTGAGGTAGGGCGCCCGGAACTGCGCGGCGAGCTTCGCCGCCGCGCGGATGAGCTTCCGGTTCGCCGCCCAGTGCGCGTCGGGGACGATGCCGCCGGTCTTCCGGATCGTGGCGGGCGTCGTGTAGTCCTCGTAGGCGAAGGAGAGCATGGCGGCCGACAGGGTCCACGCCCCGCCGTCGACCAGCCCCTCGACGTAGCCGCGCGCCTGGGCGCCCTCCGCCGCGCCGTGCCGGGCGTCGCCCTCCAGGAACGGCTGCAGCGCCAGGTGGACCTGCTTCACGCCCATCGTGCGCATCGCCTCGGCGACGGCGCGGACGGGCTTCTGGAACGACCAGGAACAGACCGAGATCGGATTCGTCATTTTCTTTCTCCTTTTTCGTCCTCGCCTTCGAACGCGAGGCAGCACTTGCACCGCCCGCACGTGCCATGCAGGAACGCGGGGTTCTGGCCCTTGAAGCGCTCGGCGGCGAGATGGGCCGGATAGCGCGTCTGCCAGGTCGCGCAGCAGCAGGGGCGCCCGCACGGGCCCAGCCCGCCCAGGACGCCCACCTCGTCGCGCGGGCCCATCTGCCACACGTTCACCGACACGCCGAAGCGGCGGCGCAGCTCCGCGACCGCCGGCTTGAAGTCGGGATGCGCGGCCTCCGAGACGAAGCGGATGAAGAGCCGCGTGCGCGCAAGCGACAGCCGCGCATACGGCACGCGCAGGTCGTGGACCGCGCCGCGCGCCGCCTTCACGAAGACCGCGCGCATGGAGAGGGCCAGCGTCTCGTTCTCCGCCATCGCCGCGTCGTCCGCCGCCGTCTTCTCGCGGACCAGCTGGAACCCCGGCGGGCGCGCCCCGTGCCGCGCCGGATCGTAGGGACCGGCCTCCATCACCGTGCCGATGTCCTGCCCGTAGTCGAGCGCCACCACGACCCGTCTGCCGTAAGGCGGCGGCGGGCAGGCGCATCGGACGAGGAAGAGCCCCTTCTCCGGCATCGCCACCTGCGCGACCTGGATGGCGTCCGACGTCATGTCGCCCGCTCCACGCCAAACCGCAGGCGGTCCATCAGGAACAGCAGCGCGGAGAGCTCGTTCATGTTGCGCGCGTCGACCGACACGGCGAACGCCTCCACCGCCTCGACGTTGTAGCAGGCCGACGCAAGCGAAAGCCGGGCCGCGCGCGTCTCCAGCACGCCGCGCCGCGCCTCGTTCACGAGCGGCGCCGCGTCCTCCCCCTCGTCGCCGCCCACGTGCGACGGCGGCGCCGCCACGAGCGCCATCAGGTCGCGGAACCAGCCCATGAGCGTCGCCGTGAAGTCCCGCCGGAAATCCTTGTAGCGCGCGGCGACGAGCGCCGCGTAGGCCTCCTTGCCCGTCTCCTCGCCGGGCCCCTCGTCCACGCTTTCGGTCTCCGCGTCGACAAGCTCCTCCGCGCGCGCCTTGAGGCGTTCGAGCACCGCGTTTAGGCGCCCGGCGGCGGCGGCCTTCGCCGTCGCGCCCTTCAGGCGGTCGCCCGCGAGGATGTCCAGCACCTGCCCCCGGTACGGCTCTTCCAGCGCGCGTGCCCGCGCGTCCGGCAGGTCGATGCGCTGGCAGCGCGAGATGATGGTGGGCAGCAGCTGCTCGGGCTGTTCGGTCAGGAGCAGGAAGAGCGTCCGCGGCGGCGGCTCCTCCAGCGTCTTGAGGAAGGCGTTCGCGCTTTCCGCCTTCAGGCGGTCCGCCCCGTAGACGACGCCCGCCTTCCAGCCGCCCTGAAAGGCCGTCTCGCCCATCGGGTCGATGAGGCGCGTGCGCATCGCCTCCACGGAGATGATGCGGCTCTTCTTCTCGGGCGCGAGCCGGTGGATGTCCGGATGCGCGCGCAGGTCGCCCGCGCCGAAGAGGAGGCGCAGCACGCGCTCCGCCAGCTCCGCCGCCATGCCGCGCACGCCCCCCACGACCAGGTAGCCGTTCGCGGGCCGCCCCGCGCCCACCGCCCTCTCGATCTGCGTATATGCCGCCTCGACCGTCATGCGGAAATCCTCCGGACGGCGGCACGGACCTGAAGCGCGACCTCGGCGGGGGGGCGGGAGGCGTCGATGACGGCGAAACGCGCCGGCTCCGCCCGCGCAAGCGCCAGGAAGCCCGCGCGCAGGCGCGCATGGAACTCCGCCCCGGCCCGTTCGATGCGGTCCGCCGACGTCGCCGTCGCGGCCTGGCGCGCGGCGAGGCGCGCACGGCTCACCTCGGGCGGCACGTCGAGGAGGAGCGTGAGGTCGGGCACGAGCCCCTCCGTCGCGAAGTCGTTGAGCTGCCGAAGCCGGTCCACCGCGATGCCGCGCCCATAGCCCTGGTAGGCGAAGGTCGAGTCGGCGAAGCGGTCGCACAGCACCCATTCGCCCCGCGCAAGCGCGGGACGGATCACGTTCGCAACGACCTGCGCGCGTGCCGCGAGGAAGAGCAGCGCCTCGCTGCGCGGGGACGGCGGATCCCCCAGCTCCTCGCGCAGAAGGCTGCGGATCTTCTCCGCAAGCGGCGTCCCGCCGGGCTCGCGCGTCACGAGGACCGTCCGCCCCTCCGCCCGCAAAGCCTCCGCGAGCGCCTGCACCTGGGTCGACTTCCCCCCGCCCTCCGGCCCCTCGAAGGTGATGAACCGCCC
>CAVEVC010000211.1:0-3637 GCA_963618935.1 Clostridiales bacterium CCNA10 | reverse complement strand
GCGGGCGGTTGAATCGCCTTGCGATTGGCCCTTGACAAACGTTCCCATAGGAGGTCTACGGCGACGGGGTCGTCCAGATCGCCAACTCGGTCTGCCCGAACATGACCTGCTGCCCCGACTGCCGCATCGACGACTTCCGCCACATGGGCGACGACGACGGCAGGGGCATCTGCGAAATCGAGGCGGAGGCACGGCGCATTGCGCGGCGCTTCAGGCAACGGGCATTGAAGGTGGAGGTGGCACGATGAAGAGGCCCACGTACAGGATGGAGCGCGTCAGGCTCGCGGACTGCCGCCCGCACGCCGACGCCGAGGCGTTCGCCGCCTCGCAGGGCGACCGCGTGGCGCTGGAGAACTCCGTCGCCGAGACGGGCTGCCTCTCGCCGATCGCCGTGGTCGAGGGCCAGGATCGGAAAGGCTACCTGATCATCGACGGCATCGGGCGCGCGAACGCGCTCAAGGCCGCCGGCGCGGAGGAGGCCGACGCACAGGTGTTCGACCTCGGCGACCTGACGGTGCCGGAGTTCGTGGTCTGCAAGAACTCGATGATGCGCAAGGTGACGACCGGCTCGCGCGTGATGGCCTACCTCCGGTGCCACGAGCGCGAGGTACTGGAGGCCGCCGACCCGGGGCGGTATCGGAAACGGCCCGGAAACGGCGCGAACTTCAAGGGCGGACACCATGCGGTTTCATATGAAACCGCAGCCGATAAGGGTTGGAACGCGAAGGAGATCGCGGCGCGGCTCGGGGTGTCGAAGCAGGACGTCCTGGCGGGCGTCGAGCTGCTGAAGGCGAGCGCGGAGGACGGGGACGGCGGGGAGGACGGCCGCGACAAGGCGCGGCCCTCCCCGTACGGGCGGCTGGGCCTCTCCGAGACGGTGGAGGCGGTGCTGCGGGGCGAGAGGTCGATCCGGCGCTGGAGGACCGCCGCCGGCGGCAGGGCGTCGAAGACGGGCGGCAGGGCGGCTCCTCCTCCCCGGCGAGCGCCAGGTGTGGGACGACGCCTCGGTGAACGTGGCGGTGGCCGTGCCCTGGGCCGGGCGCGGGGACCTGGCGGGGGACCGCTGGGGCTGGCGCGCGGCGCGCTACCAGCTCCTCGCGGGCATCGACTGCGCGACGGACTTCCTCTGCGGCTTCGGGTACGTGATGCGCACCTCGGACGGCTACCGCGCGTGCGACGTCGCGAACGTGATGCACCGGGTGTGGCGGCAGCAGGGCTACATGCCGAAGAAGGTCGTCCTGGAGGGCGGCAGCTGGCAGGCCGCGACGACGCTCGACTTCCTGCGGACGGCGGGCGTGGGCGTGGTGTCGGCGAAGGGCCGCCCGAACCAGAAGCTCGTGGAGAACTACTTCAACCGCCTCTGGACGGCGCTCTCCATCTTCCTGCCCGCCTACGGTCAGATCGGGCGCTACCGGGGCGAGATGAGGAGGGAGAACCTGGACTGGACGAGGGTGCAGTCCGGGAGCGCGGACCCGCGCAGGCACTTCCCGACCCTGAAGGTGTTCCTGGAGGCGCTGAACAGGGCGGTCGCGTACCTCCGCTGGGAGCGGGTGGAGTCGAAGACCTACGGCACGTGGCGGCCGGAGGAGCTGTACCGGGGCGCGGAGGCGAACGGCCTGCCGCTCGTGGAGGGCCTGGAGCGCTACGCCCTCCCGTCGCCGCGCGGCGCCAGCTGCGGCGCGGGGGGATGGCGTTCGTGACGGCGGAGACGCAGCTGGAGGGGCTGCGGCACGAGTACGCGTTCGCGACGCGCGAGGGGTGGCGCTACGACGGCGCGCCGGTGGTGGTGCGCTTCGACTCGGCGACGGCGGCGGCGCGCGGCGCCTCCGTCGAGCTCGCGGAGGCGTGGCGCGGCTTCCGCGCCGGGACGGTCGTCGACGCGGCGGCGCCGTGCGGCTCGGCCCCGCCGGACTTCCTCTCGGACGCCGGGCTCTTCGACCTCAGGGGGGCGGGGGTGCGCGAGAGGCGGGCGGGCCGCGCGGCGGTGCGCACGGTCGTGACGGTCTGCGACGCGCGCGGGCCCGTGGCGACGCGCCGGCGGACCTGAAGGTGGCGGCGAGGATCGTCCGCCCGTCGGCCCTGCTCGCGGGGAACTACGCCCTCGTGCGGGACGTGGCGCGGGAGCTCGCGGACCTCGCGCCCGAATCGGTGTCCCGCGCCGTGACGGCCGTGGCGGCGAGGAGGTAGGCTTCAGGTGTCAGGTTTCAGCTTTTAGGTTTCAGGTTTCAGCCCTTGGAAGCTGAAACCTGGAACCTAAAACCTAGAACCTCGGTTTTCAGGAAACGGAAGGAGAGGACATGGAGAAGGCGAAGCAGGTGCAGACGATGCGGGACTCGAACGGAAACGACGTCCCGGTGAAGTACGTGGGCGCGTACGACAAGGCGCGCGACAGGGCGGTGCGGCGGATCCACGCCCGCTTCCTGAAGGCGCGCGCGGCGCTGGAGCGGGTGGTGGCGGAGTCCATCGCCGACCTGGACGCGCTCGCCGAGACGAAGGAGAGCCTGGGGGAGAAGGGGAACTTCTCGGCGCGGAGCTTCGACGGCCTCGTCCAGGCGTCGATCCGCCAGCAGTACAGCATCCTCCTCGACGAGCGCGTGGTGCGCGCCCGCGAGCTGATGCTGGGCTACGTGGAGAGGGTGCTTGCGAAGGTGGGCGGCAGCGCCGCCGCCGCGCTGCGGCTCATCGTCTCGGAGGCGTTCAGGGCGAACGCGCGGGGGTTCCTCTCGACGGGCAAGGTGATGGCGCTGCTGCGGATGGAGATCGAGGACGCCGGCTGGCGCGAGGCGAAGCGGATCCTCCAGGACGCGGTGAAGCCCCAGAAGGGAAAGCGCTACCTCGCGGTCGAGGCGCGCGCCTCGACGCAGGCGGAGTTCCGGTCGATCCGGCTGGACATCGCCGACTGCTGGCCGGAGGCCGGGCCGAAAGGAGGTGAGTGAGATGCCGGTGAAGTGGACGAAGACGAAGGCCAAGGCCGGGAAGGCGAAGGCCGGGAAGCCGAAGACCAGGGGCAGGGGCAGGGGCAGGAAGGGGGCCAGGTGATGGCGGACGCGGTCGACAGGGCCGTGCGGGCGCAGGGCGGGCCTCGTCGACGACGGGGTGGGGTTCGACGCCTGGCGCAGGGCGGCGCTCCACGACGTCGTGGGCGTCGCCGCGCCCGACTCGTTCAAGGCGGTCACGCAGCGGGACTACCTGCGCGTGCTGGCGTACTTCCGCGAACTCGCGGGGGAGGGCGGCGCGCGGGCCGACCGCGCGGCCGACGAGCGGCGGCGGGCGCTGTGGGCGCTCGCCGTCGAGGAGCGGATGCAGGCCGACGCGTTCGGGGGGCGCGAGGGGGCGCGGCGCTACGCGGACGCGCTCCTCGCGCGGATCCATCGGACCGACCGGACCGACCGGGCCGGCGCGACGGCGAGGCAGGTGTGGGCGGTGATCTTCACCCTCCGGAAGCGCGCCGCCAGGATGCGCTCAAAAACGGCCCTAGGAGCGCGCGGCGCGGAGGAGACACACTCGACGCCCCCGGAGGGCTCCGCGCGTTTTCCCGCGTTTTCCCGCGGCTTCCCGTGCATCCCGGCGGGGAGGGGGGGGGGATGAGATGGGCGGAAAGGCGGTCCAGATGTCCCTCTTCGGGGACGGGTCCGGC
>CAVEVC010000210.1:0-3969 GCA_963618935.1 Clostridiales bacterium CCNA10 | reverse complement strand
GCGGCATCTCCGATGCCGCCGCTCTGTACGGCTCATGGCGGGTTTTGCAATTACCTCTCGTGAAAATCATGCCCGATCGAGTTTACGGCAGAAGGGAGACGCGGGGGATGCCCTCGAAGCCGGGCTTCGCGACGGCTTCGCCGCGCGCGGACAGCTCGACCTCCTTGGATCTGCCGCCGCACGTGAAGACGCGCCGCCCCGGCGCGAGCGAGCGGAACCACGCCCGCCCCTCCGCGTCCGCCCGCACGCCCTCGCGGTTGCCGGAGGGCGTCGTCGTCCACACGTCCGCCCACGGCTCGACCGTCACGATCGCCTCGGCGAACCGCCCCGCGTCGACCGGCGGCTGCGGGCGCAGCGCCTGGCGGTAGGCGTCGTTCACGGCGTTGCGCACGTGGCTCGGCACGCCCGCCTCGTAGACGTTCATCGCCTGCGTGCCCCACGTCCGGCACGACACCTGGTCGGCGGGCTCGCGCTCGCCCTCGCCCGAACGCGCCGGCCAGTCGATGCGCAGCCACGGATACTGGTCCACCCGCCGCCCAGGCGGCAGCGTCCCGTTCGCCCGGAACGCCTCGATCTCGCTTTCCTTGATCCCCCACGGATTGCCGCGCCCCGTCTCGTCGAGGAACGTGAAGCCGTCCAGCCCCAGCCCCATGTAGACGGCGCACGGAATCTCAAGCGCCGTGTAGAGCGAGACGCACTTCGCCACCGTCTCGGCCTTGTTCTTCACGAGCTTCGGGCGGCCGCCCACCCAGCCGCCCTTGTCGGAGGGCAGGAGATACGAGCAGTAGAGCGCCTCGCCGAAGACGATCGGACGGTACTCGTATGTCGTCTGCCAGTTCACGGCGCACGCCTCGTTGTTCCAGTTCGGGTAGTGGTAGTTCGCCGTGGGACACGGCGGGTCCTGGAACCACCGCGCCTGGTGGTTCCACGTGCCGACGTCGCCGTTGCGCGTGACGACGAGCGACCGGTCGAGCGTGTTCATGTAGTCGCTGTAGAGCGCGCCGATGCGGTCGTTGCGCACGTTGAACGGGGCCTTCGCCTCGGAATCCCACGCCTGCGTGAGGATCTCGTTGTCCGTCGACCAGATGAGCACGGACGGATGGTTGCGCAGGTCCTTCCACCAGCGCGTGTAGGCGGCGAGGTTCTCCCGGTGCGTCCGCGTCGCCGTCCACGCCTCGAACGGCGCGAAGTTCGTGGGCGAATGCGGCACGCCGGGCTCGGAGAGCTTCGGATACATCTGCGCGTAAATGGCCATGCCCATGCGGTCGGCGTCGCGCGCGGCCGTGATGCTCCACTGGTCGGAGTCGTGTACGCGGATGATGTTGATGCCGTCGGCGCGGTAGAGCGGCCAGGCGATCTCGCGCCGCCGCTTGTCCTTGACGAAGAGGTGCCCCACGTCGCCCTGCAGGAAGATGCGCCGCCCGTTGAGGAAGAAGTCCGTGTGGCAGATCCAGAACTCGCGGAAGCCGAACTCGACCTCGTGGCGGTCGACGAGCGCGCCGCCCACGCGCACGTCCGTGACGAGCGTGTAGAGGTTCGGCTCGCCGAAGCGGCCGCCGATGCCCCACGTCAGGGGGTCGGACCACACGTCCTGCGCCTTGACCGTCGCCGCGCCCCCGGCGGGGATCGCCACGGACTTCTCCGGCAGGCGGAAGCGGACGCGCCCGTCGCGCACGGCATAGGACGCCACGGTGGCCGTGACGCCGTCCGCCGACCGGTTGACGAGGTCGATCTTCGCGCCGAGCGCGCTCTTGCGCCAGCTCGTCTTCACCCAGATGTCGTCCACGCGCACCTTCGGCAGGGTCTCGAGGAAGACGTCGCCGCGGATGCCGCTCCGGATCGACGTCTCCGGCTCGACGGCGATCTCGAGCGCGTTCGCGCCCTTGCGCAGCCCCGCGAGCGGAATGCGCACGATGCCGCGGTCGCCCGCCCACGTGCCGCACGCGACGCCGTTGACGGAGAACGTGGCCTTCGAATCAAGAACCGCATCGCACCTGAGCACGAGGTCGCTCGTCCCGTCCCAGTCGAACGAGGTGCGGTAAAGGGCCTTGCGCGCGCAGTTGACGGGGTTGATGTCCTTCTCGAAGCCGGGCCGCGGCTTGCCCTCGCCCTTCACGGGATACTGCCACGTATAGAAGTAGCCCGGAAGCTGGAGGCTCGGGACGTGGGCGCGTCCCCATGTTTTTCCGCCGTCGGCGGAGGCCTCCCAGTCGCCGTTGAGGCAGAGTACACTTCGGCGCGCGCACGGCTCGAACGGCTCGGAGACGCTCGGCCGTCCCCGCGCGGCGGCCGCCGCGTGCTGGGCGGCGTACTTCGCCTCCCGCGCCGCATACGCCTCGCGCAGGTCTTGCGCCGCCTTCTCGCAGACGTTGGAGAGCGCCGCCTCCTTCGCCCGCTCCTCGACGAGCGTCTCCCGCGCCTTCGCGGCGGCCGCCTTCGCCGCCGCGAGACGCGCCTTCAGGCGTTCGGGCGAACGCCGCTCGGCGAGACGCGCCGCGAGCGTGGTCGCCGTCCCGCGCGGGTCGAGCGCGATCGACACGTCGCGCATCGGCTTGCCCTCGCGGTCGGTCAGCTGCACGCAGAAGCCGCAGCCGCCCGTGCGGTCCTGCAGCTTGAAGAGCAGTCGGCTGCGCCCCTTCGGCAGCGTGACGTCGTATCTGAACGATCCGGGGATGATGTCCTGGCTCGAGGTCGCCTTCCCGACGAGGTCAAGGTCGAGCCAGACCTTGTGGTCGTCGTCCGACCCCACGGCGAGCCGCGCCGCCCGCTCTTCCGGCGCGTCGATGTAGCACACGGCATACGCCACGAAGTAGTCGTCGATCGGCGCGAAGCGTCCGTCCAGGCGGATGATCCCCGCGTCGGCGTGAAGCGGCGTCCAGGTCGCGTCGAACACGGTGTTCGTCTTGAACCCCCATTCGTTCGTCGAGCCGATGCCCGCCATGAGGATGCCCCAGTCCGCCACGAACTCGGCCGTCTCTCGCTTGCCGGGATGGGGGGCCGCCTCGTCCTCGAGGTTCAGGAAGTCCGTCTCCAGCCCCTGTCCGCGGTCCTTGACCTGGTAGCTCGGCCACGGGCCGGAGAGGATCCAGTCGCGGATGAACCCCTGCTCGTCCGGCGTCGCCGCCCGCGCGGCCGCCGCCAGCGCCGCAAACGCCAGAAACATTCCAAACTTCATTCTTCCGTTCATTCCCTTCTTTTCCCTTCTCATTGTCGTTCCCCTTCAGTGGTTTAGTTGTCGCTCAATAAGATATTTTTCACTACGGAGATGATTTCAAAAACCCAGTTGCGGGCGGCCGAGGACGTCCGCCCCTACCAGCGACGGCAGGGCGCGACGTCCCCGGCGCGCCGAAAGCCACCAGCGACGGCAGGGCGCGACGTCCTCGGCGCGCCGAAGGCCACCAGCGACGGCAGGGCGCGACGTCCCGGCGCGACGAAGGCCACCAGCGACGGTAGGGCGCGACGTCCTCGGCGCGCCGAAAACAGGAGGTTTTGAAATTACCTCCGTAGTGAAACACAACCAGAGACAAACCGTCATTCGCGCACGAGTTCGCAGACGCGGACGTCGCGGAACGTCGCCTCGCCCGCGCCGCTCTCGAAGCCGATGAGCAGAAGGCTGCTCGAGTCCGCCGGCGCGAAGTAGTCGAACGAGACCTCCTTCTCGTCGAACGGCTGCCCGCCGACGGAGGCGGCGGGCCAGGACGTGTCCTTGCCGGGCACCGCGACCATCATGCCGAACTTGAAGTTCTGCGTCCCTTGAATCTCGCGAATCGCGAGTTTCGCGCGGACGCGATACTTCTTGCCGCCGGCGAGCGTGAGCCACTTCTTCCACACCTGCGGCTTGCCGTCCGCCCGGTTGTCGAGCGTGACGGGCTCTTCGCAGAGGCGCAGCGTCTCCTTCTCCACGACCGTCCGCACGGGCGGCGCGTCGCGCCGCCCGGCGATCAAATCCGCCGTCACGGTCAGCGCCTC
>CAVEVC010000209.1:2561-4027 GCA_963618935.1 Clostridiales bacterium CCNA10 | reverse complement strand
CGCAGGTTCGAGTCCTGCTCCCGCAACCAAAGGAAAACGAACGGAAACGAATGGAGACGATTAGACTGAAGGACTGGCAGGTGCCCCTCGCCGAACACCAGACAAGGGTGTTGAAGAAGGAGCGGTGCATGGTTTCGGCGTGCACCACGGGCGCGGGCAAGACGTACCTTGCGACGCAGACCATCAAGGACCTCGGCATGAAGACGCTCGTCGTCTGCCCGAAAATCGCGGTCTCGCAGTGGAAGAGCGTCATCGAGGGCATGGGCGCGGGCGACTTGGTAATCGGGGTCACGAACCCCGAGAACCTGATCGCGTCGAAGAAAAACCCGTACTACGACACGGTAACGAGCTGGAAGACCCAGACCCCGATGCTCCTCGTGTTCGACGAGTTCCACCGCGGGTGCGGCGGCGTCGACTCGAAGACGGCGTACGCCGTCGCGAGGTGGTGCGACAGGAAGCACGAGGGCAACAAAGTGCTCGCGATGTCGGCGACGATCGCCGAGAGTCCGCTGAAGATGCGGTGTCTCGGCTATCTCCTCGGCTTCCACCGATTCGTCGAGCGGTCGTTCTACGACTGGGCGAGGAATCATGGGTGCGCATACGTCGACATCGGATGGGGCGCGCGCAAGCGGAGGATCTTCCGATTCACGACGAACAAGTCGCGGGCCGCTGAGATCATGCGGAACATCCGCCGCGACATGGGCGAGAGGTTCATGACGATCGGGCCGAAGGAAATACCGAACTTCCCCGACGAAGTGAAGGAGGTGACGCTCATCGACCTGTCGGCGAAGGACAAGGTTGCGCTTGACCGTGCGTACTCCGAGATGCCACAGAGGATGAAGAACCTGACGGAGGACGAAATGGTTCAGGTCCTGAGGCTTCGCCAACAGGCGGAGTGGTGCAAGGCCGAGGCGATCGCCGAGATGGCGGCGGACTGCGTCGAAGACGGGCTCTCCGTCTTCGTGTGCCTCAACTTCACCGACGCGCGGCTGAGAGTCGAGGAGGAGCTGCGCAAGCGCAAGGTTTCATACACCTCGATTTACGGCGGGCAGAAGGAGAGCGAGCGGCAAAAGGGCATCGACGAGTTCCAGGAGAACCGCGTCCACGTGATCGTGGGAATGGCGTCGGCCTGTTCGGTCGCTCTGTCGCTTCACGACGTAAAGCATGAGAGGCCGCGCGTCTCGCTGATCAGCCCCGGCTACAGCGTCTCCGAGTTCGTACAGTCCCTCGGCCGCGTCCGCCGCGTCGGCGGGACGACTGCAACGCAGAAGATACTGATTGCCGCGGGATCCGTCGAGGAGCGGGTCGGCCGGGCGATCGAGAGGAAGATAGACAACCTGTCGGCGTTGACCGACGCAGAACTGGAAAGGTAAAGGAAAGAATGAGCTACAGAGTACCGAAGATCAGTCCGTCCGCCCTGCAGGCGACGGACACGTGCCCGAGGTTCCGGCCGAACGGCGAGACAA
>CAVEVC010000209.1:0-2256 GCA_963618935.1 Clostridiales bacterium CCNA10 | reverse complement strand
GACGCGGACGGGGTGCTGCACGTCGTCGACTGGAAGTCCGACTTCATCGAGCACGACCACGAGCTGCAGCTCGCCGCGTACGCGGTGAACCTGCGACGCCTGTGTCCCGCGCACAAGACGTTTGACTGCGTCATCGTCGCGCCGCGTCTCGGCGCGGACAACGAGCGGCATCTCTGGACGGACGCCGACCTCGACGCGCTCGAGGCGCGGATCGCCTCAATCGAGAAGCGGGCGGACGACGCGATGTGGGACGAGGGCATCCGCTCCTGTCCCGGCGAGTACTGCCAGTACTGCCACGCGAACGGCATTTGCCGGGCGCAGGCGCAGAGCGCGGTCGAAGCCGTGCCTGTCGACGCCGAGCCGCCGATCTGCAAGCCGACGCTCCAGTGCCTCATGAACCCGACGACGCCAGAGGAGCGGGGGCACCGCCGCCAGTTCATCAAGCCGATCGAGGCGGCCATCGCGGCGTGGAAGAAGCAGGACGCCGAGTACTTCGAGGAGTTCGGGCGGCAAGACCCGTACTGCGTTCCCGGGTTCAAGGCGGCGTGGTCCAAGAAGCCGAGCCACCTCGACAAGTCGCCGGAGGCGCAACCTCGAATCCGCAACGTCCTCATGGGCGAGCTCGGCATGACGGAACTCGAGCTCGCGGACTGCTCGCCCGTCGACAAGAAGATGCTCGTCGAGTACATGACGAAGCCGGTCGAGAGCGGCGGACGCGGGATGACGGAGAAGGAGGCGAAGAAGACCGTCGAGTCGGCGCTCGGGCCGTTCATGATCCGAGGCGACGGCGAGACCCTCCGCGTCACGGCGGTCGGCGCGAAGACAAAGGAACTTCCGGCTCCGGAGTTCTTCTGAGATTCAGACACGAACGGACACGGATAGACACGGATAGACACGGATAGACACGGATAGATACGGATAGATACGGATAGACACGGATAGATACGGATAGACACGACAGGTAAACCAAGAAACCGAAACCAAACGAAAGACAACGAATGAGCAAGAAGGAAAACGAGAAGGTGGCGACGGTCGTCGCCGATGACGCAGAGGTTATGGACGAGGCTACGCCGGTCACGGCGGTCGCCGTGCACGAGGAGACCGCGCCCGTCGCAAGCGGGCTAGGGAACTTCGGGTGCGTGGGCGGACCCGTGGTGCTGGACTGGAGCTGGGTGCATCTCAAGTTCGAGATGTCCTCGAAGCGTCCCGACGGAAACCAGGGCGAGTTCTACCTCGGCCGTGACTGGGAGGCGAAGCTCTGCGACAAGGGCGGAAGCCTCGCGGTCGGACAGATACCGGACGCGAAGCGCCGCTTCGAGTTCGTCATCGTCGGGCGCAAGGACGGCTACAAGCACTACGTCACGCAGCAGGAGTTCGCGCGCGGCGTCATGGCGAACCGCTACTTCGTCGACCCGGCGAAGGGTCCGAGAGGCTGGCAGGAGGCGCGCCAGGCGGCTCTCGCCGCGGGCGAGACCATCGGCGACGGCGCATGGCGGGACGGCGACCCGTCGAAGGGCGAGCCGCGCCGCGTCGGACCGACGGCGAGCGAGTTCATGCAGCTCATGATCCTCGTCAAGAAGCCCGCCGACCTCGGCAGCGGAGACGAGCTGTTTTCCGTGCCGCTCGACGGCGAGTTCTACGCGCCCGCGTACCTCGAGTTCGACAAACTGAACTGGCGCAAGGCGTATGCGTGCGTCCAGTCGGTCATCAACGCGGAGGCGAACCGCCGCCGACTCGACCCGAAGTACGTGCCGTGTATGTACGACAAGGTGTTCTGGGGCTACTCGTCCGCCGTCGACCGCAACGGCAAGGTCGTGACGACGCCGATGATGTCCCGCGCCATCGTCGACGGCAAACCCGTAACGCTCTCCGAGACCGCGGTGTCCGACCTCCGCGCGATCCTCGAAGGCTCTGCGGCGGAAGCACCGTCCGACGAGGCGTTCTGACGAGCCTTCCCTACTTCCCCCTCTCCGGTTTCCTGTCCCGGAGAGGGGGATTTTTTTCCTCCTGACGGGTCAACTGATAGCCTACGAAATTTTTTACCGAGGGCTATTGACATTCGACGAAAAAATGTGGTATACTACGCGCCGTCATGAACGCAATAGCAAAAGTGAAACGAATGGAGAACATCAAGCGCGGTCGCGTCGGCGTGAGGGCCTTCCTCCTCGACGACCTCCGCAAAGACCGCGAGGAGTTTCCTCGCACGATGACGAGGTCGGTGACGGCTCTGCTTAGCGGCGAGTGCAAGCGGGCGAT
>CAVEVC010000208.1:0-4110 GCA_963618935.1 Clostridiales bacterium CCNA10 | reverse complement strand
GGAGGGTCGCAACTTGTTGCGACCGCGAGCCCCAACGGCCCGCCCGAACGTGGGGGCGGGCGGGCGCGCGGGACGCGCGCCCCTACCAACGCCGGCGGCCCATTGGTAGGGGCCGACGTCCTCGGCGGCCCGCCCGTGGTAGGGGCCGACGTCCCCGGCGGCCCGCCCGTGGTAGGGGCCGGCGTGGGTGGGGCCGTTCGGACGCCACGCGCCGAGGGCGGCGCGGGTACATCGCGCGCCAACCCATCGGCCACGCGGGAGGGTCGCAACTTGTTGCGACCGGGGACGGCGGACGCAATGAATTGCGTCCCTCCCGTTGCGTGCGGCTCCGCTATTTCTTCGCGGGAGACGGCTTCGGTTCGGCCTTCTTCGGTTCGGCCTTCTTCAGTTCGGCCTTCTTCGGTTCGGCCTTTTTCGCCTCGGCCTTCTTCGCGTCGTCCTTCTTGGCGGCGTCCTCCTTCGGCTCCTCCTTGGCCTTCACGAGGTCCTTGCGGGCCTTCGCGAGGTTGTCCGCGTTGTAGGAGCTGACGGAGTAGGTCCACCTGCCGGCCTTCGCGTTGAAGTCCTTCACGGCCTGCTCGAGCTTCGCGTTCTCCGCGGCGTTCGTGCCGACGGGCGTGAACGCGGCGCTCACCTTCAGCCAGCGGTCTGAGGAGCCGGCCGCGGCGCCGCCCGTCTTCGCCGTGTAGACCGTGCCGTTCTTCAGCGTGGCCGTGTAGACGGCGCCCGTCGCGAAGCCGAGCTCGGCCTCCGTGAGCTTGGGATCGGCGACGCCCGTCAGGTCGAGGTAGCTGAGCGCGGAGTCGAGCGAATAGGTCTTGGAGGTATCAAGCTCCTCCTTCGGCCCGAGGCCCGCGAGCTCCCACTTGCCGTCCTTGCGCGTCAGCTTCACCGTCTCCTTGCCCTTCGCGTAGGTGACGGCGGCGACGTCGGACGCCGTGACCGCGCAGATGCGCGTGTCGATCCACTTCTTCGGATCGCCGTCGAACGCCTCCAGCGCGTCCTTCACGAGGACCGGCGTCTTGCCGTCGAAGAGGACGTAGCGGCCGTCGGGGTAGCCCCCGCCGCCGAACTGCGCCATCTGCCCCTTGGGCTTCGAGGCGTGCGTGTCGCCGAGCGAGACCGAGGCGAGGGCCTTGCCCTTCGCGTCCTTGAGCGCGACGACCGTCGGGGACGCGATCGCCTTGCCCGTCGCGAGCTGGCCGACCTTGAGGTCCTGCAGCTTGAGCAGGTTCTCGCGGATCTTCGCCACGTCCGCCGGATAGCCGAACAGCGTCTCGACCGTCCAGCCCGCGTCCGTCGCCGCGAGGGCGACCTTCTTCGCGCCGCCGATCTCGACGCGCGCGACGTCCGAGACCGCGAACGCGGGGAGGACGGCCTTGCCCACGACGGAAGGGGCCTTCATCTTCCTGCCCGCCGCCGTCCAGTACGCGACGCCGCCGAGCACGACGGCCACCGCAGAGAGAACTACGAGATTCTTGCTTGTCATGTGTCAACCTTCACGAATAATTGAACGATGTTGCCCGTTGCCGCGCTTCAAGCACTTAATCGCTTAACGACTTAACCACTTAAAGCGCAGCGACTTAATTCTTCTTAGCGTTTCCGGCGGCGAAGCCCGTGGAGGATGCCAAAGAGGGCGACGAGAAGCGGCACGAGGCAGATGTTGACCACCTTCAGCGTGAGGCCGAGGCGGTCGATGTCGCCTGTCAGCTCCTTGCGCACGTTCTTGAGCTGGCGGCGGGTGTCGGCCTGGGCCTTGCGCAGCTTGGCGATCTCCTCCTGCTGCTCCTTGGAGAGGATGAGGCGTTCGTTGCCCGTCTTCTGCTTCTGGAGGGCCATAAGGCGCTGCTGGGTCTGCTCAAGCTCCTGCTCGAACGCCTCCTGCTTGGCCTGCCACTTCGCCATCGCCTTCGCCTCCAGCGCGTCCACCTTCGCGAACGGGCGGTTCGACGGGCCGCGCGCGCGCACGCCGATCAGCTCCTCGCGCCCGGCGTACTGCTCGATGACGTTCGAGAAGAGGACGAGGTTGTCGTTGACGGGCTGGGCGATCGGCCCGAAGAGCGTGTTCATCACCTGCACGCAGAAGTCGTCGGCGAGGAAGTCCGAGTCGCCGAAGAGGACGACGCTGCCCTTGCCCTCGGCCGTCACCTTGGGCACGGCGTTCGTGGAGCCCTCCACGTAGCCGGGGCCCTTCGGGAACGCGGTCCTGAACGTGCCGGAGAGGCGCGCCGCGAGCGTGTACTGCGCGCCGCTCGGCTTGAGCTCCTTGCGCATCGCGCCCATGCCGAACTGCGCGCCCTGGCGGTCGACGAGGCAGGCGTCCTGGGCCGAGCTCAGCACAAGCGGCTCGAACGAGAGGCCGTCCTTCTTCGCGAAGGAGAAGCTGCCCGCGAACGGGAACATCACCTGCGTGAGGCCGGCGACGAGGAGGTCGCCCTTCGCCATGTTCTTCGCGCCGAGCGAGAGGAACGCCGGGTTCTCCTCGGCGCGGCCGTTGCCCGTGTTGAGCTTCGTGGCGGCGGCGAGGTCGGCGACGACCTTCGAGGTGTCGAACGTCACGCCCCAGGCGTCGAAGAGCCTGCCGAGCGTGGAGGGGCCGTCCTTCCCGCCCATCTGCATCATCATCGGGCTCTGCTGCTGGCGCTGCGCGAGCATGTCCATCACGCTGAACGGGTCGACGCACGCGATGAGGCGGCCGCCCCGGACGACGAACTGGTCGATCGCGAAGAGCGTCTTCTCGCCGAGGTCCTTCGCGTGGAGCACGACGAGCGCCTTCACGTCGTCGTCGATGGCCTCGGCGGTGGGCGGGATCTCGCGCACGTCGTAGTCCTTCCTGAGCTCCCGGAACGCGGCCCAGCCCTGCGCCTGCTGCCGGCGCTGCATCTGCATCATCGGGTTCGGCGGCGCGCCGAAGACGCCCGGGATGGAGGTCATCACGCCGACGACGGGGCGCTCGGGCCACGCGACGCGCGTGACGAGGCGCGTGACGTCGTACTCGAGCGTGGACTCGGCGCGCGGGCTCAGCCGCGCCAGCGTCTCCTCGCGGTCTCCGCACACGGCGACGAGGCCGAAGTAGACCGGCTGGCCGAACGGGTTGACGTTCTGCGGCTCCACGCCGTAGCGCTGCGCCCACTCCTCGGCGTCGCTGTCGGGCTTCGGGTCGTAGGCTTCGAGGGCGAGGTGCCCACCGCCCGCGCGCTCGTACTCCTTGAGGAGGTTCTGGACCTGCTGCGCGTAGGTCTTGAGCTGCATCGGCATCTCGGCGGAGGACGCGCTGAAGTAGAACTTCAGCGTGACGTCGGCCTCGAGCTTGCCGAGGACGGCCTTCGAGCCCTTCGAGAGCGTGTAGAGCCTCTCGCCCGTGAGGTCGAGGCGCAGGGGCAGGTTCGAGAGGATCAGGTTCGCGGCGCCGATGATGGCGGCCAGCACGGCCAGCCCGATGACGCCAGTAAGCTTCTTGTTCATTGAAAGTCCCTTCCTAACTGGATCAGCTCGCCTTGCGGCTGTCGGTGACGACCTGGGCGGCCGCGAGCATGAACGCCATCACGCCCACGTAGTAGCCGATGTCGGCGAAGTCGACCATGCCCCGGCGCATCGCGTCGAAGTGGCTCAGCAGCGAGCAGGAGGCGACGGCGTTGACGACGCCGGCCGGCACGCCCCAGTTCGCGACCGCGTTCACGACGGGGTCGAACCCGATGATGAGCAGCGCGAACATGACCACGAGCGCGATCACGAAGCCGATCACCTGGCTGCGCGAGAGCGAGCTCGCGAAGACGCCGATCGCCGTCGCGGCCCCGGCGAGCAGGAAACTGCCGAGGTAGCCGCTGAAGATCGCGCCGAAGTCGGGGCTGCCGAGCCACGCGGCCGTGCAGACCACGGGGAACGTGAGCGCAAGGCCGATGCCGATGAAGGCCCAGGCCGCGAGGAACTTGCCCACCAGCGCCTCGCCGAGCGTGACCGGCAGCGTGAGCAGCAGCTCGATCGTGCCGTTGCGCCGCTCCTCCGCCCACGAGCCCATCGTGGCGGCCGGCACCAGCAGGAGGTACATCCAGGGATGCCAGAAGAAGAACGGCGTGAGGTCGGCCTGGCGGCGCTCGTAGAACATCGCGA
>CAVEVC010000207.1:0-4142 GCA_963618935.1 Clostridiales bacterium CCNA10 | reverse complement strand
GTTAAGTGGTTAAGTGGTTAAGTGGTTAAGTGGTTAAGTGGTTAAGTAGTTAAGTGGTTAAGTGAAGGTCGGGCTGGACGGAAGATGAGGATGAGCGGGACGAGAGGGTGGGCGTGGTGCGGGTGCGTGGCGCTGGCGGGATGGTGCGCGGGCGGGACGGCGTTCCGGCGTCCGCTGGAGCGGGTGGCGTCGATGGACCCGCTGCGGGCGGCGAGCGTGTGCGAGTCGCGGGCGATCTCGCTCGTGTACGAACCGCTGCTTGAAGTGGACTACTTTGCGCGTCCGTACCGCCTGAAGGGCGGGCTCTGCGACCTGCCCGAGGTGTCGGCGGACGGGCTCGTGTACACGTTCCGCATCCGCGAGGGGGCGCGCTTCCAGCCGGACGCGTGCTTTCCGGGCGGGGAGGGGCGGCCCGTCGTCGCCGGGGACGTCGTCTATTCGCTCAACCGGCTCGCCGACAAGGCGAATGCGTCGAGCGGGCTCTGGACGATGGAGGCCGTGGCGCGGGTCGAGGCCGTCGGTCCGCGCACGGTGCGCATCACGCTCAAGCGTCCGCTGCACGTCTTCCCGTGGCTGATGGCGATGGCTTACGCGGCGGTGGTGCCGCACGAGGCGGTGGCGCGCTACGGGGCGAAGTTCGGCGGCGTCGCGGTGGGGTCGGGTCCGTACCGGCTCGCCGAGTGGTGGCGCAACCACAGGATGCGCTTCCGCCGCGACCCGACGTGGCGGGGGTGGCGCGAGATCGCGACGACGCCCTACGACGAGATCGACTACTTCGTGGTGGACGACGTCTCGACGCAGTGGCTCATGTTCCTCTCCCGCGAGGTCGACTTCCTCGGCGAGGTCTCGCACGACAACTGGGACGCGGTGGTGGGGCCCGACGGCCGGCTCGCGGGCGACCTGGAGGCGCGCGGCATCCACCTGCACGGCGCGCCCACGATGACGGTGATGTACGTGGGGATCAACATGGACGACCCCGTGCTGGGCCCGAACCGGAAGCTGCGCCAGGCGCTCAACTGCGCGTTCGACGCGCCGGCGTGGAAGCGCTTCCTCAACAACCGCGTCGAGCCGTGCGACGGCCCCGTGCCGCCGGGCGTGGCGGGGCGCCTGGAGACGCCGTTCGCCTACGCCTTCGACGTGGAGAAGGCGAAGCGGCTCCTCGCCGAGGCGGGCTACGCGGGAGGCCTCGACCCGAAGACGGGCCGCCGCCTCGAGATCGCCCTCACCGTCGGCCGCGCGAACCAGACGGCGCGCGAGGAGGTGGAGCTGATGCAGAGCTTCTACAACCGCGTCGGCGTGCGGCTCGAACCGCGCTACATGACGTGGAACGCCTACCTCGACGCGGTGAACAAGGGCGACGTGACGCTCTTCATGCTCGGCTGGATCGGCGACTACCCGGACGCCGAGAACTTCCTGCAGCTCTTCCACTCGAAGAACGTCTCGCCGGGCGCGAACCACGGCAACTACCGCAGCCCCGCCTTCGACCGCCTCTACGACGCGGCGATGGCGACGGCGGACCCCGCCGCGCGCGCCGCGCTCTGGCGCCAGGCGCAGGAGGTCGTGCGCGAGGACTGCCCGTGGATCTTCCTCCACTTCCCCAAGGCCTACTCGCTCGCCTGGGGCCACGTGGGCAACTACCGTCCCACCGACTTCCCCTACGGCACGGAAAAGCACCTCTTTGAGAAGATGAAGTCGCCGCTTCGCGGCTTTAAGTAGTTAAGTGGTTAAGTCGGCCTGACGGCCTTTAAGTGGTTAAGTAGCCGCTTCGCGGCTTTAAATTGCGCTTCGCACCCAAGGCGTGTGCGAGGGCGAGACGGGAGGGACGCGCTTGTCGCGTCCGGGCCCGGCACGCGAAGTACCCGCGCCGCCCTCGGCGCGTGGCGCTGAGGGGCGGCCCGTTCGGACGCGACAAGCGCGTCCCTCCCGCTGCGCCACGCCGTGTGTGGTGGGCCGCTGTCGAACGCCACGCGCCGAGGGCGGCGCGGGTACGGCGCGCGGGAAGCCGTCCGGACAGGCAGGAGTTCCCGGCGGGAGGGTCGCGCTTGTCGCGACCGGGCCCTGCGCGCGAAGTACCCGCGCCGCCCTCGGCGCGCGGCGCTGTGGGGCGGACGGTCCGTTCGGACGCGACAAGCGCGTCCCTCCCGCTGCGCCACGCCGTGTGTGGTGGGCCGCTGTCGAACGCCACGCGCCGAGGGCGGCGCGGGTACGGCGCGCGGGAAGCCGTCCGGACAGGCAGGAGTTCCCGGCGGGAGGGTCGCGCTTGTCGCGACCGGGCCCTGCGCGCGAAGTACCCGCGCCGCCCTCGGCGCGCGGCGCTGTGGGGCGGACGGTCCGTTCGGACGCGACAAGCGCGTCCCTCCCGTATGCTGGAACACTTAAAGCCGCGCAGCGGCGATTTAAAGGCCGCAGGCCGACTTGACCACTTAACCACTTAAAGGCCGCAGGCCGACTTAACCACTTCAAGGCCGCAGGCCGACTTAACCACTTCAAGGCCGCAGGCCGATTTAACCATTCGCTCGCCGCCTCGCCGCGAGCGAATGGACAACCGCCCCCGTATCTGGTAAACTCTCCCGCATCGGTTTTCAAGAAAGGATGACAAGCAAGATGAAGAAGCTCATGTTCGCCGGCGCGGTCGCGCTCTGCGCCTCCGCGCTGTTCGCCGAGAAGGTCGCCATCAAGTTCGAGCTGCCCGCGCCCCATTCGAGCGGCACGCCGAAGGAGATCAAGAGCGACAACCTCGAACCCGACCGCGGCCCCGGCAAGCTGCGCGCGCCGATCATGGTGGAGCCCGAGTACGCGAAGAAGCTCACGACGGAGGACACCAAGGTGACGACGAGCGAGGAGGCCGTGACCGGCGACAACGAGTACGTCGTCGACGGCGACAAGACGCCCGACGCCACCGCGATGCTCCAGCTCCCCGGCGGCCTCCAGTGGGTGCAGCTCGACCTCGGCGCCGAGCACACGATCAGCGCCATCTGCGTGTGGCACGACCAGGGCGACGAGCGCGTCTACAAGGACGTGATCATGCAGATCTCCAACGACGCGAACTTCGTCGACGGCGTGACGACGGTCTTCAACAACGACCACGACAACACCGCCAAGCTCGGCAAGGGCACGGACAAGGAATACCGCGAGCGCAACGACGGCCGCCCGGTCGACGCCAAGCTCACGAAGGGCCGCTACGTGCGCGTCTACTCGAACGGCTCCACGAGCGAGCCCGTGAACAACTACATCGAGATCGAAGTGTTCGGCAAGTGAGCCGGATCTCCGAGATCGCATTGGAATTCCTGGGGCGCGGCGGCAAGCGATTGCGGCCGCGCCTTTGCCGCAGGGCCTTCGCGCTCTGCGGCGGCACGGGCGCGATCGGGCCCGTGTGCGACGCCGTGGAGTGCTTCCACAAGGCGTCGCTCATCCACGACGACATCCAGGACGGCGACGAGGCGCGCGACGGCCGCCCGACGACCTGGAAGGAACACGGCGTGGGCGTGGCGATCGCGGCGGGGGACTGGCTCGTCGCGCACGGGTACCGGCTGATCGCGAAGAGCGGGTTTCCGTCCGCCGCGTCGATGCTGGAGGCCGTGGCGGAAAGCCACGTCCGGCTCTGCGAGGGGCAGGGCGACGACCTGCTGAAGCTGGAGGCGAACCCCCTCGCCCTCGCCTCCGGCGCGGCGTTCGACCGCGCGGCGTACCTTTCGACCTGCGCGCGGAAGACCGGCGAGGCGTTCGCGCTCGCCGCCCAGCTGGGCGCGCGCGCGGCCGGGGCGGACGACGCGCCCTACCGGCGCTTCGGCCTCGCCTACGGCATCCTCTTCCAGATCAACGACGACCTTGCGGACGGGGGCGCGTCCCCCGAACTGCTCCGCCTCCGCGCGGAGTACGAGCAGCGCCTCGCCGCCGACCCCGTCGCGGGCCGGATGGGGGGCGGGACGCATGACCCCGTTTTTTCGTGGTAGGGGCGGACGTCCTCGGCCGCCCGCCCGTTCATGCGTTTTCGGCGCGCCGGGGACGTCGCGCCCTACCATTTTCGGCGCGTCGGGGATGTCGCGCCCTACCATTTTCGGCGCGTCGGGGACGTCGCGCCCTACCATTTTCGGCGCGCCGGGGACGTCGCGCCCTACCATTTTCGGCGCGCCGGGGACGTC
>CAVEVC010000206.1:0-4280 GCA_963618935.1 Clostridiales bacterium CCNA10 | reverse complement strand
GTGGTGGGTAGGGGATTAGGTTTTAGGTTTTAGGTTTTAGGTTTTAGGTTTTAGGTTTTAGCCGTTGGGAGCCGCTTAGGGGGTTAGGAGTTAGGGGGGAGGGGTGAGGGGTTAGGGAGTGAGGGGTTAGGGAGCAGGGGGAGATCGCAGAGCCCGGACGCGACAAGCGCGTCCCTCCCGCATGTCCGCCCTTTTCGGGAGGGACGGGCTTGTCCCGTCCGTGGGCGGCCATCTCGAAGACGAGCTCGCCGCCGGCTGCGATGTCGGCATGCTTCAAGCGGGGGCCGGACAGGGGACGGCCGTTGAGCGTGACGGACTTCACGTACTTGTTCGCGCGCGAGAGGTTCTTCGCGACGACGCGGAAGGACGCGCCGCCGGGCAGCGCGAGGGACACTTCGGGGAACTGCGGCGCGCCGAGGACGTAGTCGCCGCTGCAGGGGTTGAACGGATAGAAGCCCATCGCCGCGAAGACGTACCAGGCGCTCATCTGCCCGCAGTCGTCGTTGCCGCAGAGGTCGCCGGGGCCGACGCCGTAGAACCGGTCGCAGACCTCGCGCACGACTTCGGCCGTGCGGTCGGGGCGGCCCGCGAGCGCATAGAAGTAGGCCACGTGGTGGCTCGGCTCGTTGCCGTGGGCGTACTGTCCGATGAGGCCCGTCACGTCGACCACGAAGCCCATGCCCTCCGTCCGCTCGGGCTGCACGAAGAGCGCGTCCAGCTTCTTCACGAACGCCTCGCGGCCCCCCATCGCCGCGATGAGCCCGTCGGGATCCTGCAGGACGTGCCAGGTGTACTGGAAGGCGTTGCCCTCGGTGAAGTCGTTGGCCCTGTTGTGGTCGTGCCCGAGGAGGAACGGGTCGAAGGGCGTGCGCCAGGACCCGTTCGAGTCCTTGCCGCGCATGAAGCCGCAGGACGGGTCGAAGACGTTCTTCCAGAAGGCGGCGCGCGCGCGGAAGCGGGCCTCGTCGCCCCGGCCGAGCAGGCGGCAGAACTCCGCCGCGCACCAGTCGTCGAAGCCGCATTCGAGCGTGCGGCTCACGCTCTCGCCCGTGATCTTGTCGAAGGGGTAGTAGCCGTGGCGGTCGTAGAGCGCCCAGTCCTCCTTGATCTTCGGGTGGCCGAAGGGATCGACGTGCGTGGCCGTGAGGGAGTTCGTCACGGCCTCGAACGCGAGGTCGACGTCGAAGCCGCGGAAGCCCTTGCGGTAGGCGTCGACGACCACGGGGACGGCGTGGTTGCCGATCATGCAGTGCGATTCCCAGCCGAAGTAGGGGATGACGGGCAGGAAGCCCATCGCCCGATAGTGGGCGAGCATCGAGCCGACAAAGCCGTCCACGCGCTCCGGCACGGCGAGCGTGTAGAGCGGATGCGCGGCGCGGAAGGTGTCCCAGAGGGAGAGGCCGGTGTAGTAGGCGCCGGACGGCGCGGTGGCGACCTTCGCGTCGCCGCCGCGGTAGCGCCCGTCGACGTCCGCCAGGTCGTTCGGCTGGATGAAGAGGTGGTAGAGGGCGGTGTAGAACGCGGTGCGCTGCGCGTCGGACGCGCCCGGGACGGCGAAGCGGCCGAGGAGGGCGGCCCACTTCGCCCGCGCGTCGCGGGCGATCTCGTCGAAGCTCCGCCCCTCGGCCTCGGCGGCGTAGTTCTTCGCCGCCCCCTCCTCGTCCACCGAGGAGATGGCGGCCTTCACGACGAGCGGCGCGCCCGGCGCGAACTCCAGCACCCAGCGCGCGCCCTTCTCGCGGGCGTCCGCCTTCGGGAGCGGCGTCGCCTTCGTCCACGGGCGGTCGAAGGCGATCTTCCAGAAGACGCTGCGCCGCAGCCAGGCGTGCGTGCGCCGCCCGCCCGAGAAGGCCGCATGGGCGGCGTCCAGGCGGTTCGTGAACGAGACGACCGCGCCGCGCATGTTGCCCGCGTTCACCCACTGGAGGTCGACGAGCAGCTTCACGGGGCGGCCGGGCGCGAAGGTGTAGCGGTGGACGCCGACGCGCGGCGTCGCGGTCAGCTCGGCCGTCACGCCCGCGTTCGTGAACGCGACGGCGTAGAGGCCGGGGCGGCCCCGCTCCGTGCGGGCGTCCTTGGCCAGCTTCCACGTGCAGGGATCGGGGTCGGCAAAGTCGTCCGTGAACGGCAGAAGCCGCACGTCCGCGAGGTCCGGGCAGCCCGTGCCGCTCAGGTGGGTCTGGGTGAAGCCGTAGACGAACGGGTCCTCCCACACGTAGCCGGAGCAGTGGTCCCAGTCGCAGAGGCCCGTGTCGGGGCTCGCCTGCACGAGCGCGAACGGGCACGCCGCGCCCGGGAAGGTGTGCCCGCGGTAGGAGCCGCCGATCCGCGTGTCCACGCAGTCCACCGGCGCCGGCGGCGCCGCAAGGCCCGCCAGCGCCGCGCACAGCGCCGCAAGCGCGCCCGCCTTCTTCAGGTCCATGTCCTCCATGCCCCGTCCGCTCCTCGTCGTTGCCATGTCCGTGTTCTCCTTGGAGGGACAGTATACCACATCTCGCGCGGGGCGCCGGATGGGAGAGAGGCGGGTACGCAGGGAGGGACGCGCTTGTCGCGTCCGCATTCGCTACAGGCAGGACGCCGCGAGCTCCTCCATCGTCTCGACGTGCAGCCTGCCGTACTTCGCCAGCGCCTTCTTCGTGTAGGCGGAGAGGACGACGATGCGGTCCGTCTTCGGATGGTCCGCGCGCGCGGCGACGTATTCGGCGAGCGCCTTGACGAGCGCGGGGTTGAGCTTGTCGAGGACGACCGCGCCCTCGCCGCAGCAGTACGACTCCTCGTCGTTCGTGCCGAAGGGCCTGTTGTCGGCCTTGAGCGCCTTCAGCAGCTTCTCGGGGCAGTCGCAGCGGTCGTAGTTGCGCATGAAGTCGTCCGCCAGATAGTAGACCTCGCCGGCGGCCTTCCTGAAGGCGACCTTCGCCTCGTTGAGGAAGCCGCTGAAGCAGAGGACCCTGGGCTGGAGCGTGACGCCCATCTCCGGGTAGTCCTTCGTGAGGGCGTCGTAGGCGGCGGGGTTGGAGACGACGAGCGTCTTCACGCCGAGGCCGTTGACGAAAGCGGCGAAGCCCTCGGCGTTCACCTGCGCGTCGTCGAGGTAGCCGAGCACCTTCAGGGCCTTGCCGATGGAGCCGCCCGTGATGACGACGGGCCGGGCCTTCGCGGCGGCGAAGAGCTTCTTCGCGGCGGCGACCGCGGCCTTGTCCGAGGCGGTCGTCTCGTCGAGGAACCAGGCGACGTCGCCCTTGCCCTCGGCCTTCCACTCGGCGGAGGCGGCGTACTTCCTCGCGAGCCTCTGCACGGCGGCGGGGGCCTTTCCGGCCTCCACGACGTCGGCGCGCGCGGCGAGGACGAGGCCGTTCTCGTCGTAGCCGTTCACGCAGTTGCGGCGGCAGCAGGCGGAGAGCTCGCAGCGGTAGAGCGCGTCCACGAAGTCCTCGTCGTCAAATGCGTTCGTGCCCGTCCGGAGGCCGTAGAGCATCGCCGCGCGGACGCGGGGCGTGTCCACTTCCGTGCAGCGCACGTTCCCGACGGCGGAGAGGTGCCGGCACATGAAGCAGAACCGGCAGTTCATGATGGCGTCTTCAAAAGCGTCGATATGCATATCAATGTCCTTTCTTGGAGAATTAAGTGCTTCGCATGGGCAATTAAGTGCTTCGCATTAAGTAGTTAAGTAGTTAAGTAGTTAAGTGGTTAAGTAGTTAAGTAGTTAAGTAGTTAAGTAGTTAAGTAGTTGAGTGGTTGAGTGGTTGAGTGGTTGAGTGGTTGAGTTTTAGTGGGGGTCAGTTTCCAGTCTCGTGCCGTAGATTTCGCTTGGACGACTTCACCACATTGACCAAGGTTCCAATCAGCCAATCGACCTGTTCGTTCAGAAAGGCATATTGGTCCTTCGCCAAATAGTCCGTCTCCAAAAGAAGTTCCAGCCAATACTGTGTCTCTTCCGCCTCCTTGAGCGCGATACTGAGCTTGGAGATGAAATCGGATGGCGACTGGGCAAAACGCGACTCGCGGATGTTGGCGCCGATGCTCGTACCACTTCTCAGAATCTGCCTTGACAGCGTCCAATCCCTCTTTTCGTCCTCCAGGAACTTCGCAAGCTTCACGATGCAGGTGGCAAACATGAAACTCTTCTTCCGAAGTTTTCTCCCCGTATCAGTCATTTCGGCCTTACCAGGACTTAACTACTTAACTACTTAACTACTTAACTACTTAACTACTTAACTACTTAACTACTTAACTACTTAACTACTTAACTACTTAACCACTTAACTACTTAATCGTTCAGC
>CAVEVC010000205.1:0-4321 GCA_963618935.1 Clostridiales bacterium CCNA10 | reverse complement strand
GCGGGCGGACGGAAGAGCCGATGGGCGGCCGGGCGCGGCGTCTTTTTGCTATACTGTCCGGCGATGAAAGAATCTGACAATCTGCTAAAGGAGCGCGCGGTGCTGCGGGACGCCCGCCGCGTCGTGGTGAAGGTCGGCACGCACTCGATCGCGAAGAAGACGGGGCGGCCAGACTACGCGGCGCTGAAGCGCGTGGTCGACGGCGTGTGCGAACTGCGCAAGGCGGGCCTGGAGGTGCTGTTCGTGAGCTCGGGCGCCGTCGCCGCCGGCGTCGAGGCGCTGGGGCTGACGTCCCGCCCCGCCGAGGTCTCGGACGTCCAGATGTGCGCGGCCGTCGGCCAGGCGCGCTTCATCTTCGAGTACGAGCGCCTCTTCGCCGCGCGCGACGTGAAGATCGGCCAGGTGCTGCTCACGCATTCCGACTTCGCGGACCGCCGCCGCGTCGCGAACCTCCGCCGCTCGCTCGACCACCTCGTGCGCGCGGGCATCGTGCCCGTCATCAACGAGAACGACATCGTGGCGGACGAGGAGCTGAAGGGCCTCTCCTTCAGCGACAACGACTGGCTCGCCTCCCTCATCGTGAAGCTCGTCCACGCCGACGCGCTCGTCCTCCTCACGACGGTGGACGGCCTTCTCGACGCGGCGGGGAAGCGCGTCCCCGAGATCGGCAAGGTGCGCGACGCGCTCAGGCTCGTGAAGCCCGGCGAGAAGGGCTCGCTTTCGCGGGGCGGCATGAACGCCAAGCTCAAGGCCGTGCAGAACGCCGCCAAGAGCGGCGCGAACGTGGTGATCGCGAACGCCGCGCGGCCGCACGTGCTCGCCCGCATCTTCGCGGGGCGCGACGTGGGCACCTTCGTGCCCGGCAGCGCGCTCTAGAAGGGCCCGCCATGCGCTACGCGATCCTCTCGGATGTCCATGCGAACGAGGCCGCCCTCCGCGCGGTCCTCGCGGACGCCGCCGATGCGCGGGCCGGGAAGATCGTCTGCCTGGGCGACGTGCTCGGCTATGGGCCCGACCCCGTGGCGGCGCTGGAGCTCGTCTACCGCCGGGCGCATGTTTGCCTTGCGGGCAACCACGACGATGCCGCGTCGGGGCGGTTTCCCGTGGAGGACTTCACCTCCTTTGCCGCCGCCGCCGTGGCGCGGCACCGCGCGGCGCTCGCGCCCGCCGCGCTCGACTGGCTGCGCCATCTGCCGCACGTCTGCGAATTTCCCGGTCCGTCGGGGAATCCCGCGCGGTCCTTCGCGTGTGCGCACGGCGAGTTCGCGCACCCCGGGCAGTTCGGCTACGTGCTGGAGCCGCGCGACGCGCTGCCCTCCTGGGAGGCGCGCGCCGAGCCGCTCCTCTTCGTCGGCCACAGCCACAAGCCCGGCGTCTTCGTGCTGGGGGCGGGCGGCGAGCCGCAGGCGCGGGAGCCGGCGGACTTCGTGCTGGAGCCGGGCGTGCGCTACCTCGTCAACGTGGGGAGCGTGGGCTATCCCCGCAGCGGCGTGTGCCGCAGCTTCTACTGCCTCTACGACGACGAAGCGGGCGCGGTCTCCTTCCGCTCGCTGCCGTTCGACCTGGAGGGCTACCGCGCGAAGATGAACGGGCAGGGCCTCGACGAGGCGCCGTGGATGCGCGCGCGCGCGGAGGAGCGCCGCCGCGCCGAGGTGCGGGGCGCCGAACGCTTCGGCAAGCCCGGGAAGGAAAAGAAGAAGAAGACGGCGGCGCGTCCGATGGTCCGAAACGCGGCGTCCGCGCCTGCTGCCTCGTCCACCGCCCTCCCGCCCGGTCCGGCATCGCGGTTCGGGGCGGCGTTCGTCGTGGGCGCGCTCGCCGTGGCGCTTGCGGGAGTGTGGTGCGCGGTCCACTTCGTGCAGGCCCTGCCGCCGCGCGGGGACCTGTCGGACGTGAAGATCGCCGCCGCGGACGAGGAGGAGGCGCCGCCGCCGCCCGCGCCCGCCGCCGCGCCGACGGCGCTGGGTCCGCTGGTCGGGCAGGCGCGCTGCACGGTCCCGGCGGGGGAGCGGCGTCTGCGCTTTGCCGTGAAGCTGAAGAAGGGCGGTGCGCCCGTCTGGGTGCGTCTGCGCTTTGAGGACGGGAACGGGGCGCCCGTCGGCGACGGGTTCTGGTATCCGGACGTGCGCCTTTCGCGGAAGTCGCCGAAGAAGGGGCTTGCCGCGCCGGAGGGCGCCACGGCCGCGTTCCTCGAAGTCATGAAGGCGCACGCGGCCGATGCGTGCGAGGTCGTCGAACTGGCGGTGGAGCCTTTCAAGGAGAGAAGGTGAAGAAATGACGGTTGCCGAGGAGATCCGGGATCTGGGGAAGAGGGCGCGCGCCGCGTCGCGCGCGCTGCGGACGCTGGAGACGCGCGACAAGGACGCCGCGCTGCTGTCCGTGGCGGCGGCGCTGGAGGCGGCCGCGCCGCAGATCGCGGCGGCGAACGCGGAGGACGTCGCGGCGGCGCGGGCGGCGGGGCTTGCGCCCGCGCTCGTGGACCGGCTCACGCTCACGCCCGCGCGCTTCCGCGCGATGGTGGACGGCGTGCGGTCCGTGGCGCAGCTGCCCGATCCCGTGGGCGAGACGCTGCTGGCGCGCGACCGCCCGAGCGGCATCCACATCGTGAAGGTGCGCGAGCCGCTGGGCGTCGTCGCCGTCGTCTTCGAGTCGCGCCCGAACGTCTTCGTCGACACGGCGGCGCTCTGCCTCAAGACCTCGAACGCGATCATCCTGCGCGGCGGGAAGGAGGCGCTGCGCTCGAACCGTGCGCTCGCCGAGGTCGTGCAGGGCGGGCTCGCGCGCTGGTGCGGCCCGGCGCGCCCGGCCGCGCTCCTCGACGCGGCGCTGCTTGTGCAGACGACGGACCATGCGGGCGTGCGCGAACTCGTGCGGATGCCGGAGTACGTGGACGTGGCGATCCCGCGCGGCGGCGAGCGCCTGATCCGCGCGATGTGCGAGGCGGCGCTCGTCCCCGTCCTCAAGCACTACAAGGGCGTGTGCCACGTCTACGTGGACGACACGGCCGACCTTGCGATGGCGCTTGCGATCCTCGACAACGCGAAGGTCCAGCGCCCGAGCGCCTGCAACGCGGCGGAATGCCTGCTCGTCCACGAGAAGCTTGCGCCGCTCTTCCTGCCGATGGTGCGGACGTGGGCGGCGGACAAGGGCGTCGTGCTGCACGAGGCGGACCAGGACTGGGGGCGCGAGTTCCTGTCGCTGGAGCTGAACGTGGGGGTCGTCCGCGACGTCCAGGAGGCGATCGACCACATCAACCGCCACGGCTCGCACCATTCCGACTGCATCGTGGCGAACGACGCCGCTCGGGCGCGGGCGTTCCTGCGCCTCGTCGATTCGGCGGCCGTCTACCACAACGCCTCGACCCGCTTCACGGACGGCGCCGAGTTCGGCATGGGCGCCGAGATCGGCATTTCCACGGACAAGCTCCACGCCCGCGGCCCGATGGGCCTGGAGGAGCTGACCACCTACAAGTACGTCGTCACGGGCGACGGCGCCATCAGGAAGTGATTAAGTGGTTAAGTGATTAAGTGGTTAAGTAGTTAAGATTAAGTGGTTAAGTAGTTAAGTGGTTAAGTAGTTGAGCGCCCGGGTTCTGCAAGGGCCTCAGATGAATGAATGATTGGAAGGAGAAAAACATGACCGTTGACACACTGTGCGTACAGGGCGGCTGGCAGCCGAAGAAGGGCGAGCCCCGCCAGGTGCCGATCTACGCCTCGACCACTTTCAGGTACGAGACGAGCGAGCAGATGGCCGACCTCTTCGACCTGAAGGCGAGCGGCTACTTCTACACGCGCCTCGCGAACCCGACGAACGACCAGGTCGCGAAGAAGATCGCCGCGCTCGAAGGCGGCGTCGCCGCGATCCTGACGAGCTCCGGCCAGGCCGCGTCGACCTTCTCGATCCTCAACCTCTGCTCGGCCGGCGACCACGTCGTCGCCTCCGCCCAGATCTACGGCGGCACGTTCAACCTCTTCGCCGTCTCGCTGAAGAAGCTCGGGATCGAGACGACGTTCGTCGACCCGGACGCGGCGCCGGAGGAGATCGCGAAGGCGTTCAGGCCGAACACGAAGTGCGTCTTCGGCGAGACCGTCGCGAACCCGAGCGGCGTCGTCCTCGACATCGCGAAGTTCGCCAAGGCCGCGCACGACTTCGGCGTCCCGCTCATCGTCGACAACACGTTCCCGACGCCGATCCTCTGCCGCCCGATCGAGCACGGGGCGGACATCGTCATGCACTCGACGACGAAATACATGGACGGCCATTCCTCGCAGGTCGGCGGCTGCATCGTCGACTCCGGCAACTTCGACTGGGCGAAATACCC
>CAVEVC010000204.1:0-4321 GCA_963618935.1 Clostridiales bacterium CCNA10 | reverse complement strand
AGAGGACCGGCGCCGCCGCGACGGCGTTCGTGGTGAACACGGCCGCCGCCGCGCACGGCGCGTCCGCCACCACGAGCGCCACGTCGTTGCGCCCCTCGTACTTGATCCGCGCGGGCACGCCCGCGGCCCTGAAGCCCTTTGCGGCGCAGACGCCGCCCGAAATCTTTCGAATGCCCATGCGGGAAAGTATACCACACGCCGTCCGCACGCCGCAACGCGCCGCCCACCTCGGCGCCCACCTCGGCCTTTCCGCGCCCCGCCGCCGGCCGCCGCCGTGTGGTATACTACCCGCTCCCCATGACGGACGCGGAGAGATTCGGCGGCTACACGCCAATGCGCGCAACGAGATTCTACATCCCGCTGCTCCTCCAGGCGTTCTCGCAGTCCCTCACCTACCCGCTCGTCGCCGGCATCGCCGCCCACGGCCCCTTCGGCGAGGGGACCTACGCCGCCTTCGCGCAGGGGCAGACCATCATGTTCATGATCGGCGCCCTCGGCGGCGGGCTCGTCATGACGGGCATGGTCTTCGCCCGCACGCGCCCCGGCTACCGCGCCTTCATCCGCCTCAACGCCGCCATGACGGCCGCGCTCCTCGCGGCGCAGGCCCTCCTCGCCCTGCCGCCCTTCGACGCGCTCATCTTCCGCGACTACCTCGGCCTCGCCCCCCATCTCGTCGAGACGGCCCGGCAGACGCTCCTGTGGGGGTTCGCCATGCAGGGCGCCTTCTTCCTGCGGAACGTCCCCCTCGTCGTCCTCTTCAACAACCGCGAAAGCGGGCTCGCCACGCTCGCGACCGCCGTGCGCATCGCGCTCACCCTCGCCGCCTCCGCCCTCTTCCTCCCCCTCGGCCTCACCGGGGCGATGTGGGCGCTCGCCGCGACCACGGTTCCCTGCATGGCCGAATTCGCGCTCACCCACCTCTTCGCGCGCCGCTACGTCCGGGAGATCCCGGACGCCCCCGCCGACGGCGACGGGCCCTGCGGCGCGCTGCGCCAGTTCCGCTTCACGCTCCCCCTCTCGCTCGGCAGCTTCCTGCTCGCCGCGGCGCCCTCCGTGATCGCCGCCTTCGTGAACCGCACGGCCGGCGGCGTCTCCATGCTCGCCGTCCACTACGCGACCATCGGCTTCGCGAACCCCGTCGGCTACGGCGCCCTGCGCATGCAGGCGCTCGCCATCCAGTTCCCGCCCGAATACCCGGACGACCGGCGCGTGGTCCGCTACGCCGCGGCGGCCGGACTCGTCCTCGGCCTCGTCCCCCTTCTCCTCGCGCTTCCCGGCCTCGGCGACTGGATCTTCCTCGACTTCATGAACCTCGAGCCGGAAAACCTCGGCCCCGCGCGCCTGGTCATGTGCTGCTACGCCGCCTGGCCCGTCTTCCAGTGCATCCGCGGCTACGTCGAGGGCCACGCCGCCTGGATCAAGCACCCCTCCGCCGTCCTCTGCGGGCAGATCGCCTACGTCGTCGGGCTCACCCTCACGCTCGTCCTCGCCTTCGCGCTCGGCGCCCCCGGCTGGTTCATCGGCTTCGCCGCCGTCTTCGCCGCCACCCTCGCCGCCATCGCCGCCGTCCTCGCCTCCCTCCGCGCCTTCTAGGCGTGGATTTCGTGGTCCGGCAGGGTTTCGGCCGGGACCGTGGTCGGCGCGTGGGCCAGCCAGGCGAGCGCGTCGGGGAGCTTGGCGACGAGCTTTTCAAGGTCGTCGTCGCGCCGCTCCTCGATGTCGCGCAGCGCCGCCTCGGCCAGCTTCTGGATGGAGGCGGCCTGGTCGTCCGCCTCCCCGCGCTCCGGCATCTCCGCCGTCGCCGCCAGCACCTGGGCGGCCGTCACCCGGATGGCGTCGGCCAGCGCCGCAATCCCCGAAACGTCAAGCGCCGCAAGCGCATGGGCCAGCGCCGTCTCGGCGACGGACACCGCCCGCTGCGCGGCCGCCGCCGTCGCCTGCGCCGCCCCCCGCGCGTCCGCCGTCTTCGCCGCGGCGGACCGCGCCGCCTCAAGGGCGGCCTGGGTGGACGCAACGGCCCCCTCTCCCTGCGCAATCTCGGCCTGAAGGCGGGCGCACTCGTTCTGGAGGGCCGCAATCTGGCTGGTCAGCTCGTCGATCCGGCGCTGCGCCTCGTCTGCGGCCTTGGCGTCCTCCTCCTTCTGGCGGAGTTCCTTTTCGCGCTCCTCGGGCGTCTTCTTCTGGGCCTCGATGAGGCGCTCAAGCTCCTCCGTCAGCGCCTGGAGCAGGGCCGTCTTCGCCTCCAGCGCCATCCGCAGGCCGGCAAGCGACGCCAGCTGGCCGTTCAGCGTCCGCTCCAGCTCGGCGAGCGCGGCGCGCTGCGCGGCGGCCTGGGCGTCCAGGGCGGCGACGGCCGTCTCCGCGTCCGACAGGCGCGTCTGCGCCGCCGCCAGGTCGTCCGTCGCCGCCCCGGCCGCCGCAAGGGCCTGGTTCTGCGCGGCGGAGATCTGCCCGTTCTGGGCCGTGAGGCGCATCAGGACGATCGCGAAGCCCTGCGCGGCGCGCGTCCGCCGCCCCTCCTCGTCGTCCATCTTCAGCTCGGCCGCGAGCTTCTGCAGGTCCGTCGCCGACGAAACGCGCACGCCCGCGCCGCCCAGCACCGACGCCGCCTCCGCCTGCTCCGGAATCCCCGCTCCCGCTTCCACGCGGCACGCTTCCCCGGCGGGAAGCCGTTGTTCGATCTTCATGTCCATCTCTCGTCTCCTTTTCCCGACTACGGACCATCCCCGGCAGGGTTACACGGGGACGGCCCGATTTCGGAGACGGCGGACGGAAACGCGCCTCAATCCCCGAACAGGATGTTCAGCAGGCCCCTGCTGCGCGGCGGCGGGGGCGGCGGCGCCATCGTCTGCACGGGCGGCGGCGTCTGGTAGTATCCCCCGTTGTAGCAGTAGTTGTAGCCGTCGAAGTAGTAGCCCTCGCCATAGTAGTAGACGCCGTCGACCGTGTAGCTCCACGGCGTCGCGATCCAGGACCACGCATGGCGCGCGCCCGAATGGGGCGGCGGAAGCGCCGGGCGGCTCCAGAAGCGCGCCCCCGACGGCCGCCCCGCATGGAATCCCTGGTGGTTCGGCGGCGGCTGGTGCCGTCCCCAGTCGGACGGCGGCCCCTTCTTCGACGGCTTGCCGTGCGCCTGGGGCCTGCGGTCGGACGGCGGCGGGCCCTTCTTCTGCGGCTGCGGGCGCGCCTGAGGCCCGCGGTCAGACGGCCCCTGCTTCGACGGCTGCGGGCGCGCCTGCTGCCCGCGGTCCGACGGACCCTTCTTCGGCGGCTGCGGACGCGCCTGCTGCCCCCGTTCGGGCTTCTGGGGCGCGCCGTCGCGGTCAGGCGAGCGCGGAGGCGCCGCCACAAGGCCCGCCACGGACAGGATCAGGCCGGCAATCAGGATTCTCTTCATGGTACACTCCTTTTCGTTGGTGTCGTTGGTTTCAAATGTTCGCGGACGTGATTGTACCAAATCCGCCGATGCAGGGAAAGGCGGCTCGGAGGCCGCCGTCTGACAGGGCGTCACAGCCTGAATTCGTGCATCAGGTTCGCGAAGCGGCGCGGACGGTCCGCAGGGTCCGCTTCGGGCTCCGCCTGCGGCGCCGCCGCTTCGCTGCGGAGCCTCGCCGTCGCCGCGTCGAAGTCGCCGGCGGCATCGCCGTCCTCGAGCGGCGGCAGGCCCCGGCGGCGCAGCTCCTCGTTGACGGCGAGGCGGTGCGCGGGCGTGATCTGGAAGTCCATCACCTGCTCGCGGGTGAGGCCCTGGCTTTCCAGCAGGCGGTCCGTCTCCTTGAGGCGCAGCTGCGCGGCGTCGATCGCCGCCTGGGAGTCCGCAACCGTCTTGCGGATCTTCGCAAGGTATTCCTGCACTTCGGATGGCGTCTTCGTCATGGCATCTCCTTTCGGTCAGGTGAGTTCGACCGCGTCGAGCTCTTCGTCCTCTCTTTTCGCCTCGTTCAGGGCCTTCACCCACTTGAGCACCTCGGCGACGGGCTCGACGAGCTCCACGGGGATGAAGTCCTCGATCTTGACCTTCGCGTAGAGCGCCCGCGCGAGCGGGACGTTCTCCATGATCGGAATCCCCTCCCGCAGCGCCGCCTCGCGGATCACCTTCGCCACGAAGCCCTCCCCCCGGCAGACGACCTTCGGCAGCGGCGCCTCGTCGGGCCGGTAGCGCACGCCTACGGCGAGATGCGTGGGGTTCGTGACGACGACGTCCGCCTTCCTGGCGGCCTGGGCCGGCGGCTCCCCCTGGAGGATTTCGTTGCGGAACTGGCGCTGCGCCTGCTTCACCTCCTGCGAGCCCTCCATCTCCTTGTATTCGCGCTTCACCTCG
>CAVEVC010000203.1:0-4373 GCA_963618935.1 Clostridiales bacterium CCNA10 | reverse complement strand
CGTAGGCGGCGTCGAGGTCTTTGCCGCGTGACTTCATCTCGACGAGGATGCGGCCGGGCCAAAACATGTCGACGAAGCCCTGGGAGCCGTCGGGGAACTTGACGCGGTGCTCGAAGGTGGCCTGGGTGACGGCGTCGACGCCGAAGACGGCGAAGAGCTCCTTGAGGAAGCTCTGGGCCTGGCTCTTCTCGTCGTAGGCGTCCTTCCAGCGGCGGGAGAAGGCGGTGGCGGCCTTGCGGATCTCGTTCCAGGATCGTGTCATGCTGCGCATTATACCAAATCGCGATGAGATTTAGGGCGCGATAAAGGCGATCCGGCGGAGGGGTGTCGTTTGCCGGACGTAAGCGCCCCGCGCCCCCGCACCTTGTGGACCGGCGCGGAATGGGGTATACTATTCGGTCCTGTATCCGCGCCGGAATCCGTTTCAGATCGTGGCCGGGCGGGATGCAGCGGAAGGAAGAAATGGAAATGAAGCAGTTGACGGCAGATGAACTTCGCGAGATGTACCTGGGCTTCTTCGAGTCGAAGGGGCACGTGCGCATCTCCGGCGCGAGCGTGATTCCCGAGAACGACCCCACCGTGCTCTTCACGACGGCGGGCATGCACCCGCTCGTGCCCTACCTGATGGGGCAGATGCCGCACCCGGCGGGGACGCGCCTCACGGACGTGCAGAAGTGCGTGCGCACGGGCGACATCGACGCCGTCGGCGACGCCGCGCACCTCACCTTCTTCGAGATGCTCGGCAACTGGTCGCTCAACGACTACTTCAAGAAGGAGGCGATCTCCTGGAGCTTCGAGTTCCTCACGACGAAGCTCGGCTTCCGCCCGGAGCAGCTGAACGTGACGGTGTTCCGCGGCGAGGGCAAGGAGGGCGACGAGGGGTACATCCCCGCCGACGAGGAGGCCGTCGCGATCTGGAAGTCCGTGGGCATCCCGGACGAGCGCATCTTCCGCCTGCCGCGCGAGGACAACTGGTGGGGCCCGGCCGGCACGACGGGGCCGTGCGGGCCCGACACCGAGATGTTCATCGACACGGGCCGGCCCGCGTGCGGGCCCGGCTGCCGCCCCGGCTGCCCCTGCGGCAAGTACGTCGAGATCTGGAACGACGTCTTCATGCAGTACAGCAAGGACGAGGCGGGCCGGTTCGTCCCGCTCGGGCGCCACAACGTCGATACCGGCATGGGCGTGGAGCGCACGGTCTGCATGATGAGCGGCGCCCCCACCGTCTACGACACCGAGATCTTCGCGCCGATCATGCAGGCCATCGACGGCCTCGCGCACGTGCCGGCGGGCATGGACCCCGCCGAGGTGCTGAAGGCCCGCCGCGTGATCGCGGACCACATGCGCACGGCGACGTTCATCCTCTGCGACCCGAAGGGCGGCGTGAAGCCGGGCAACGTCGGCGCGAACTACGTGCTGCGGCGCCTCATCCGCCGCGCCGTGCGCTACGCGCGCCAGCTCGGCATCGGCGAGGGCTTCACCGTGAAGCTCGCCGAGGTCATCTGCGAGAAGTACCACCACGTCTACCCGGAGCTGAAGGCGAACCTCGAGCAGTGCCGCCTCGACCTGGAGGCCGAGGAGCGGCGCTTCAACGCGACGCTCGACAAGGGCGAGGCGATGTACCGCAAGGTCGCCGAGCAGCTCAAGGCGCACGGACAGTCGCAGATCAGCGGCAAGACCGCCTTCAAGCTCTACGACACCTTCGGCTTCCCGTTCGAGATGACGTGCGAGATGGCGGCGAAGGACGGCCTCACCGTCGACAAGGACGGCTTCGAGGAGGCGAACCGCAAGCACCAGGAGCTCTCGCGCACGACGAGCGCCGGCTCGTTCAAGGCGGGGCTCCAGGACAACTCCGAGGTCGTCACCCGGATGCACACGGCGACGCACCTCCTGCACGCCGCGCTCCACCAGGTGCTCGGCCCGACCGCGCTCCAGAAGGGCTCGAACATCACCGCCGAGCGCCTGCGCTTCGACTTCACCTGGCCGGAGCCGATGACCGCCGAGCAGAAGGCCGCCGTCGAAAGGCTCGTCAACGAGTGGATCGCCGCCGGCATCCCCGTCTCGAAGAAGACGACGACGGTCGAGGAGGCGAAGGGCGAGGGAGCGATGGCGCTCTTCGGCGCGAAGTACGGCGACCAGGTGAGCCTCTACTCGATCGGCGACATCTCGAAGGAGATCTGCTGCGGTCCGCACGTGGAGAACACGAAGGAGCTCGGCAGCTTCAAGATCCTGAAGGAGCAGAGCTCGTCCGCCGGCGTGCGGCGCATCAAGGCCGTCGTCGGGAACCTGTCGTAGCGGGGCCGCGCATGGACGCCCTGGCCCGTCTGACGGCGCGGTACGACGCCTACGTGGACACGTTCCGCGTGGACGGCGCGCTGCCGCCGATGATGGCGCTCAAGCGCCTCCACACGGCGAAGGTCGTCGAGAACGCGCGGCTCATCGCCGCCGGCGAGGGCTTCGACGCGCCCACGGCGCAGGCCTGCCTCGCGGCGGCCCTTCTGCACGACACGGGCCGCTACGAGCAGCTGAAGCGCTACAACACCTTCCGCGATTCGGATTCCGTCGACCACGCCGTCCTCTCCCACAGGATCGTCGTCGAACAGGGCTGGCTGGACGATGGCCCCCTCCCCGCCCGGCCCGTTCTCGACGCCGTGCTCTTCCACAACCGCCGCGACCTGCCCGACGGGATCGACGCGCTCACCCGCGCGGCGGCGCAGACGGTGCGCGATGCGGACAAGCTCGACATCTTCCGCGTGCTGGAGGACCAGGTCGCGACGACGGACTGGCGGCACGACTGCCGGGCGTTCTGGAGCCTGCCGACGACGGCGCGCCCCAACCCCGCCGTCCTCGCCGCCATCCGCGCCGGCCGCCCCGTCGACTACCAGAACATCGCCTCGCTTGCGGACTTCGTGCTCATCCAGGTCGGCTGGATGGTCTCCGGCCTCGCCTACGCGACGGCGCGCCGCCTCTGCGCCGCGCGCGGCCACCTCGCCTTCCGCCGCGACTTCCTCCACCAGCTCACCGACGACCCCGCCGTCGACGAAATCTGTTCCCTCGTCCGCCCGTAGCGCGTGTGCTATACTACCCGCCGTGAACTCCAGGACGGAATTTGGCACGCATTTGAAGCTGTCCGTGCGCGGGGCGTCCCACGCGCGGCGGATGGCGTTTACGCTCGCGAACCTGCCCGCCGGACTGCGCGTCGACGAGGCGGCGCTTGCGGCGTTCATGGAACGGCGCGCGCCGGGGCGCGACGCCCTTTCGACGGCGCGCCGCGAGCCCGACCGCGTGGCGTTCACGGCGGGCCTGAGGGACGGCGCGACGACGGGCGGGACGCTCTGCGGCGAAATCGCGAGCGTCGACATGCGCCCGCGCGACTACGGCGAGGAGCGGACGATTCCGCGGCCCGGCCACGCCGACTTCGGCCAGTGGATCGAGATGGGCCGCATCCCCACGGGCGGCGGCAAGAACTCGGGCCGCCTCACCGCGCCGCTCTGCGCGGCGGGCGGGGTCTGCCTGCAGTTCCTGGAGACGCGCGGCATCGCCGTCTCCGCGCGCGTCGAGTCGATCCACGGCGAGACGGACCCGGACAAGATGGCCGGCGAGATCGCGCGGGCGCGCGACGCGGGCGACTCCGTGGGCGGCACGATCGTCTGCACCGTCACCGGCGTGCCGGCGGGCCTGGGCGGCGCGCTCTTCGACGGCCTGGAGTCCGGGCTGTCCGCCGCGCTCTTCGCAATCCCCGGCGTGAAGGGCGTCGAATTCGGCATGGGCTTCGCGTGTACGCGCCTGAGGGGCTCGGAGTTCAACGATGCGTTCGTCGTGGAGGACGGCGCGGTGCGCACCGCGACGAACCGCCAGGGCGGCATCCTCGGCGGCCGCGCGAGCGGCATGCCGATCACCTTCCGCGTCGCGATGCGGCCGACGCCGACGGTCTTCCTGGAACAGCCCTCCGTCGATCTGCGGACGATGCAGCCCGCGCCGCTCGCGATGAAGGGCCGCCACGACCCCTGCATCGTCCGGCGCGCCGTGCCCGTCGTCGAGGCCGTCGCCGCCTTCGCGCTGGCGGACGCCCTCCTCGCGGACGAGGCGGCGCATCCGCGCATCTGCCTCACCCTGACAGGGCGGACGCTCGCGGAGGACGTGGCGCAGTTCAGCGCGCAGCGGTATTTCACGGACCTCGTGGAACTGCGCGTCGACCTCCTCGATTCCGCCGAACGCGCGCGCGCGGCCGACTTCCCCGCCCTCGTCCCCGTCCCCGTCATCCTCACGTTCCGCCGGAAGGCGGACGGCGGCGCTTTCGACGGCCCCGAATCCGACCGCATCGCGTTCTTCCGCTCCGTCCTCGCCCCATCCCCCATCCCCCATCCCCCATC
>CAVEVC010000202.1:0-4463 GCA_963618935.1 Clostridiales bacterium CCNA10 | reverse complement strand
TCAAGCCCACGGGCGGACGCAAGTATCTCGCCATCCCGGCAAGCCCCGTCGCCGCCCGATGGGACGGCATGCCGCGTGACTTCCCCGGCGGCTTGCGCTTCGCCTTCTCGAAACTCCCGGACGGACATTGGCTGCCCTCGCTCGTCGCGGCGTCGCGGCACAAGGTGCGGGGGCAGAAGGGGGAGGAGAACGCGGTCTGCTACTGGCTCGTCCACAAGGCCAGGACGCGGCACGATCCGAACGCGCTGCCGACGCAAGAGGCGCAGACGACCGCCGTGACGGCGGCGGTCCGAACGGCCGTCCAGCGCATCCTCGCCCGCTGACCGATCCCGCCTCCCCGCTCGCCGTCCTCCCCCCGCTCTGTCCTGTGCGGCGGGCGCAAGCTCGCCGTCCACCGCGCCTTGACGGCGCGATAAAAGGCCTTTCACGCGCCTTGAATTGTTTTTCCCATTTCGTTTTGAATCTGCGCGATTCAGGGGGCATTTTTCCCAACTCGCCCCTGCGGCGCGTTCAGATCGCGAAACCCCCGCCAGTTCGCGCTAATCCGCCCTCCGTCCGCCCTTTTCCCGTTTCCCAACTCGCAATCCCTTACACAGCGCGGTGGCGGCGCGCGTACGCCGCGAGCGAGCGCATGGTGTCGTTCGAGGGCGCGGCGGACGTGGCCGCGCGCATGGCCGAGCCGGGCGTCGGCGCGTCCGTGGAGTTCGAGGTGCCGGAGGACTGCGCCGCCAAGCCCTGCGTGAAGATCGTATTCTGCGGCTACGCGGATGCCGGGAAGACGGCGGGGGCGGGCGTCCTCGCCAACGGCCTCGCGTGCTTCCAGGGCGGGAAGTACGTCTACACGTTCACGGACAACTACATCACGCCCGACCTCACCATCACGCCGCCGAAGACGGAGGACCACTTCCTGAACCCCGGCGACTACCCAGGCTGCGTGCAGATATACTCCCAGCGCCTCGTCTACGCCTCCTCCGCCTCGAGCCCCTTCACGTTCTGGATGAGCGCGACGGGCGACCTCTACAACTTCGACGTCCACGAGTACCTGCGCGCCTCGGACGCGATCACGGCCTCGACGGCGGCGCTGGAGATGCCGCGCATCAACCGCATGCTCGTCCACCGCGACCTCATGCTCTTCGCCGACGGCGGCGAGTGGCAGGTGGCGCCCTCCTCGGGGAACGCCGTCTCGCCGCAGACGGTGGCGGCGAAGCTCCAGAGCGCGATCGGCTGCGCGGACTGGATCCGCCCCCTCGCCGTCGACTCGGACATCGTCTTCTGCGACCGCTCCGGCGAGGCGCTGATGGCCACGCGCTACTCCTTCGCCTCGGGCGGCTACGAGAGCTCGAACCTCTCCGTCCTCTCGCAGCGCCTCTTCCGAAACAACCCCGTCGAGGCGATGGCCTACGCGCAGTTCCCCGAGTCGACCATCGAGTGCGTCCTCGCGGACGGCACGCTGGCCTCGCTCGTCTACATGAAGGAACACGACGTGTGCGCGTGGAGCCTCCACCGCCTCGGCGGCGGCTGGCTCGCCTCGGACGTCGCCTCGAACAAGGCGACCGTGAACGGCTCGTCGCACTGCGCGCTCGTCGCGCGTCGCGAGGGGACGGACGGGGGCGCCCAGTGGGCCGTCCTCTCGATCAGGGACATCGACCCGGACGACCGCACCCTCCTCGCCAACCTGCGCATGGACGCCGTGCGCGTCGTGGAGACGGCCCGCGCGGTGGACGGGCCGGTTCAGCCCGTGACGGGGCGCGGCGAGGTCGCCGTGCGCGTCGGCGAGGTCCGCGCCGCCGATGAGGGCGGCGACGTCTCCGCCACGGCGGACAGGTGGGCGGTCGGCGCGCCGTTCACCTCCACCATCCGCACGACCTCCCCGGAGTTCACCGACCGCGAGACGGCGCAGATGGAGGTCAAGAACGCCACGGAGGCCGAGGTGCGCGTCATCGACGGGAGCGACTTCACGGTGCGCCAGGCGTCCGTCTCGGAGGCGCGCGCCACGCAGATGCGCGTGCCCTGCCCGGTGGACGGCGCGGAGGCCGCGTTCACCGTCGCGCCCGGCGACGCCGACTGCCGCATGCCGCTCGCGGGGGCGAACAGCCGCGACGGGTCGCTCGTCCTGGAGCATGGCGGCTGGCTGCCGCTCGCCGTCCTCTCGGTCTCCACGTCATGGCGCGTCGAGTTCGCGAACAGCCCGGAGGAGGGGAGGCGGGATGAAGGCTGAGGAGACGGTCGTCCGGCGCGGCACGGCGCGCTGCTCGCTCGCGCCCGCGACCGAGGCGGACTTCGCCTGGGTCAACGCGCACCTACGCGGGATGGACAGGTTCGAGCAGCGGCACTTCATCCGCATCGGCGACATCCCGCGCCCCAACTCCCCCGACATGCTGGAGCGCGCGTGGACGATCCGCATGGGCGGGGAGGTCGTCGGCTACGTGGGGCTGCAGATGCCTCCGGGCATGACGGCCCTCTCGCGCCTCCGGTTCATGCCGATGCTCTCCACGGAGGCGGCCTGGCTCCGCCCGGTGGACTACGCGCGCCTCTCGCGCCCCGTCCTCGCGTGGGTGGTGCGCCAGGCCCCGCCGTGGGTGGAGGCGTTCCTCTCCGCGCCGCTCGCGCGCTACGCGGCGTCGGTGCGGTGGCACGAGCGGACGATGAGATGGCGGCGCGTGACCGAGTACGACGTGGGCGGCGAGCGCGCCGTCCTGTTCACGATTTCGAGATCGGAGGTGGAATGATGGTCATGTTCGCAGAGGTCGTCACGGGGTTTATGGCCGCCTACGGCGCGTACGTCGCGCTTGCCGCATACGCGACGGCGGCGGGCGTGTCGCTCTACTCGGGGTACCGCGCGAACCAGGCGGCGAAGCAGAGCGCGCGGATGCAGACGCGCGCGTCGGACGCGGCGGCGGCCGCGCAGCAGGCGGCGGCGAAGGCGCAGAGCGACCAGCTCAGGGACCAGGCCGAGCTCGCCGCGCTGCAGGCCGGCATCGAGCAGAAGAAGGCGGGCGTCGCGCAGGAGCAGGGCGAGGTGGAGGCCGCGCGCAGAAGCCGGGCCCTCGCCGCCGACATCGGAAACGCCTACGCGCAGTGGGCCGGGAACGGCCTCCTCGTCGACGGCGGGGAGGACTCCCTCGGCCATCTGCTCACGTCGAACGTGCGCGAGGCGGGCGAGGACATCGGGATCATCCGCACGAACACCCAGAACACCGTCTGGGAACACGACATGAACCGCACGTCGTACCTCATGAGCGAGCAGAGCCTCCGCCGCCAGGCCAAGAGCGCGCTCGCCGTCGGCGGCGCGAACGCCTACGCGACGCGGGTCTCGGGCCAGGCCCAGGTCTACGCGACGCGCCAGGCGGGCCTCACCGCGCTTTACGGCGGCATCGGCGGCGCCGTAGGCGCGCTCGGCTCGATGGGCATGACCGGCTACATGGCCTGGGGGCCCTCGGCGGGCGGCGTGCGGACGATGGGCGCGGCGGGGGCGTCGAAGTACGTGGACTGGAACTACAACCCCCTTCCGAAGACGATGCTCGCATAGGAGGCGACGAAGATGGGAACGCTTGAGATCCGCCGCGCGTCGGCGCAGGTGAAGGGGCTCGGCACGCCGAGGATGTCCGAGCTGGAGACGGGGGCGTCGGCGGCGTGGGCCGCTCGGGCGCGGGCCGCGCAGGCGGCGGCGGAGGCGGCGCGCGTCAGGGGGCACGCCGCGATCAACGGCATCACGGCGCGCGGGCGCATCGTCGCCCAGACGGCGCGCCAGCTCGGCGACCTCGCGCTGGACATCTTCAGGCGGGAGAACGAGCGCGTCGCCTCCGAGGCTCTGGTCGAGCGCGAGAGGTGGGCGAACCTGGAGATGGGAGGGGACGGCACGGAGGACCACCCCGGCCGCTTCAACGAGCGCATCGACGACGCACAGGCGTGGCTGCGGGATGTCGGCGCGGCCTTCGAGGCGCACGACGAGGAGCTGCGCGGCGGCATGACGCCCGCCCAGCGCAGGATCGTCGACGAGCGCGCCAGGCGCGACGACGTGCCGTGGAGGAAGCGCATCTGCGCGCACGCCGCCAAGGCGACGCTCGACCGGCAGGTGGCGGTATCGGACGGGCTCCTCCAGGTCCGCGCGGAGAAGGCCGCCGCCGCGTTCGCCGCGCACGACGGGGAGGAGCTGCAGGGCGCGCTCGACGACTGGCTCGGCGAGCTGGAGAACAACTGCGACCTGAAGCTCGTCCCGCAGGAGGCGCGCGGGGCCGTGCGCCACAAGGCGGCGTTCGCGCTCGTCTCGGCGGCGGAGGGGAGGTCCGTCGAGAAGTGGCTCGCGCAGACGGCGGGCGAGACGGACCCGGACGCGGTCGCGCGGGAGTGGGACGGCATCATCGGCAGCGTGGAGGAGTCGGACGGGCGCTCGCTCCACGACCACCCCGCGCTGCAGGCCGCGCTGGGCGGGGAGGGACTTGCCGCCGACGAGCGCGAACTGC
>CAVEVC010000201.1:0-4710 GCA_963618935.1 Clostridiales bacterium CCNA10 | reverse complement strand
ACGCCACGGGGACGCCCACGGGGACGCGGGCCGCCGAGGACGTCGGCCCCTACCAAGCACCACACCATATCCGCACACACGGTACCGCCATGGCCGCGGCACGCGCTAGCGGAGGAGGAGGACCGTGCCGCTCGGGACGACCTCCAGGCGCAGGGCGTCCGCCGTGCAGACGAGGCGGCTCGTGCCGTGGAACGTCGACGTGATCGTGGCCGTCCACTGCGCCGGGTCGATCCCCGTGACCGCCCCCGCCGTCGCGAGCGTGCAGCTGGCGGGACGTCCCGCGAACGAGACCGTCAGCGCGCCCGCCTCGGGCAGGGCGAGCGTCGCCCCCGCCGGCAGCGCGAGCGCGTCCGTCACAGCCCCCGCCGCGTCCACGTGGAACGCGAGCGCCTCGTCCGCCAGCGCGAGCGTGCCGGCGAACGCCGCGTCGAACGCCGGCAGGCGCGCCGCCGCCGCGGTCACCGTCCCGGCGCCCGTCACCGTGGCGCGCCGCCAATCGCACGCGCCGCCCGTCGCCACGCCGAGCCACTTGTACATCAGGTAGCGCTCGATCCCGTCGCGTTCGTCCCCCTCCAGCACGCGGTCGTAGAGCAGGATCTCGCCCAGCACCTCGGTGCCGCCCTCAGAGTTGTTCCCGTTCAAGTAGGACCCGAAGAAGGCGGCGGGGAAGTCGCCCGTCGTCGTGAAGGAGAAGACCTCCGGCGCGCCGGAGAAGCCGATCTTCGTGCCGTCGAGCGCCGCGCCGTTCAGGCGCGTCACGCCGCCCGTGATGCTGCCGGACGTCTTGTCCGCCCAGATCGGCTTCGTGAAGTCGTCCCCCACGTCGCGGCGCCGCCTCACGAGCCCGGAGCCGTCAACCTTGTCCATGACCGGCGTGCCGCCGCCGTAGCACGAGTCCGAGACGATGAACGCCGTGCGCGTCGGGCAGGTCGTGTTCGAGTAGAACGCCGAAGCCAACGTGTTCGAGATGAGCGAGACGTCCGTCTTCAGGCGCAGCGTGTTGCCGCCGCCGTCGAACGCCTCCGGGTCCTCGCGGAAGACAAGCCACGTCCGCTCGGGGCCGTCCCCGCGCGCGCCCCGCACGGCGCGCGGCCGCCGGTCGCCCGCGCTCGCGGCTTTTGGATTGTAGGTGCCGTGCAGGTAGTAGGTCCCCGTCTCGTGCGGGCGCCCCCGGTCGAAGAGCGCATAGACGAGATCCCCCTCCGCGCCGTCCTGCGTGGACCCCAGCACGAGGTCCGCCGCCGCGTCCGGGTCGAACCACGCCGCCCGCCCCTCCTTCGGGACGGCCTCCTCCCCCGGCGGCGGCGGCACGGACGCGAGGTCGAGCCGCGCCCCGTCCTTCAGCTCCACCGTGCCGGCAAACGCCCCCGCCGCGCGCAGGTCTCCCTCCACCACGACCGTCCCCGTCCCGTTCACCGGCGTCTGGGCCGCGCGCGCCGAGACGCCCCACTTGTGCGCAAGGTAGCGTTCCACCGCCCGCCGCTCCGCCGCCGTCAGCGCGTTCGTGTAGACGAGCACCTCCGCGTAGTCGATGCCGCCCGAGGGCTTGGCGTTCTCCTGCATGGCGAGGGACCGCACCTCCTCGCCCGCCTCGGTGGCGGACTCGAAGGACACGATCTGCCAGCCGCCGCCGTAGCCCGTCACGGTGGGGTCGACCGCCTCGCCGTCCACCCACGTGCGGCGGTAGGTCCCGAAGATCGGCGTCGCCGGATCCTGGTAGTCGGCAGTCGTCCCGCCGCCGCCGCGCGCCAGCAGGCAGGCCGTCTTCGCCTCGGCGAAGTTGGCCTTCTCGTCCGCCGTCAGGTCCTTCCACGTCCCGTCCTTGAAGCCGCCCAGGATCGCCGGCCCGCCGCCGAACGCGCTGTTGACGACGGCGACCGCCGTGCGGAACAGGATCGGCCGGTTGAACGGCATGCGGCGCGTCTCCGGCTGCACCGCGTCGTCCCCGGCGATGGGCGTCCCGTCCTTCACGTTGACGTGCCCGTATTCGCGCGGCACCTTGCCCTCGAGCGCCCCCATCGAGACGACGTTCAGGCCGTTGAGCGCGTTTGTCTTCACGTAGGGGTAGACGCGCACGTAGCCCTCGCCGCGCGGGTTGAGCCCGTAGAGGGCCGTCTGCTCCGGGCGGCAGTCGTTCCAGCGCCGCACGACGATGCCGTTCGTGAAGACGCAGTTCAGGTACTGCTCGCACGTCGCGGCCTTGGCGGCGTCGAGCCACAGGGCCGGGCGCGCCCCGAGCGCGGCCGCGAGCGCCGCCCCGTCCGACGTCCGCACCACGCCCCCCGCAACCGTCCGCACCGTCACGCCCGCCGCCACCTCGGGCAGCGTCGCCTCGCCCGAGACGACGAGCGTCCCCGTCCCCGTCACGCGCGCGACCGAGGCCGTCCCCGCCAGCTCCACCACCGCCCCCGCCGCGATGTCCAGGACGGGCAGCGCCCCCGCCCCCTCCGCCAGCTCCAGGCGGCTCGGCATCATGGGGACGCCGACCGCGCGCACCGTCGCGTCCTCCGCGTCCGCGGACGCGACCGTCACGTTCGCCGTGTAGCGCAGCACGAGGCACGCCCCCGCCGCAAGCTCCTCGATGGTGGCGTGCGAATCGACGAGGTTCGCCGTCTTGACGCCCCCGATTCCCTCGAAGCGCCGCACGCGCAGCTCCTGCGACTCGCCGACATCGAGATACGCCGTCGGCTGGCGCCCCGCGACGCGGTTCACGCGCCCCGTCGCCACGATTCCCTCCACGGCCGCGGGCTGGAGCGCGACGTAGGCGAGCGCGTTCGTCTCCGTGCCGTCCCCGCCCAGCACGACCGTCTCCGTGCCGTCGCCCGCCGCCGCCGCGCGCACGACGAGGCCGCCCTTCCCCTGCACCTGGAGCGTCCCGGAGAACTGCGACACGTCGCCGGAAATGACGAAGGGGCCTGCCGAGACGTTGTCGACCTGCACCACCCGCCCGTTGCCGCGCAGGGCGCCCGCCAGCTCAAGGTCCTTGTACGCCCGCACCTGGAGCTTCGCGCCGGCCGCCAGCGTGAAGTCGTTCGTGAACACGCCCGCCACCCCCTCCCAGAGCCAGGTGTTGGCGGGGCTGTGCCGGCACGGCTTCAGCGTGAGCTTGCACCCCTCCGCCACCACGACCGTCGTCGTGGGGGCGAGGACGTCGGTGGCGAGGAGGTGCGCGGCGGCGTTCGTGAGCGTCCATTCCGTACCCGTCAGCATCTCATGCCCCCAGTAGGCGATCTCGGCGGAGGGGTCGATCTCGTAGTTCGGCCGCATCCGCGCAAGCGACACCTGGCCGTAGACGCGCACCGTGCCCGCCGGGTTGTCCGCAAAGGCGACGTCCGCGTCGAGGAGCGGGAAGTGGACGTAGTTGCCGGGCGACTGCCCGTTGAAGACGAGGTTCGTACACCCCTTCACGAGCAGCTGCGCGCCGTCGCCCGTGCGGAGGCCCGCAGCGGACCCGCCGACGGCGAACGGCCCCACGAGCCCGCTCCCCGTCATGTCCAGCGTCGCCGTGCCGGCGGGAACGTCCAGGCGGCGGCAGAACATCCCGCTGTGGACCTGCTGCACGTCCGCCCCGTCGCCCGCGTCCAGGAAGCGGTTCGCCTTCCCGCACGCCTCCTGCGTGAGCGGCGGCTCGCCCAGCGTCCAGCCGAGGCCGAGCGAATAGCCGCCGAGAGGGCCGAGGCGCCCCGCCGTGTAGTTCTCGACGTGGATCTGGACCGTGTGCCAGCCGGCGTCGAGGAAGACGTTCGAGGCGACCGTGAAGGCGCAGACCGCCGTGGGATTCAGGACCGGCACGCCGTCGATCAGCACGTTCGCCGCGTCGTCCATCGCCGAGAAGAAGGAATACGTCCCCGTCTCGGGCGCGCGCCACCGCCCCCAGGACGTCCAGACGCCCGTGCGCGCGTCGGAGACGACCTCCACGTCGAAGCGGAGGTTCGTGGCATCGCGCGTCACCGCTATCCCCGTGATGTCGCGCGGGTAGCGGAGGGAGGAGACGGAGACCTTGTCGTCCTCCCTGCGGCGGATGACGAATCCCGGCCGCGTCGCGTCGCCCTCCGCCGCGCGGAACGTCGCGCCGTCCGCCAGCGTCACGCAGGCGTCCGACGCGGCGAGGTCGCTGGCGTTCGTGAAGACGAGCGTCTCGCCCGTCCCCACCGCCACGTCGGCGAAGAGGCCGCACGCCGCCCCGCACACAAGCCCCGCGATCCAGCGCCGTGCGGCGTCCCGCACACAGGCCCCGCGATCCAGGACCGCGCGGCGTCCAATCTGTTCCACATGCATCTTCAACCTCCTTCAACAGTCCTTGCTTCACGCCAGGCCACGAGAGCCCGGCCCGATGGTGGAAAAGAGTATATCACTACCCCCCCCCCTGTCAACTGGAAAAATAGAGTTTTTTCCGAAAGGATTTTCACTTCTCCCAAACGGCCCGGCGCGCGATGTACCCGCGCCGCCCTCGGCGCGTGGCGCTGTGGGGCGGGAGGCCCACCACACGCGCAGGGGGGCGCGCGCCGACGCCACGCGCCGAGGGCGGCGCGGGTACATTGCGCGCCGACGCCACGCGCCGAGGGCGGCGCGGGTACATTGCGCGCCGACGCCACGCGCCGAGGGCGGCGCGGGTACATTGCGCGCCGACGCCACGCGCCGAGGGCGGCGCGGGTACATTGCGCGCCGACGCCACGCGCCGAGGGCGGCGCGGGTACATTGCGCGCCGAC
>CAVEVC010000200.1:0-4756 GCA_963618935.1 Clostridiales bacterium CCNA10 | reverse complement strand
CGCGCAGACCGCCATGTGGATCGCCGAGTGCAAGATGATGCAGGAGACGAACGCGCTCCTCGCGAAGAACTTCACGCCGCTGCCCCTGGCCGACTCCGCCCGGATCTTCGAGGGCAACGCCCTGCGGATGGACTGGAGGGATTTGATTAGCCATGGAGAACGCGGAGAACGTGGAGAAAAAGAAACCACGGATTACACGGATTCATGCGGATTGGAGGAAACGATAGGGTCGGGCTTGGTAGGGTCACGCGTCCCGCGTGACCGCAATCCTGTCAATCCTGTCAATCCTGTCGAAAAAACGCCTGAGTCTCTGCGCCGAAAAGAGCATTTCGACTACATCATGGGCAACCCGCCGTTCGTGGGCGGCAAGCTCATGTCGGCCTCCCAGAAGGAGGACATGCTCTTCATCTTCGGGAAGAAGTGGAAGAACCTCGGCAACATGGACTACGTGTCGTGCTGGTACAAGAAGGCCGCCGAACTGATGCGCGGCACGGACACGCGCGCCGCGCTCGTCTCCACGAACTCGATCGTCCAGGGCCAGGCCGTCGCGAGCCTCCTCGGCCCGCTCATGTCCGACGGACTGGTGATCGACTTCGCCTGGCGCACCTTCCGCTGGGACAGCGAAGCCGCCGAGAAGGCCCACGTCCACTGCGTCATCGTCGGCTTCCATGTGGAGGGAGCGGGAACTTTAGACAGGATTAACAGGATTGACAGGATTGAAGAGTCGGGCGTGGTAGGTCGCGACGTCCCCGACGCGCCGCCGCGAAATCCTGTAAATCTTGTAAATCCTGTCAAAAAAACCATCTACGGCTCCGACGGGACGGCGACGGCGGCCGCCAACATCAACGCCTACCTGATGGACGGGCCGGACATCGTCATCGACAACCGCACCCGGCCGATCTGCGACGTGCCGCCCATGGACTTCGGCAACATGCCGAACGACGGCGGCAACCTCCTCCTGACGCCGGAGGAGCGCGACGAGGTCCTCGCGGCCGAGCCCGCGCTGGCGTCCGTCATCCGCCCCTTCATCGGCGCGACGGAGTTCATCAACGGGAAGACGCGCTACTGCTTCTGGCTCAAGGGCGCGGACCCCGGCTTCCTGCGCACGAGCCCGACGCTTCGCCGCCGCGTCGAGGCCGTCCGCGCCTTCCGCCTCGCCAGCACGGCCTCGGCGACGCGCGAAAAGGCGGACGCGCCGCATCTCTTCTTCTACATCAGCCACCCCGACGCGCCCTATTTGCTCGTGCCCAGCACCTCGTCCGAGCGGCGCCGCTACGTGCCGATCGGCTACGAGGGCGCGGACACGATCGCGAGCAATGCCGTCCTCATCGTGCCCGGCGCGACGCTCTGCCATTTCGGCGTCCTCACGTCGTCCGTCCACATGGCGTGGCTCCGCGCCGTCGGCGGGAGGTTGGAGATGCGCTACCGCTATTCCAACAAGGTGGTCTACAACAACTTCCCGTGGCCGGAGGGGGAAGAGACTTTAGACAGGATTAACAGGATTGACAGGATTGACGGGGCGGGAGAGGATTTAGCCGCAAAGAACGCAGAGAACGCAAAGGGACTGGTAGGGTCACGCGTCCCGCGTGACCGCGATGTGTCTGGGTTTGCGGGCGAGCGGGACGCTCGCCCCTACCAAAATCCTGTCAATCCTGTGAATCCTGTCAAAAACGATTCTCCCGACCTCCACATCCCTTTGCGCCCTTTGCGTTCTTTGCGGCTAAACCAATCTCCCGATTCTCCCGATCTCCACGTCAAAATCGCTTCCACCGCCCAGGCGATTCTCGATGTGCGGGCGAAGTATCCGACGGCGAAGTTCGCCGACCTCTACGACGACACCTTCATGCCGCCCGACCTCCGCGCGGCGCACGCGGCGAACGACCGCGCCGTCCTCGCCGCCTACGGTCTTGGACCCGACACGCCGGAACCCGCAATCGTCGCCCACCTCTTCCGGCTGTATGCGGAGAAAGTGGAGAAGTTGAAAAGCGGGTTCTTGACAGTCTTCGCGTAAGATTTCGGCCTTTTGACGCAATATGAAAGAGAGAGGAGGATCGTCAATGAAGAACCTGAAGATTACCGTTGCGGTCGGCTTGGTTGGCCTGTGCGCTGCCGCCTGGGGCGACACGAAGACCACCTATCGGGATGCCAGCGGGCGCGTGCAGGCGACGGAAACGACCGACCGCTACGGTAAAACGACGTATCGTGACTATCAGGGACGCATCCAGGGGACAAAGCAGACGGATCGTTACGGCAAGACCACCTACCGCGATGCCAGCGGGCGCGTGCAGGCGACGGAAACGACCGACCGCTACGGTAAAACGACGTATCGTGACTATCAGGGATGCGTCCAGGGGACAAAGCAGACGGATCGTTACGGCAAGACCACCTACCGCGATGCCGGCGGTCGTGTGCAGGGTACTGAAACGACAGATCGCCATGGGAAGACCACTTATCGCGATTCACAGGGACGGATCAAGGGTTCCAAGAAATAAGAGGGCAATTTCGCGCTTTCTCCCTCGACCTCATTGACGGCATCCGTCGGTTATGCTATGCTTCCGAAAGATGCCGCTAGCGGATTGCTTGGCAAGGAGCATTTTGCTTAGGCAAGGAGCATCTGACATGACGACTTACACGACGTACAGGACAGTGGACGGCGCGCGTGCAGGCGGCGCGTTTGCAGATGGAACGTGTGCCGGCGGCGCATGTGCGGCCGGCACGTCCCCGAAGCCTCCGACGGGGGGGGGGGGTATTATGATGGGCCGCAGAAGAACGCGGCTCGTCCTGTGGGCCTGTGCGTGGGCCGTCGGGTCGGCCCTTTGGGGCGCGACGGTCTACGTGTCGCCGACGGGGGATGACGCCGCCGCCGGAACGGAGGCGGCGCCGAAGAAGACGATCCAGGCGGTCCTCAACAGCTGGTCGCGCGGGACGGAGCTTGTCCTGCTGCCGGGAACCTACCATCTCCAGGAGAACAAGGTCGCGGGCGAGACCGGGGCGCTGCATCTGAACGGCGAAGGGACGATTCGCGGCGCGACGGGGAACCCGGAGGACGTCGTCATCGACGGCGACGCGACGACGGAATGCATCCGCCTCGCGGGAAAAATGACCGTGCGGGACATGACGTTCCAGAACGGGAAGATCGCGGACAACAAGGACGCCAGCGGCGCGAACGTGAGCGTGCAGGGGGCGGGCGTCGTCGTGTCGAACTGCCTCATCCGGGCGACGGCGGGAGGCGGCAGGCCGGCGATGGGGCTGACGGGTCTGACCGCAGGGGCGAAGATCCTCGACTGCCAGTTCCTCTGCGTGACGGGCACGGTGGAGGGGGCCGTGCTGAATCTGGCGGAATCCAACCGGGTGGAGAACTGCCGGTTCGTGGACTGCGTGACGACGAACGGCGCGGCGAATGCCGGGCCGGGGGCCGTGCGCGCGCGGCGCGGCGTGACGCTGCGGAACTGCACGTTCACGCGCATGACGGGGCTGGCGCTCAAGGCGACCTGCCTCGCCGAGTCGCCGACGCGGATCGAGAACTGCACGTTTACGGAGAACGCCGGGGCCCTGGGCGGCGTCTGCTGGGTGGAGGACCACGTGGTGGTGGACGGGTGTACGTTCACGTCGAACGCCTGTTCCGCGTCGGGCGGCGCGGTCTATGCGGGCGGCGCGCTCCTCACGAACTGCGTCTTCCGGGAGAACACGGCCGCGCAGTTCGGCGGGGCGCTTGTGAGCGTGGCGACGGAAGAGACGCCGACGCGGGTCCTCGATTCCCTGTTCGCGGGCAATGAGGCCGCGAGCAGCGGGGGCGCGGTGTCGTCCGGCTATCGGGCCACGGCCGCGGCGTCGGGCAACGCTACGAACGGCTTTGTCCGCCTGGAGGGCTGCCTCATCTCCAACAACCTCGCAAAGGCCGAGGTGGGGGGCGATGCGTACTTTGGCGGCGGCGGCGTGTTCTTCATCGGGAAGAGCCACGGCGACAACAACATGAGCGGCGGCACGCTGCTGAATTGCCGGATCGTCGACAACCGGTCCGGGAAGGTGGGTGGCGGCGTGGGCGTGCGGAACTTTGCGCAGGGGGGCGGTTTCACCGGGGCGCGGCCCATCCTCATCCGCAACTGCCTGATTGCGCGGAACACGAGCGCGCGCGAGGGCGGCGGGCTCTACCTGATCCACAACGGCGCGGACGGTCCGTATGTGCTGGACAGCTGCACGGTCGTCTCGAACCAGACGGCGTTCGGTTCGGCTTTCGGCCACGGCCTCTACCACAAAATGGCCGGCGTCTCCTGCACGAACACGCTCTTCGCGCTGAACACGGTGGTGACCGACCTGCAGGGCAACTACAGCCACTGCTGCTTCGATCCGGCGCAGGGGACGTCGGGCTCGGGCGCGCAGGCCATGGGCGGCGCGGCGGCGAGCGTGACGGCGGATGCGCAGCTTGCCGACCCGGAGCACGGCGACTACCGCCTCGCCTCCTCGCGTTCGCCCTGCTGCAACGCGGGGCTTGCCGAAGCCTGGATGGCGGACGCGGCGGACCTCGACGGAAGCCCCCGCCTCTTCTCCTCCGCCCCCGACATCGGCTGCTACGAACTGTCCTGGCCGCTGGGGACGCTGATTCTCTTCCGCTGACGGATTGAGATTGGGACGGCCGTGTGGTATACTATACGGCCAAAAAACCGCTTCGGCGGTGTCCGGAGAAGCTGCGCGACGGTGCGCGGTGCCGAAGGTGTAACTCCCCGAAAGGGTCGGGGACGATCTCTCAGGCAAAAGG
>CAVEVC010000199.1:0-4849 GCA_963618935.1 Clostridiales bacterium CCNA10 | reverse complement strand
CCCGTGTGGCTGCGGTGGCTGTGCGGGTCGCCGTTCGCCATGCCGCGCTTCTACGCCGCGCTCGTCCACGACTACCTCTATTCGGGCGGCGACCCGGAGGCGACGCGGGCGGACGCGGACGACATCTTCCGCGACCTTCAGGTCGCGCTCGGCATACCGAGGTGGAAGGCGTACGTCGAGTGGGCGGCGCTCCGCCTCTTCGGCAAGTCCCACTGGCATGGGGAGGCGCCCGTCGCCGGGCGGGACGATGCCGACAGGAAACGCACAGCCTGTCAATAACGAAAGGGGAAAGGCATGAAGGGAACACATATCACGGCAACAATCGCCGCCGCGCTCCTCGCGGGGTGCGCGACGAAGACGCGCAACGTCGACCTCGCGGGGATGTACGCGTCGGACACGGGCACGCTCGCGATAGGCAGCGTGGAGGTGCAGTCCGCGCCGGAGGGCGTGGAGTCGGCGGCGATACGCTATGTGGAGGACACGGCGTGGCTATCGCCGTCCACCAAGACGCACGCGATAAAGATACTGCTCACCGGCACGAACGCCGTCCAGTCGGCGACGGGCATAGTCGAGAGCATATGCGCGGCGTTCACCGCCACGGCGAACGGCGCGGCGGCAAAAGAGGCGGACACGCCCCCTGCCGAGTGATTTAGGCGCGGGGTTTGCCTGTTTGCCCCAGTTGAGCGGAGAGGCCCGCGCCGCGAGACGCCGAAACAGGGCCGCTTTCCAGGATAAAGCGAGGATAAAGCGGTGCGATAATATCGGGCAATGGAGGTAGACCATGACCGTTGCCGGAATCGAGAACAAAGCGCGCCGAATCTTGCGGGACACCGTTGGGGAGTACCGCTGGACTTCCAAGGTAATCCGCGACTGCCTCGCGGAGGCCGTGCGGACGCTCAACGCCGTGCGCCCAGAGACGCGCTACGTGGACGGTGCGCTCACCGACGGCGTGGAGCTGCCCGCCTCCGACAGCGCGGCAATCGACATCGAGGATCGCTTCGAGGAGGCGTTGGTCTACTACGTCGTCCACAAGTGCTACCTCAACGACGACAGCGACACGGTGAACGCGCAGCTCGCGGCGGACTACCTCTCCAAGTTCAACGTCAAGGCGCAACTGTAATGGCGACCATCAGCATCGACACGTTCGGCGGCATCGCGCCGCGCCAGCACCCGACGCAGCTTGCGGACGGGATGGCCGTCACGGCGCACAACTGCCGCCTCAAGACCGGCAAGCTCGTGCCGCTGCGGAATCCGCGCCTCGCGGATGGCGTGAAAGTCCTTCTTGAGGGCGGGCTTGCCGACGTCGCGGACGCGAAAAGCCTCCACGTGTGGCGCAGGGCGGACGGGGACTTCGACTTTCTCCTGTTCCCCGGAGTGACGTGGACCGCGCCGGGGAACGTCGCGGACGACGACCTCACGCGCATCGTCGTATCGGGGGACCGCGACGGCGACGGCGCGGCGGAGGAGCCGGTCGTCTATATGAGGGACGGCGCTACGAACCGGACAGTGCCGCTTGTCAAGGCCGCCCTCCCAACGCCCCGCGTCCAACGCAATTCCGGGCAGGGCGACCTCGGCTCCAGCATCCGCTACACGCGCTTCTTCGTCTCGTGGGTTGACGAGTACGGCATGGAGTCCCCCTTCTCCAGCCCGAGCCTCGTGCAGGGGGCGGACGGCGAATGGGTGGACGGCGACCTGGAGTACATGGACGGCGACGCGGTGACGATAACGGGCTTCGGGTCGAGGTCGGACTACCCCGCCGCCGTGAAGATCCGCGTGTACAAGGTAATCACGGGGACGGAGACGGGGCGCAGCCAGTTTGTCGCGGAGGCGGACGCGACGTTCGAAAGCACTTGGACGAACGGCATCGGCGTGAAGGTGAAGGACGAGGACGCGGGCGAGGTGATGCCGGACATAGAGGCTCCGCCGTCGGATCTCTCGTGCGTGCTCGACGTGCCGGGCGCGTTCTGCTGCGGCTTCTCGCCATCCAAGCCAAAGACGGTCTGCTTCTCGGACGTCGACCTCATCTACTCTTGGCCGACGGCATACCGCTACGACATCCGCAACAACATAGTGGCGTTGGCGGTGACGAGCAACAGCGTCTTCGCGCTCACGGACGGCTGGCCATACGTCCTCTCCGGGACCGCGCCGGAGGGAATGACCGCCACGAAACTCGCCGGCCCCGCCGCGTGCGTCTCGCCGACGGGCGTGTGCGTGTTCCGCAACGCGGTCTACTTCGCGTCCAACGCGGGGCTGATGACGATATACAGCGACGCGGACGCGGGGACGGTCTGCCAGAACGTGACCGACAAGATGTTCACGAAGGAGCAGTGGGCGGCGTTCAACCCGTCCTCGTGCGTGATGGGGCAGCACGACGGTGCGCTGTTCCTGTTCTTCACGCTTGCGGACGGGACCTGCAAGGGGCTGACGATAGACCTCAACGAGAACGCGGCGGTCGCGGTGACGACGCACGACGAGGCGGCGAAGTGCCTCTGCGTCGACGAGCGCGAGGACAGGATGTACTACGTGAGGGAGGGGGTGTAGGCGATGGGCGCAACGCGCAAGGGCATACTGTTCGACGTTTCGGCGGCTTCCCCGTTTGTGGCGAAGAGCGTCCTGTACCATCCTGATTGCCTGTTCAGCCCGATGCCCCTGAAGTGGCGCGACGCCAACGGGAAGTGGCGGACAGACCGGTGCCTCAACATGTTCAACTGGCAGCCGTTCTACGAAAGCGCGTACTACGTGGGGAGCGGCACTCCGCAGCAGTCGGCGGTCTCCGCCTCCGCGAGCGCATCGGAACTCGTCGGCAAGCACGTAAGCATGATCTACGACAACGGGAGCACGCAGGTGCTGACGGTGAATGGCGGGACGATAGCCGAAAGCACGGAGTTCTCCGAGTGCGCCCGCGCCATGACCGTCAACCGCACGGGACTCGGGCTCGTGGGGTACGGGGACGCGACGCCCACGGGCGAGAGCGTGTCTTGGACCTACGCCGCTGGTGCGGACGGGATGGTATGCCCGTCCGGCGTGGTCGCAAGCCCGGCGGTGTCCGCAGAGGCTTCGTCATCGACGGGGAGCGTGTGCTACGGGATATGGAAGGGCTCCGAGCAGGTCAGCGCGACAGGGAACGCAACGGTCGCGGACGCCGAAGACGTGACCAATCTGGTCGCCGTGTTCGGTCTGCCGTTCACGGTGTCGTTTTCCCCGAATGGGGGGAATGGAACGATGTCCGGCATATCCCGCGTGTTCGGTGTCGGCGGCTACGTGGCGCAGGACCCGCTTCCCGCGTGTGCCTACTCCTACCCCGGAAGGGTGTTCACGGGGTGGAACACGGGGATGGACGGCACGGGCGTCGAAGTCTCCGACGGCGCGGAGATAGACGCCGCGTTCGGGGGCATTGTGTCCGTCGGCGGGCAGTCCGTGACGCTGTATGCCCAGTGGCGCGTTCGCGGCGCAACCGTCACGAAAGCGAACGCGGACGCGGGGGGCGCGGACGTCGCCTCCGTCGGGACGCTCAGGGCGTTCTCCGCCGCCGACGGGTACTCCGCCCCCGTGGCGACAGAGGGCGCGGACCATGTTCTGCGCATCGACGCCACGCTTGGGCTGAAGTTTCGCATCACCTGCCTGATGGGCGGCGAGGATACCGCCGACTTCCCGTGGGAGGCCATGGGCGTGAAGAGCGGGGACGTGCATCTCGCCACCTTCGATGTGGACTTCACGGGGGACGTGGACGGAGAGTCGTTTGAGTACCTGTTCGCCGCGAAGCCACTGTATTCGCTCGAGGTCTCCTCCGCGCACGGCACGGTTTCAGTCTCGCCCTCGCCCGATTCGGACGGCAAGTACGCGAAGGGCCGCACCATATCGCTGACAATCTCGCCGGAAGCGGGGTACGAGGCGCGGCAGGCCGCGTTCGTGGACACCGGTACCGGCGACGTGTACAGCAAGGCGGTCTCCGATAACGCGGTGAGTCTCGACGGCATCATGTTCGACACGCGGGCGGCAATCGACTACGCACAGGCGGAGTACGCGCTCTCGGCATCCGTCCACGAGGCGAGCGCGTCCGCAATCGCGTCCGTCTCGGTGGCGGTAGGGGGTGCGGCGGCGGAGACCGCGCACTACGGCGACACGGCGGTGTTCGCGGCCACGGTTGCGGACGGCTATTCCTTCGCGGGGTGGTACGTGGCGGACGGAAGCCTCGTCTCGGAGGATGCGGAGTACGAGGCGTCCGTCGCGGGGGACGTCGCCCTCTACGCAAAGGCGAAGGTGTCCGTCTCGCTCGGCATCGAATACGACGATGAAGGAGACGAAACATGCACCCTCTCCGTGAACGGGGCGGCGTACACGCCCGGAACGGCGTTCGCCGTGGTTCTCGGCGAATCGTTCGCGTATGCGCTGACGCTCGGCGAGCGCGCGGACGGTGCGGCGTGGATGTTCGACTGCTGGAAGAGCGGCGAGACCGTCCTTCCCTACGGGCAGAGTGGGGCCGTCGCGCCGCCCACCGCCCTCTCGATGACGGCGCGCGTCGCCGCGTCCGTCTCCCGTACGCTGGAGGTCATGGCGGTGCTGATGCACGAATCCTCCGCCGAGGCGGTGGACGCCGATTCCCTTCCGGGCGCGATTTCGTGCTACGGCGAAGCGACCTTGCCGACGGACGATAGCGGGGGTGCGGGGACGACAGACCCGTTCAGGTTCGTATTCGGGCAGACGCAGACCGTAAGGGTGACGGCGCAGGACGAGGCGACGTTCCCCGACGGCGCGGGGGAAAAGTCCTTCTACTGCTTCTCCACCGCCGATCCCGCCACGCTGGACGGCACAGGGATTCCGCCGGAGTCGAGCGTCCTCTCGTCCGAGG
>CAVEVC010000198.1:0-5026 GCA_963618935.1 Clostridiales bacterium CCNA10 | reverse complement strand
TCCCGCCCCAGTTGATCTCGTTGTCGATGAAGAAGCCGATGCACCACGGGTCGTGCGCCTCGCGCCCGTGCGCCGCGAGCGCGGCAAGCGTCGCCGTGCGGAAGGACGGGTCGAACGGGTCGCGGAACTTGAACCACGAGCCCCAGCTGCCGGCGATCGGACGCGACGCGACCTCCACGCGCTCGGCGTAGGGGGTGCGATCCTGCAGGCAGATCTTCAGGTCGGACGAGTTCGCGATCGTGTTCGCGCCCCAGCTGCGGAGGCGGCGGTGGCACGAGTCGGAGAACTTCTCGAACCAGTCCGCGCCATACTTGCGGTAGAGGTTCGCGGCGGAGAAGTCGAAGCGGCGCGTCTCGCCGCGCTTCAGGTAGAACGGCAGCAGGAGCTCGTCGTAGGTGTCGTAGAACTTGGCGAGCGCCTCGCCCGGCTTCGGCAGACCCTCGAAGAGGACGTCGCGGTCGGGCAGCGGACCGCCGCACTTCGGCGTGCGCGGGTTGCCGTTGAGCGGCGTGAGGGCGGAGCTCGGCGTCACGCGCACCGCGCCCCAGCTCCAGAAGAGGTTGCCCTCCGGGTCGACAAGCCACCACTTGCCGTCGATCTTCTTCGGGTAGAAGCGACCCGTCGCCTCCTGCTTCGGACCCTTCGTCCAGCCGCCGAACCGGTCGCGGTCGGCAGGGCCCGGATGCGCGGCGAGATCGGCCTCCTCGGCGGCGGCCGCCGCCTTCAGCTCCTCCTCCGAATGCGTCTTCCCCGGCCAGTCGCGCCACTTGAACTGACCGAACCGGTCAAAGCACGGCAGGAAGTCCTTCGTCGCCATCTTCGCCCATGGCTCGTTCGTGACGGACATCTTGATGGGGAGCTTCTTCCCGACCCAGCCCTTCATCCCCTGGTGCGGACGGTAGAGCGCGTCGACGATCTCGGCGGGCTTCATCTTCGCCCACTCCGTGCGGCGCGGGATCTGGTTGTTCGGCGCGAGCAGGACGGGCGAATCCCAGAGCGGGACGCCCTTCACGACGCTCTGCTTCCCGGTCCGGACGGCGTTCGCCCTCGGAAAGCGGCACACCTTGCCCGTCAGCAGGTCCACCCACACGGGGTCGGCGATCCCGAACATGTCGAAGACGACGTCGCCGCGCTCGTAGGCAAGCGTGTCGCCCGGACGCGCCCCCGAGAACCACAGCGCATAGACGGGCTGCGACTGCCGCTCGAACTTCGCGACCGTCAGCTCCTTCCCGTTCACGGTCTGCTTCGAGACGCCGACGGGGTGGACGTCCTCGTCGAAGTAGGAGAAGACGTGCTGCATCGCGTAGAAGCTCGGGCGGCGGTAGACGACCTCCTTCAGGAGGTTCGCGCGCAGGAGGCCGAAGCTCTGGAGCATGAACGTGTACTTGAGGTCGACGAGCGTGAAGACGTTCGACCGGATGCCGCGCACCGCGTCGCCGACCGTGCGGCGGAGGTTCCACTTGGCCTGGGCATACTCCGTCCACTCGACGTTCGCGAGCGCGTGGGCGTATTCAAGCTGCGACGGGCAGCCCACCTCTCCCTGGAAGACGTCGAAGGCGGGCGAATAGCCCTTCACGAACGCGCGCAGCCTCTCCGCGTGCCCCGCGTAGTCCTTGTCGGGGTTCGTGCTGTAGGGGTGGTAGATGAAAAGGCTCGCGAGGTCAAGCGCGTTCTCCTTCTTCAGCCGCTCCAGAAGGACGCCGTAGTCGCTCTTGGCCATGTCGGCGCCGCGGCCCCAGGGCATGCTGATCGCCGTGACGTAGCACTTCGCCGTCGGCTGGACGGCGCGGACGGCCTTCGCCGTGCGATAGAACATCTCGGCGTATTCCGGGGCCTGGTTGAAGGGCTCGTTCCAGACCTCCCACTCGTCCACGACGTCCTTGTAGCGCTCGACGCACGCGGTGCAGTAGCGGAGCCACGCGGCGAAGGACTCGGGGTTGTCCGTGACCTGCTTGACGCGCATGCCGAGGCGGAAGTCGCTGCCCCAGACGGGGTTGCCGTAGGAGAGGCAGATCCAGGGCTTGACGCCCATCGCGGCGCATTCGCGGATCTGGCGGTCGAGCCAGGCGAAGTCGTAGACGCCCTTCTCCTGCTCGGTCTTCGCCCAGCCCGAGAAGAAGCGCGCGCGCTTCGCGCCGAGGAGCGGCAGATAGTCCTTGAAGGCGTCCCAGTCGGCGTAGTCGCGGTCCATCGTCTCGCAGCCGATCGACCACGCGGAGCCCTTGATGTCCGAGGCGTGGCGCGTCTCCAGCTGGCCGGCGGGCTCGAGGCCGCTCTCCAGGGCGCAGAGCCGCTTCCACGTGACGCAGGGCTTCTCCTTCTCGAAGAGCGTCCTGGGCGCCTTCTTCTGGAGATGGTCGCCCCAGGCGTCCCAGCTCTTGATCTTGTCCGCGTCCTTGAACGAGACGACCTTCGGCGCCGCCGCGCCCGCCAGCGCGGGCGTCGCCGCCACGAGCGCGAGCGCGCCCAGGCGCTTCATCCACTTCGTCGCCATGTCGTGCCTCCCTTTCTCCTGTCTACTTGATTTCCCACTGGCGGATCTCGTCCGCGACCTCGAAGAGGGTTTCTGGGTAGTCGGTGGTATAGTGGTCGAAGCCGAGCTTCCACATGGCGCGGTAGACGGCCTTGTTCGTGCCCTCGGTCCAGGTGACGCCGTTCACGGTGACGCCGTGCTTGTGCAGAAGGGCGATGGCGCGCGTGAGGAAGGGCGTGGAGGGGCAGAAGATGTCCGGCCTTGAAAGGTCCGTGCGCAGGTGGATCTGCACCTGGTCGATGCCGTCGAACCCGGTCGCGGCCATTTCGTCGAGCTGCTTCTGGACGTATGCCTCGGCGCGGGCGGTCTCTTCGGGCGAGTTGTCCTTCGGCCAGGCCCCCAGCCAGACCATCGAGCGCCCCTTCGGCGCGATGGTGCGCCAGCGCGGGATGAGCCGCCAGTTGGAGGAGCAGTAGTAGACCTGCCCGATGACGCCGAACTGGTCCGCGAGCTTCGCGATCAGCTCCGGCGGCGCCCCCTTCTCGTCCACGTAGAGCAGTCGTTCGGGGCGGCCCTTCATCGCGGCGAAGACGCTCTCCATCGTCGCGACGCGCGTGGAGGCGTATTCGGGGCCGAGGTAGGAGCCCGTGTCGACGTCCTTGATCTCGTCCCAGGTGAGCTCGCGCACGTCCTTCGCCGCGAACGCCGGCGTGATGCCGCGCCCGATGCGCCGGAAGTTCCCGTCGTGCATCGCGATCGCCACGCCGTCCTTCGTGAGGCGGGCGTCGGCCTCCGGCGCCATCCCGTGCCCCCAGCACCAGAGGAAGGTCTCGAGGGCATTGTCGGGACGCGACTTCGCGCCGCCGCCCCGGTGGATCTGGCAGCGGAAGAGGCCCTTCTCGCGCGGCACCGGCGCGGGCTTCGCCCACTGCCCCGCCAGCGCGGGCATCGCCGCCAGCACGAGCGCGCCGCCCCACATCCTCCACGTCATTCTTTTCATTACTCGCTTCCTTTTCTTTTTTTTTGGGATTTTCTGGACGCGGATGCGAAGCATCTGCGTTCCGTTCCTTGTCCCATTCAACGGAATCGGCCTAGCGGCGTTCCCTTCAACGGAATCGGCCTAGCGGCCGTCGATGGCTTCGACCTTCTTCGCCGCCTCGCGCAGGAACGGCGCCAGGTCCTCGAGGCCCTCTGTGAACTTCGTGTCGAGGAAGGCGTCGGCGGCGGCGACGGCCATCATGTCGCCCCAGATCATCTGGCCCATGCAGAGGACGTTCGCGTCGTTGATCGTGCGGCACATCTTCGCGGCGAAGACGCTTTCGACGGCGGCGGCGCGCACGCCCTTGAATCGGTTGGCGACCAGGCTCATGCCCATGCCCGTGCCACAGAAGAGGAACGCGCGCTTCGCCTCGCCGCGCTGCAGCGCCCGGCAGACGTCCACCGCGCTCTCGAAGTAGGGCTTCTCCTTGTTCGCGTCCGTCGCGCCGAGGTCCTTCACGGCGAAGCCGCGCTTCTCAAGATGCCGGACGACGGCCGTCTTGAGCCCGACGGCGAACGGGTCCGCCGCCACGAGAATCGTCTCCTTCTGCGCCGCGCCGCACACGCACGCCGCCGCCATCGCCACACCCGCCGCAACCTTCTTCATGGTACAACATCCTTTCAGGTTTTGAATTGCCGAGAGCTAGTATAGCATAAGTCGCCGCTTCGCGGTTTGAAATGGTTGAATGTCGATTTCACCGCTTCAAGCCGCGAAGCGGCGGCCTAACCGCAAGAAAGCGCCCCCGGGGCCACATTAGGGGAGGGGGTATTATGCGGCCCCGGGGACATACCGCCTTTCTTGATCTTGGGCGCGGCAGAACCCTCATTGACGGCGGCTGTCATACCCGCCGCCGCGCAAGCTGTCTGTCAACTCCCACAGTCCACGCATGCCAAGCCGGCGAACCTGTCCCTGCGGAAATTTCGCCACCAGTGTACACCTTGCCCCACGGGGATGGCAATACCCAATCTTGGCGGCGAGGGGGACTCGCCAGGAGGTCCACACCGGGAGGGCCGCATCGGGAGGGCCGCGCTCCCGCGCGGCCGGGCCACACGCGCCGTTTGGCCGCGGCGACATTGCCCGCACATTCCCCTTTGCCCGTCCGTATGCCTAGAATTATTCCGCATCATAATCTCACGACCGTCAGCCTCTCACGGTCTTCAGCCGCCACGACGTCCGCCGGCAGATAAATTATTCCGCACCATAATCTCACAAACACCCGCCGCCCGCGAGAACGGAAATTCCCCTGTCCATCGTCGTTGCCATCTCACGTAGACGCAAGAACAGGCCAATTTCTGCACGGGAAGGCAAATTAAAGATAAACCGTCCCAACAATCGTCATGGCAATGAGAATTCCATGCGTAAGAAATCTCCAACCGCGCGCGAACGCGGCCGGTCGGACGCCACGCGCCGAGGGCGGCGCGGGTACATTGCGCGCCGGGCCGAATAGGCCGCGTTCCCGCGCGGCCGGTCGGACGCCACGCGCCGAGGGCGGCGCGGGTACATTGCGCGCCGGG
>CAVEVC010000197.1:0-5131 GCA_963618935.1 Clostridiales bacterium CCNA10 | reverse complement strand
CCGCGTCGATGTTCTCGATGAAGCAGACGGCGATCATCTGGTTCTTCGCGTCGCGCACGACCTCGACCTCCAGCTCCTCCCAGTCGAGGATCGACTCCTCGACGAGGCACTGGTGCGTGAGCGAGGCGTCGAGGCCGCGCGCGCAGATTGTGCGCAGCTCCTCCTCGTTGTAGCAGAAGCCGCCGCCCGCGCCGCCCATCGTGTAGGCGGGGCGCACGACGACGGGGTAGCCGATCTCGTCCCGGACGAGCCGCACGGCGGCCTCCACGTCGTGGACGATGCCCGAGCGCGGCGTCTCGATGCCGAGCTTCTGCATCGTCTCCTTGAACACCTCGCGGTCCTCGCCGCGCTCGATGGCGTCCAGGTTGACGCCGATCACCTTCACGCCGTACCTGTCGAGGATGCCCTTCTTCGCGAGCGCCATCGAGAGGTTGAGCCCCGTCTGCCCGCCGAGGTTCGGCAGGATGGCGTCGGGGCGCTCCTTCGCGATGATCTGCTCCAGGCGCTCCGTGTTCAGCGGCTCGATGTAGGTCGCGTCCGCCATCACCGGGTCCGTCATGATCGTCGCCGGGTTCGAGTTCACCAGCACGACCTTGTAGCCGCACGCCCGCAGGGCCTTGCACGCCTGCGTGCCCGAATAGTCGAATTCGCACGCCTGCCCGATCACGATCGGGCCCGATCCGATGATCAGAACCTTGTCCACGTCCGTACGCTTCATCTGTCGCTTGTCCTTAGCTTAATGGGGTAATCGAAGGGGGTAATCAACTCAATGGGGTGATCAAAAACCAAGTCGATAGTATACCAAAAAAGGCACGGCCTGGACCGTGCCTTTTCCGTTTGTCCGAAGCGCGTCGGAGGCCCCTAGGCCTTCTTCGCGATCTCGACGATCTGCTTGAAGCCCGCAGGGTCGTGGATCGCGATCTCGCTGAGCATCTTGCGGTTCAGCGTCACGCCCGCCTTGATGAGGCCGGCGACGAACCTGCTGTAGCTCAGGCCCTCGGCGCGCGTCGCCGCGTTGATGCGGGCGATCCAGAGGCGGCGGAAGTCGCGCTTCTTCAGCTTGCGGTGGATGGTCGCCAGGCGCCGGGCGCGGTCGACGGCCTCCGTCGCGGTGCGGAAGAGCTTGGAACGGGCGCCGCGGAAGCCCTTGGCAAGGGCCAGGCGGCGGCGGCGGCGTTCGCGGGAAGCAGGTGCATTTGTGGCTCGCATTGTTCTCTTTCCTCCTTAGGCGTACGGCTGCATGCGGTGCATCGTCTTCGTGACGGACGCATCGGTGACGGTGATGCCACGGAGATTGCGCTTGCGCCCGCGGCTCTTGTAGCCGTTCAGGTGGGCCTTGCCGCCCTGCGAACGCATGACCTTTCCCGTAGCCGACATTTTCATGCGCTTGGTCGCGCACTTCTTCGTTTTCATCTTAGGCATTGTCTTGTCCTTTGCTCGTTTCCTCACCGGCCGGGCAGTCGGTTGTGAGCCCGGTCCAGACGGAAAAACGGGCAACAGTCTATCATATCTCCCCCTACCCGTCAAGGGCGATTGACAGCGCGTGAAAGAAGCGCCCCGTTCCATTACAGAAATCGTCGAACCGCCCCCACCCGCGCCTCTTCATTTTCCCATTCCGCAGATTTCATCCCCCGCCGTGGCACGCCTTTTGCTAAAATACCCGCGTCCGCGACGAGCGGCTTCAACCCAACCAACCAACCAAAAGGAACACAACCATGAACATGATGAAAGCAGCAGGCGGCCTCGTGGCCCTCTCCCTTGTCGGCGCGGCATTGCCGGCCTTCGCCGACGATGCCGAAGCCAGGACGAAGGAGGCGCCGGCGGCCCTGGAGGAGAAGGACGACTTCCCCCTCTCCGTCGAGGTGTCGCTGGACGTCCTGAGCGACTACATGTGGCGCGGCGTGATCTGCAACGGAAACCCCGTCTGGCAGCCGTCCGTCACGCTCGGCTACGACCTGGGCGACTGGGGCGCCCTCGCGGCAAACGTCTGGCAGTCCTACGACCTCACGCACAAGCGCGGCACGGCGACGAACAGCCGCCGGGCGTGCGGCCTGCAGGAGATCGACTACACGCTCTCCTATGCGGTCAGCCTCGCGGACTTCGACCTCGAGGTCGGGCACATCTTCTACACCTTCCCGAACAACAACGGCGCGTCCGACCAGGAGCTCTACGCGACGGTCGCCTACAACAACCCGATCGTCACGCCCAGCGCCTCCGTCTACTGGAACTACGGCTCCGCGCACGGCGACGACCCCTCGGCCGTCTACTTCTCCTTCGGCCTCGCGCACGACTTCGAGCCGCTTGAGGGGCTGACGCTCACCCCCTCCGCCTCGCTCGGCTTCGGCGACAACGCCTGGAGCCAGTACGTCACCGACGTGTCCGCCGGGACGGAGCTGACCGACCAGACGATCGGCCTCGCCGCGCGCTACGCAATCACGGAGAACCTCTCCGTCGGCGCCCAGATCAACTACACCTGGACCCCCTCCCACACCCTGCGCCGTCTCGACTACATGGGCTGCGGCAAGGACCAGCTCCTCTGGGGCGGCGTCAACGCCACGCTCAGCTTCTGAGCTTCGGGCCTCTCCCCAAGGGCCTCCCTGCGCGTCCCGGCCGACCTCCTCGGCCGGGACGCCTTTTTCTGTTCTTCTGCGCCGGCGCTCCCCTACCGCAGCGAGCAGGGCCCGTTCACGCAGCCGCCCGGGCAGGCCATCACCTCGATGAAGTTCTCCGGCAGCTTCCCCATGCCATGGACCTTCAGGAGGGCGAGCGTCTTCTTGTCGATGCCGCTGACCTGCTTCGCGCAGAGCCTGAAGCCGGGGATCTTCTTCGCCGCCTCGTCGAGCACCGCCTCCGTGACGCCGCAGCTGCGCGCGAAGTTGCGCGCCGTGACGGCCGCCGGGCGCGGCGTCGGCCAGGGCTCGCACGCCATCACGTCGATCTTGCGGCCCGCGAAGAGCGCCCCCAGCTCCTCGAACGAGAGCACGTAGTCCACGCCCTTCTCCGCCGCCTCGCCGCGCTTCGCGACGCAGGGCCCGATGAAGACCGTCTTCGCGTCGGGATGCCTCTCCCGCGCAAGGCCGTTCGCGTAGACCATCGGGCTCGGCGTCGTGGAGACGTGCGGCAGGAAGGACGGCAGGTGCTTCTTCACGAAGTTCACGTAGGCCGGGCAGCACGACGTCGTCATGAGCGCCTTGGGGTCCGCCGCCATCCGCTCGATGAACTCCTTCGTCTCGTGCGCGGTCGTCAGCTCCGCCCCCAGCGCCACCTCCAGCACGTCCGAGAAGCCCGCCTTGACGCACGCCGCGAGCAGCTGCTCGATCTTGCCGGGGAACTGGCGGTCCGCCGCCGGCGCCACCATCGCGACGAGCTTCACCCCGCGCCGCATCGCCATCAGCACCTCCAGGAGCTGCGAACGTTCCATCACCGCGCTGAACGGGCAGGCGTTGAAGCACTTGCCGCAGTAGATGCACCGCTCGAAGTCGATCTCCGCCACGCCCTGCTCGTTCTTGCGGATCGCGTTGACGGGGCACGCCTCCTCGCAGGGCACCGTCGTGCGCACGATCGCGTGGTAGGGGCAGGCCGCGATGCACTTGCCGCACTTGATGCACTTCGCCGCGTCGATGACGCTCTGCCCGTTGACGACCGTGATCGCCTTCTTCGGACAGGTGAAGGTGCAGGGTCGCGAGAAGCAGCCCCGGCAGTTCGGCGTCGAGACGATCTTCGCGTCCGGGCACGCCGAGCAGGCGCAGCCGCAGACGGAGAGCGGCGGCTTCGCGACGGGCGCCCCCTCCGCCGAGTCCGCCGCCGCCGGGTCCGCCCCCCCCGCCGGGTCCGCCCCCTCCGCCGGGTCCGCCGCCGCCGCGTCCAGCGTCGCCCCGATGCGCGACGCCATGTCGTCGAAGTAGGCGGCAAGCGGCTTCGTCTCGTCGGTCTCCTCCTCGGGCGCAACGCCGAGAAGCGCCATGAGCCGGTACTTCAGCACCGCCCGGTCGTGGTAGACGCAGCACCGCGAGGACGGCAGGTCCTTCGGACGCAGCTTCACGGGGATGTGGTCCAGCTCCTCGCGCAGCGTCCCGTCGTCGAAGGCGCGCACGAGCCGGATCAGCAGCTCGCGGCGGATGTAGATGGCGCCGTTCAGCATTTAGCCAACCTCCTCGCCGCACAGCTCCACCTGGCGTCCCGCCTCGCCGCACAGCTCCCTCAGGCGAAGGAGGACGGACTCGGGCGTCGCCTGCGACAGCACCTCCGTGCCGTTGATGCGCACATAGGGCGCGCCGCCGAGCTGTTCGTCGTCGCAGAAATTGAGGCACGGACGCGCCTCCACCTCGACCCGCTCCCGGATCTCGGGCGGCAGCGCCCCTTCGAGGTCCACGAGCCGCGAGGCCCCCAGAATGTAGCACGCGGTGCCACAGCAGATTTCAACGCGAATCTTGTCCATACGATGTCCCTTCCACAAATTGAATCCTTGCCTCCACACGGACGAGTCCCTGCTTCCGCGCGGACGGATCCCTGCTTCCACACGGACGGGTCCCTGCTTCCGCGCGGACGGGTCCCTGCTTCCGCGCGGACGGGTCCCTGCTTCCACACGGACGGGTCCCTGCTTCCACACGGACGGGTCCCTGCTTCCACACGGACGGGTCCCTGCTTCCACACGGACGGGTCCCTGCTTCCACACGGACGGGTCCCTGCTTCCACACGGACGGGTCCCTGCTTCCGCGTAGGTTTTTGTAGTATAGCATTTCCTCGTATCGCTATTCAAGTAGCGATTCATTATCGGGCAAAAACGCACGAAATCACCGAATCCCCGCACCGCTCTCCATGATCCGCCCACTCCGTTATCAGCCCTTCCAGCGGCTCGGCGCGCGAAGTACCCGCGCCGCCCCCGGCGCGTGGCATCCGAACGGACTCGACACGGTGGCATCCGACCGCCCCCAACACAGGGCGTCCTCCCGGAAGGGTCGCGCTTGTCGCGACCGGATCCCTGTTTGCAACAACGACCCAACACGCAGCAGCGGCCCCCGCGCGTGGCGTTCAGGATTGGTTGTGCGCGGGAGGGTCGCGCTTGTCGCGGCCGAACGCGCGGCGGACGCGACAAGCGCGTCCCTCCCGCGCGGCCTGTCGCCCCGGCGCG
>CAVEVC010000196.1:0-5132 GCA_963618935.1 Clostridiales bacterium CCNA10 | reverse complement strand
CCGCCCCACAGCGCCACGCGCCGAGGGCGGCGCGGGTACTTCGCGCGCCGGGCCGTCCGGACACACAGGAACGCATCCCTAACTGACACCTAAAACCTGACACCTAACCCCTGAAACCTAACCCCTAAAACCTGAAACCTAAAACCTAACACCACTTGCGCTCCGGCCTCCTTTATTTTATACTAGGTCCGAAACTCCAAGGAGGTCTGCACATGTCCGAAGAAGAACTCAAAGAGCGCGAAGTCCAAACGCCCGAGGACGTCGGGGACGGGTTCGCCGCCCCGTCCGAGGGCGATCCGCCCGGAACCGAGATCCGCGACACGGACATCGTGTTCGACTGCCCGCACTGCGGGCACAACCTCGCGATCGACTACCGCGGCGCGGGCCTCCAGATCAACTGCGTGAACTGCGGCGAAAGCGTGCTTGTGCCGATCCCGGACGGGATGAAGATCGACGACCTCGACATCGAGCCGGGCGAGATCCTCAAGCAGCTCTTCGCGGCGCGGCGCCACCTCCAGAAGGCCGAGCAGCGCATCGAGGAGCTGGAGCAGGAGCTTGGGCAGATGGCCCTGCGCCGCGACGCGCTGCAGGCGGCGCTGGCGTGCGCGAAGCTGCAGCTCGGCGAGGTGCGGAACTTCGTCGACAGGCAGGCCGACGTCGGGCAGAAGATGGCCGCGCTGCTGGACCGCATGGAAGGGGACCTCGGCGCCGGCATGGCGGACGGCGCCGCGTTCGGCGGCGGCGAAGAAGGGGGAGAGGACGGCGCGTCGGGCACATGAGTTCGCGCTTCCACTCCTGCGTCGTCAACGCGCTCACGTTCTCCCGCATCCCGCTCATCTTCGCGTTTCTGGTCTGCGCGGTGCTGGCCCAGCGCCGCGCGAGCGTGGCCCTGGCGGCCGCCGCGGGCGTCCTGATGGCCTGCGCCGCCCTCTCCGACCTCTACGACGGCCGGCTCGCGCGGAAGTGGAAGGTCGTCTCGACGTTCGGCAAGCTCGCCGACCCGCTGATGGACAAGGTGTTCTTCATCGTGAGCTTCCCCACGCTGCTGTGGATCATCGGCGCGCAGGGCGAGTCGGCGGCGCACGCGCTCGTCATGCTCGCCTTCACCGTCCTCTACATCCTCCGCGACCAGTGGGTGACCTTCCTCCGCTCCGTCGCCGCCGCCTACCGGGCCGACGTGGGGGCGATGTGGCTGGGGAAGGTGCGCACGGCCCTCTCCTTCCCGGCGGCGGGCTACATCTACGCCTACCTGGCGCTGCACCACCTGCTGCCGGCCGCGAGCCAGGGCCCGCTGCTGGCGTCCGTCTACGCGGTCGAGGGCGTCCTCATCGCCCTCAACGTCTATTCCTGCGCGGTGTACACGCGGGTCTACTGGCCCTACCTGGTGCGGGCCATCGGCGCGAAGTGACGGGGCGTGTACTTGCCTCCGCCCGCCCGAACGGCTATAATAGGGGAAACTTTCGAAAGAAGACAAGCATGACACTCGAAGAACTCGAACAGGGCCGGGCCGCGTCGCTGGCGGAGATCGCCGCCGCCGCGGACGCCGCCGCCGTCGAACAGCTGCGCATCCGGTACGTGGGCCGCAACGGCTCCATCCCCGCGCTCATCAAGGGCATGAAGGACGTGCCGAAGGAGGAGCGCCCCGCGTTCGGCAAGGCCGTGCAGGCCTGGCGCGCCGATGTGGAGGCCGCGCTCGCGGCGAAGGGCGCCGGCGCCGCGGGCGGCGCGAAGGAGGAGGACGTCGACGCGACGCTGCCGGGCCGCTGGCCCGCGCCGGGCGTGGAGCATCCGCTCAGCCGCGTCGTCGCCGACACCGCGCGCATCTTCGGCAAGCTCGGCTTCACGGTGGCGGACGGCCCGGACATCGAGACGCGCTTCAACAACTTCACGGCCCTCAACACGCCCGGCCACCATCCCACGAACGACCGCACCGACACCTTCTGGCTCGATTCGGCCGAGATCCGCGGCGAGGGCGGCGCCCGCGCCGAGGAGGACCTGCTGCTCCGCACGCAGACCTCCCCCGTGCAGATCCGCACGATGCTCGCGAACAAGCCGCCCGTGCGCGTCATCTGCCCCGGCCGCACCTACCGCCGCGACACGACGGACGCGACGCACTCCGCGAACTTCCACCAGATCGAGGGCCTCTACTGCGACACGAAGCCCGTCTCGCTCGCCGACCTCAAGAGCGTGCTCGCCTACTTCGCGAAGGAGATGATGGGCGACAGCGTCACCGTGCGCTTCCGCCCCCACTTCTTCCCGTTCACCGAGCCGAGCGTGGAGGTCGACTTCTCCTGCCACGTCTGCAGGGGCAGGGGCTGCGGCGTCTGCAAGCAGTCGGGCTGGATCGAGGTCGCCGGCGCGGGCATGGTCGACCCGCGCGTCTTCCGGCACGTCGGCTGGGACCCCGAGGCGGTCTCGGGCTACGCCTTCGGCTTCGGCGTCGAGCGCGTCGCGATGATCAAGTACGGCATCCCCGACATCCGCTGGCTCTACGAGAACGACCTGCGCTTCCTCGGGCAGCTCAGGTAGATTAAGTGGTTAAGTAGTTAAGTGGTTAAGTAGGAGTTAAATGATTAAGTTGTTAAGTAGTTAAGTTCTTGGATTGGTAAAATGGTGAGAAAATCAAGCAGTCAACTTAACTACTTAAAGCGAAGCGGCTTAACCACTTAATGTTTCAGAAGATTCCATTTTAGAGTGAAAGGAAAGACAAATGAACAGACGTGACTTCTTCAAGTTCGGCGCGGCCTCGGCGGCCGTGGCCGCGATGGGCGGCCGTGCGGCCAGGGGCGCGGAGATGCCCGGGTTCGGGCCGGGCGCGCCGAAGCCGATGAACAACCCGATCTGGCTCATGACCTCCGCGTTCGCGGGCGAGAGCTTCGAGGACGTGCTGGGGCGCGCGAAGTCGGTGGGGGCCCAGGGCCTGGAGCTCTGCGTGTTCCGCCGCGACACGGACCGCGCGGACCACATCGCGACGCACCTCGACTACGAGACGTTCGACCTCGCCGCCGCCCGGCGCGTCGTCCGCCGCTGCAACGAGGAGGGCCTGCGCGTCTCCGTGGGCGCCTACGACAACCTCATCGGCGCGAAGACGGAGGCGCTGCAGCGCGCGAACCAGAACCACATCCTCAAGCTCATCCGCATCGCGGCCCTCCTCGGCGGCGACGCGAACGACGTCGTCTGCGGCACGTTCGTGGGCTATGACCACGCGCTCGGCCGCACGGACGGCGGGTTCGAGAAGAACCTCCACAAGTTCAAGAAGGTCTTCCAGCCGATGCTCGACTACGCGAAGGGCCTCGGCGTGACCGTCTGCGTCGAGAACTGCCCGATGGAGGGCTGGCAGCCGGCGACGGCGCCCGACGCCTACAACAACCTGCCGGGCTGCCTCGCCGCGCGCAAGCTCATGTACGCGATCCTCGACGACGCCTCCGCCCTGCAGGAGACCTACGACCCGTCGCACGACATCTGGCAGCACATCGACCCGAGCGACGTCATCGAGGCGATGGACTTCCGGCGCCTCCGCCGCGTCCACATCAAGGGCACGCGCAACTTCGCCGCCACGACGGACGCCGTCCACTGGGGCCGCCTCTACCCCGAGCAGGTCGTCGACAAGGCCCTCGCGCGGAAGGCCGGCGTGCCGATCGCCGCGAACGAGTGGGCGCGCATGAACTACGAGCCGCGCCTGCCGGGCTTCGGCGGCAGCGACTCCTGCGACTGGACGAAGTTCCTGCAGACGCTCATGAGGAAGGGCTTCAAGTACCCGTTCGTCATCGAGAACGAGGGGTGCAACTCGTCCCACACCGGCAACATGGGCGCGACGATGCAGGGCTTCCGCGCCACAATCCTCAACACGGCCCCCGTCGTGTGGAAGCTCGGCAAGGACGGCTTTGCGTTCGACGCGTCGGCGCTCAAGCCGATGGCCGAGCCGGCGAAGGACCTGCCCGTCGTGACGATGGACCAGCTTGCGTAGTCCAAGGGCGGTGGTTGGCGTCCAAGGACACAAACAACAACAAGCACAAAAAAAAAGGAGAACGATCATGAATCTGTCGAGAAGAGGCTTTCTGGGCTCGCTGGCCGCGGCGGGCGCCGCGACGTCGTTTGGCGCCGGGACGTGCTGCGCGCAGGCCGGCTGCAAGAAGGGCCAGGTCGCCGTCCAGCTCTACTCCATCCACAAGTACATCCCCGCGGTCGGCATCGAGAAGGCGCTCGCCGAGGTCGCGAAGATCGGCTTCAAGGGCGTCGAGTTCGCGGGCTACTACGGCAAGTCGGCCGCCGAGCTGAAGAAGATGCTGGGCGACAACGGCCTCGTCGGCTGCGGCACGCACGTCGGCCGCGATGCGTTCAGCCCCGCCAACGTGAAGCGGACGTGCGAGTTCAACCTCGGCTACGGCAACACCACGATCATCTGCCCCGGCGGCGGCAACTTCCCGAAGAAGGGCGAGAACCTCGACGACTTCCTCAAGATGCTCGTCGACTACTACAACACGGCCGCCGAGGAGGCCGCGAAGTACGGCTGCAAGATCGGCCTCCACAACCACACGGGCGAGTTCAACATGAAGATGAAGGACGGTACGACGTACTGGGACTACTTCTTCTCGAACACGCACCAGAACGTCTGCATGGAGCAGGACGTCGGCTGGACGACCTGCGCCGGCCACGACCCGTGCGAGCAGTACAGGAAGTACCCGCACCGCTCGCCCACGCTCCACGCGAAGGAGAACGGCATGGGCCCCGGCGTCAAGCAGTTCGACGCCATCCTCGGCCAGCCCGGGCGCGACGCGAACGGCAAGGTCTGCGCCAAGGGCGTCGACTGGGACAAGCTCGCCGCCGCCGCCGACGCCGACGGCGTCAAGTGGTGGGTTGTCGAGTGCGAGCGCCACTTCGACTCGCTCGACGCGATCACCCCCTCCTTCGCCTTCCTCAGGAGCAAGGGCCGGTGCTAGGGAAATTAAGTGGTTAAGTTGTTAAGTAGTTAAGGGGTTGAGTGGTTGAGTTTGTGACATGCAAACTGCCGGGATTCGATTTCCGGGAGGGACGGGCTTGTCCCGTCCGCAATCGCGAAGGTTCCGCAACGGCTAAAACTTAACTACTTAACTACTTAACTACTTAACTACTTAACTACTTAAAGCGAAGCG
>CAVEVC010000195.1:0-5239 GCA_963618935.1 Clostridiales bacterium CCNA10 | reverse complement strand
GCCATCTCGTTGGTGGCGGTCGACCCCGCCTCGCCGTGGAAGAGCTTGGCGTCCAAACCCAGCTTGTATGCCATTTTCCGTTTCTCCTTTCGTGTTGAGATTTTTACTTCACCGCGTCCTGCCACATCTTCGCCAAATGCGGCGCGGACTCGCGGAGCGCGGGCCCCATGAGCGGCCTCTTCGGATACCGCTCCCTCCTGTACTTCCCGCCGAACTCGTGCGCCGAGGCGCTCGTGCCGACGAAGGTGAACCCCGGCCCCACGAGGACGCGCCTGTCCCCGTCGCTCCCGAAGAGCACCGCCCGCCGGAGGAGTCCGCGCCGCGAGTGCGGCGGGGAACCCGGCGGCGACGCCTTCGGGCTCGTCGCGACCTTCCGTTGCGCGACGCGCCGGACATACGCCCCCGCGCGGCGCAGGAAGTCCCGCCCCGCCCGCGCGATCCTCGCGGCGAGGCCGTCCGCGTCGAACTCGACGTCAGCCTTCATTTCGCTGAACCGAGAGGAAGGTGAGCTCGACGACGCCCGTGAACTGCCGCCGCTCGCGCAAGTGCTCGGGCGCGTAGATGGGCGCGTACTCCGCCTTGACGCAGCGGACGCCCGCGACCCATTTGTGCAGGAAGGAGCGTCCGAGCGCGGCGACCTCGCGCACGAGCGCGGGAACGTCGTCCTCGGTGCATTTCTTCAGCACCCCGACCTGCACCCTGAGCCGTTCCTCGACGTAGCCGCGCGCGCCGGGCGAAACCTCGATCCCGCAGGGGACGACGACGACGCGCCTCTCCCTCAGGCCCTTGAGGTCGAACTCCGGCGCGTAGGCGACGAGCGCGCTCCCGCCGACCTCGGCGGCGACGCCCTCCGCGAGTCCGATGAGGTCAGCCATGGGCGTACCTCACGAGCTCGAAGACGAGCGTCCCGACCGCCGAGAGGAGCGAGATGATCGCCGCGCCCATCGCCGCGTGGAGCGTCTTCTGGAGCCCCGCCGCCGTCGCGCAGGGCGGCGTGTGGTGGACGCCGTCCGAGAAGTGCATCCGCACCATCCCCTTGAGCTCCGCGATGTCCATCCGCGAGCGCGTCACGCCCTCCCAGAGCTCCGGGAACCCGGGCGGCATCTCCGCCTTCTGCTGTTCCGTTGCCATCACTCTCCCCCTATCAGTTTCGCGTGGATGCGCCGCGCCGTCTGGTGCGGGTCGCTCCACCGCCAGACGGGCTCGCCGTTGGGCGCGAGCACCTCGTAGACGCCGCCCATGAACTCCACCTCGTCGCCCCGTTGCGGCTCCAAGTCGAGCTCGGAGGCGGGGACGATGAAGTCCCGCGTCTCCTCGCTGACCCACGCGCCGCAGGCGTCCCGCGTGCGGAACACCGTGCGCCCCACGACGGCGCGGACCTGCCGCTCGTCCGTCCCGCGCCTGTAGACGGTCGGGGAGGCGAGCGCGTCGAGCTGCGCCGCGCGCAGGCTCTCCATCCCGGCCGCGACCATCAGGCAAGCCCCTGCGCGAGGCGGACGTTCACGGTCGCGTCCGTCGCCTTCGCCGCCGCGACGGCGTGGCCGAACCTGACCGCCCCCGCCGCGCCCGCCGCCGCGACCTTCCCGGTCGCCGGGTCGACGGAGACGACCGCCCCCGCCGCGACCTCCGCGCCGCCCGTCGCGATCTCGTAGACCCCGACGAGCGCGAGCGCGCCGAGCTCGCCCGCCCGGACGTCGAGCTTCGCGACGCCGACGAGGCTCCCCACCGTCACGACGTCGCCCGCCGCGACGTCTTTCTCCGGGGTGAAGTCGATGGACTCGCCCCTCTGCACGTATCTTGCGTTCATTTGCGTTCGATCCTTTCTCGATTTTAAGTTTGTGAAAACGCCCCGGCCGCCGGGGGCGGGGGAAGAAACAAGCGAAAGAAACCCGCCTCCCCCGGCGGCGCGGGGCCGAAATAGCGTCAGCCCGCCGCGCCGTTGGACTTCACCATGCCACGGTGGTCCTGCTCGCGGATGCCGACGTCGAAGTAGACGCGGAACCACACGCCGAGGACGTTGAAGTCCAGGTCGCCGCGCTCCACCGTCGGCGTCCGCCGCCCCTTGAGGTAGCCGATCTCGAAGGTGTCCACCGTGCCGGGCTTGCCGAAGAGATACCACGCCGCCTCGCTCGCGCCCTCGTACTTCGAGTTCGAGAGGTAGGGGCTCGAGACGATGGAGAGCCCCTCGTTCGCGAGGACGTTCACGGACGGCCTCACGACGTTCTCCGCGCCGCCGGACATGACGAGCGTCGGCCCCTGGGTGAGCTCCTGCGCGAGGAACTTCAGCGCCGTCGGCACCAGGAGGACGCTCGGCTCGACCGAGATCGGCTGCCCGTCCGCGTCCGTCTGGTTGAGGAAGAGCTGGATCGCCTTCTTGAGCGAGTCGGACGAGAGCGCGCTCGCCGCCCCCGTGAGGAGGTTCCTGTGCGCGGCGGAGAAGAGCGGCTTGCCGTCGCCCATCGCCGGGTTCGCCATGAGGCGCGAGAAGAAGAGCTGGTCGACGAGCCGCGCCGCGCGGTTGCCCATCGCCGAGGGCACCTTCAGGAACGCGCCGAGGTCGTCGTTGATCACCATCTTCCGCGTCAGGCAGAACTTCTTGGCGTAGGTGTCGAGGCGGTTCACCGCCTTCTCCTCCGAGACGCCGCCGTCGCGGATCTCGCCGTCCGCCCCGACGGGCTTCAGGTCTCCGATGTCGGTGAGGCGGAAGCGCTCGTTCTCCTTGAAGTCGGAGAGGTCGGCGGACGTGCAGAGCCTCGTCGCGACGACGGGCTGCGCCCGGTAGGCCTGCAGGAGCTTCTTCTGCGCGACGTTCGAGAGGATGCCCGGGAGCGACACCGTCGAGAACGCGGCCTTGATCGCGGCGTTGTCGAGCGTGCGCGGCGCGTCCATGCCCTCGAGCCTCATGCACTCGGCGAGCAGCCCCGCGAGCGGGAGGTCGGCGTCCTTCGAGGCGGCCTCGACCGTCTCCTCGCCCATCTCCCTCGCGAGCGAGTCGCCGTCGATCCCCGCGCGGAGCGAGAGGGCCGCCTCAAGCGTCCTCGCCGTCGTCCCCGACTTCCTCACGGACACCGACGGCGCGGAGGTCTTGGGCTGCCTCTCGCGGTAGGCGGCGAGGACCGCCTCGCTGACGCGCTCGCGCCCCCAGCCCTCGGCGACGGCCTTCGCCTCGATCTCCGGGAACTCGCCGCCGCAGACGGCCCGAACCGCCGCCACGCGCTCGCGCTCCGCCCTGACCGCCGCCTCCGCGACCGCCTTCGCGTCGGGCTGCGCGGCGGCCTGCGTCTCCGCCTTCTCCGGCGCCTTGGGCGTCTCGGCCTTCGGCGTCTCGGCCGCCGCAGCCCCATTCCCCATTACCCGTTCCCCGTTCCCCGTCGTTCCGTTCCCCTTGATCTCCGTTTCCATGATTGAGTTTCCTTTCAGTTGAAGTTGCGCCGTGACCGTCATGTGCGTCGAGCGGTCCGCGCCCACGGCGACGACGCTGACCTCCCGCAATGTCGACTTGGTGACGTGGTAGAACGGGGCCTCCTGCTCCGTCCCGTTCACCTTCCGCTTCCCGGACTGGACGAGCTCGGCGGCCTCGACCTCCGCCCCGATGGAGAGCTGCCAGTCCGCGCCCGCCTTTCCCTGGGCGACGATGGCCTCGGCGAGCTCGCCGCCCGCCACGATCTCGCCCGAGATCGCGAGGCGTCCGCCATCCGCCTTCGCGGACACGACGCCCACGCGCCCCAACGTGTGGTTCTCGTGGTTCGCCAAAAGCGGCACCGACTCCGGCACCGTCATCCCCGAGAGGTCCACGACCACCGGCTTCGACCACCCGAAGAGCCGCATCTTGCCGCCCGAGTAGGCGAGCCCCGCCACTTTGTGGCGTCCCCCGCCGTCGCCCGAGGCGGTGATCTCAAGATACTCGCCCGCCTTTTCACCCGTCTCCGTTTCCATTGTCACTTTCTCCTTCGTTTTCGTTGTCAGATTCGTTTTCCGAATCGCTGTCCTGTGCGTCCGTCGCCTCCTCGCCGATGCCGAGCTCGCGCATGAGCGCGCGCTCCTTGGCGACCTGCCGCAGCTCCGTCTCCCAGTCCTTGCCCTGGCGGGCGTATTCCGCCGCGAGGGTCGTGGTCATGTTCTTCAGGCGCTTCTCCTGCGCGTTCGCCTCCTTCGCGGGGTCGACGTGCGCCTGCCCGTCCCAGAACCACACGTGGCGGCAGTCGCACGCGTCGATCCGCGTCGCCGTCGCGAGCGACCACTCGCGCACCCACGCCTCGAACACGCGGTCGAGGACCTCCGCCTCCATGAAGGCGCGGTCGACCGCGAGCGACTTGTAGTAGGTCTGGTGGTCGAGCCGCCCGGAGGCGTAGTTGTAGCCGGACGAGTTCCCCGCCGCGACGTTGTAGGGCATCGAGAGGCAGCGCGCGATCTCGTTCAGTATCTCGCGCTTGAACTCGCCGTAGGTCGTGACGGGCTGCTTCGGGTCCACCTGGCTCATCTTCCAGCCGCCCGGCATCGTGAGGAGCATGTTGCGCTCGAGCTGGATCGTGTCCATCGCCTCCACGCTGTCCGCCTCGCCGTTCGCGGGCGCGTCCGTGTAGAGGATGCCCGCGAAGTCCGCCGCCGCCTCCGCCGCGCTCACCACCGCGAGCGTGAACCGCCGCAGGTGCGCGAAGAGCGGGAGCGCCGCCGTGATCTCCGGGACGCCCCGGTGCTGCTCCGGGCGGTCCTGCCGGAAAACGTGGATCATGTTCTCCGCGCGCACCGTCACCGCCTCGGTGGAGTCGAAGAGCTCCGTCCCGCCCGGGTGCCTCTTCAGCACCCGGTACGAGACGGGGTTCCCGAAGGCGTCGAACGCGATGCCGTCGACCCGCCTCTCGTCGCCTGTCAGAATGTCGTCCGTAACCCGGTCGGCTTCGACGAGCTGCAGGTCCAGCCTCACGTTCGTTTCAAGTTTCGGGTTCTGGGCGAGGATCGCGAACGCCTCGCCGTCCTGGCACCGCGCCATCCTCATGGTGCGGAGCTTCGCGGCGAGTCTCGTCCTCTTCGCCCAGACCTGGAAATCGTGCTCGATCCGCTTGTTCGTCCCCTCGTCGTCGAGGAGCATCTGCAGCCGCGGCCCCGTCCCCACCGCGTCGTCGGCGAGCGTCTTGACGATGCCGCGCGCGTAGGAGTTGTTCTGCACCTCGTAGCGGGCGCGGGTGCGGAGGGTCTTGCGGACGTCGGAGTCGGCCTCGGCGTCGGCGGACAGGAACTC
>CAVEVC010000194.1:0-5803 GCA_963618935.1 Clostridiales bacterium CCNA10 | reverse complement strand
TTCCCATAGGCCTTTGGTCGGGCTTGCTGAAGTGCATCAAGAGAAAATGCGCTCTTTTCATGCATCGGAATCCCCGTCGGCGAACCGCGCGCACGAGGATGAGAAGAAAGTGCTTGAGAACAATGATGACGTCATCCGCAGGACGGCAAAAGCGGAATGGTATGCATCGGCGGCGTCAAATTCGCCAAGACTCGGAACTGAAAACAGTGTCGGAACTGAAGACAGCATACGCATCAGTCTGCTGAAGTTCGTCTGCGCCGTCTTGGTCGTGGCGATTCATTCCCCTTATATGTGGCACACGACGCTTGTCTCGAGGGGACCGGAACAAGCCTCTTTCTCCTCATTCGGACTGACCCGAATCGCCGTTCCGTTTTTCTTCGTCTGCTCCGGCTATTTCCTCGCGAAACATCTCGACACGGCCAAAGACTGGCTTGCGGCCGTTCGCCGACGCGTACGGACACTTCTCGTGCCGTTCTTCATCTGGACGATAATCGAGATCCTGTTGCTCCCGATCGCGATCTCCCTTTTCGGTGATGTCTTCTTGGCTCGGCCAATCGGTTCGGCGGCCCTTCAGTTCCTAAGCCAATACGACTGGAGCTATCCATTCGAGAAGCTGCTCTACAAATGTCCGATTGTGCCGCTTTGGTATCTGCGTTGCCTGTTTGTCTTTGTCTTGATCGCGCCGGGGGGCGCCTGGCTGACAAGGCGGTTCGGGAAGGGCTGGCTTGCGTTGTCGTTTGCGCTGGGCGTCCTCTATCACGTCCTTCCCGGGCACAAGGTCGCCATGCTCTTCAGGTGGCTGTTCTCGCTTTCGGGACTCTTCTATTTCTCGTGCGGAATCTACCTTTATTCGCACCGCTTGCCCATTCTGCGAACGAGACAGGCACTCGCCGTGGCTCTTGCGCTTCTTGTCTGCAGGTTCGTCTTGTCCGCGAACGGCTTGGACGCCTGCATCCCCTTGCTTGAGGAGGCGGCGATTCCGTTCCTGTTGCTTGTGGCATGGAAACTGACGCCGACGATGCGCTTGCCAAGGTGGCTGGAGGGAATGTCGTTCCCGATCTACCTGATGCACATGTGCGTGTTCGCGTGCCTCTCTTCGGTCTTTGAGCTTGTGCCCCGTCTGAACGAGTCTCCGAATGCGTGTGCGATGGTTCGTCTCGCAGTCGGTGTCTGCGGACCGATCGTCGTGGCGCTCTGGCTGCGGCGGCTCTGTCCGAGGCTGTCCCGCCTGCTTTTTGGGGTCGATAGACATTGAAGCGTCAACCCCGGCCTTTGATTCCCTCTCCAACGACTACGAGGCATTCGCCGAGAAGGTCTACCACACGGTCCTCGCCCTGTGAAATCGGGCGTCAGACGCCTTTGGAATAGAGTTGCGAAATGTCGCCGCGTCCACAGGGCGAAGGGCTTTTGGTGTAATACCAAAAGACACCAAAAGGCCTGTCCAAGACAGAGAACAAAGGTCTGACCTCTGTGCTCGATTTATTAGACATTCTGGGCGGCGCACGAGGCGGCACACGGAGGCGGCTGATTTTGGTACAATGTGCGCGTTCTGCTGATGGCGAAGCTGAAGAAGCGTTGCCGTTTGCGCAGGCAAATGCCATCACTTGTGCCATAATGTCTGCAAACATCTTTCTGAGGCAAAAAAGATGAATGGAGACATTCTATGAGCGCCCGTGACATCGAGCCGCTTCTCGCCGCGATGGAGCGGCGGCTGGCGGACGTTCCGAGCGGCCTGCACCGTTCGCTGTATTCGCAGATCGACTGGGACGACCGCCTGGTCTGCATCAAGGGCGCCAAGGGGACGGGCAAGACGACGATGATGCTCCAGTTCCTGAAGGAGAACCCGAAGGAACTCGACCGCGCGGTCTACGTCTCGCTCGACAGCCTCTGGTTCGCGAACCATACGATGCAGTATGTCGCCGACTGGCTTCACAACAACGGCGGCAGCCGGCTTTTCGTGGACGAGGTCCACCACTTCAAGCCGTGGCAGACGCTGATCAAGAAACGGTTTCTATCCGTTCTACAAGACGGCGCGGGGCGGCTATCTCGACCGAATCGCGCAAGTCGTTGCGCAGACGCTTGAGCGCGACTGGCCGGAGACGGAAGACGTCACGCTCGCGACGATCAAGAAGACGGAAAAGATGCTGATGATCCTGGCGTCGTCCTGTCCGGCAAGTCCTTCAGGCGTCCAATGTCCAATGCCCGGACCGGGAGCATCGAGATCTCGCAGTCCAGGCAATGGCGCTCGTTTTCAGTCGGCGCGGCGTTCAGGCGGCGTTTCCCACGGCTCTGCTTGATGCCGATTTCCAAAACGCGCGCGGCGCCGCGCGAACGGGCTACCGCACGAGGTGCAGCTCGATGTCGAGGTTGCGGCAGAGGTCCTTGAGCTCGTCGACGTGGTCGCCGTACATGAGCGCGTAGTGGTGCTCCCAGCCGTTCGTGATCACCTCCTCGCGCAGGGCGTCGCAGCCGGCGTCGAACCTGATCTTGAGCGGCGTGCCGCGCACGAACATGTCCGTGTCCAGCCCCTCGCCCGTCGCCACGAGCATGCGGAAGCCGTCGCCGTCGCGCGTCTCGCCGAGGCGGGCGAGCGTCACGCGGCCGGGCTTGAGCGGGAACTCGCCCGTGCAGCCCTTCACGCCGCCGCCCTCGACCGTCGCCGAGCAGTGGAGCTCGGGCTGGTAGCCGGGCTTGCAGAGGCCGCAGGGGGCCGCGCCGCAGTGCCACGCCACGCCGTAGTCGCCCTCCATGACGATCATGTCGCAGAAGAACGGCAGGTCGTTCGAGAGGATCTGGCCGATGCGCATCATCACGGCGCCGTACACGTCGCCCTCGCAGGCGGCGAGGCAGCCGTGGTTCGTGAGGTGGCCGAGCGTGGAGCAGACGGCGATGCCGTAGAACTCGTTGAGGATGACCTCGGGCCAGCAGCGCATCGCAAAGGTGTCGACGAAGAACTTGTCCTTCATCTTCATCACGGCGGCGATGAGGCGGGCGCTCTTCTCCTTCTGGTCGCCGCGCGGGCCGTCCGTCGGGTGCGTCTTCGTGTCCGCGTCGATGATCGCCATCGCCTTCGCCACCTCCTCGGCCGTGAGGGTCTGCGCGCACGTGAAGAGCTCGTGTTCGGTGATGATCTTCACCTCGGGGCCGAGGCGGCGGCGCAGCAGCATCTCGCTCACGCAGCTCGTGTAGAAGCCCGGCACGCGCCCGCCGATGAGGCCGATGCGCATTTCGTGGAGGGCCTTCATCGCCTTCGCCGTGTTGACCGCCTTCGCGATCTTCTCCGCCGCGTCCGGCGTGCCCGGCTCGGCGTGGACGTGGAAGTAGGGGATGTGGAGGCGGTACATGTGGTGCGCGTTCATGTTCGCCGCGCAGAAGCTGTTGTTCTGCAGGCGCCCGCCCTGCGGGTCGGGCTCCTTCATGCTCCACAGGACGACCGGCACGTTCAGGCGCTGGGCGAACATCGGCGGCACGACGCCGAGCGAGAAGGTCATGAAGTGCGTGATGAGCAGGTCCGGGCGGTCCTTCTCGAACTGCTCCAGCAGCTCGATCGCCTCGCCTTCGAGCGTGAGCATGCGGTCGGGCCCGACCACCTCGACGTCCGGCAGGGACTTGAGGAAGGCGAGCGCGTTCGCCCGCGCCGCCTCAAGCGTGTCGTTCGTCCAGTTGACCTTGGAAAGCGGCATGTAGCCGATCTTGAACGTCTTCGCCATGTCTGGTTCTCCTTCTTGGTTGGTGTTCCTTGTCCGAAAACTCCCCGGCGCGCGGACGCGCCCGCTACCCCTCGGTCGGCAGCCCCCAGGCCTCGAGCTTCGCCTGGATCCAGTCGAAGCTCGCGCGCACCGTCTCGCGGGAGGGGCCCTTCAGGACCGGCCCGCAGGCCAGGCGGATCTCCTTCGTCGGATCGACCGTGCCGAAGTCCTTGAGCCACCCCTTCCCGTTCGGCCGCGTGGGCATCGCGTCCGTCTTCACCGCGATCGGCACCACCGGCACGCCCGCCTTCTCCGCGAGCTTCGTGCCGATCGAGCTCCACCCCTTGCGCGCGAAGACCGGCTGGCGCCGCCCCTGCGCGAAGATGAGCACCGACGCGCCCTGCGCGATCCGCTCCCCGCCCACGCGGAAGATCGTCGTCAGGTCCTCGCGCGGGTTCGTGCGCCCGATCGGGATGAGCCCCATGTGCGCCGCCGCCTTCTCCAGGAAGGGCAGGTGCGCGAGCGACGCCTTGACGACGGTGCAGAACGGACCGTATCCGAGCAGCACGAACGGCAGCAGGATCGTCTCCAGCGTGCTCATGTGGTTCGCGAGGTAGACGACCGGTCCCTCGTGGTCCCGGCGGCTGTTCCACCCCTCCGCGAACAGCGGCACGCCGTAGCGCTCGGCCTTCCGCGCCGAACGGAAGCAGAAGTGCGCCCACTTGTCCGTCGTGAGCCGCCCCAGCGCCTCGTAGACCGCGCACAGGGGGAAGACGCTGAACGTGCTCCAGCAGAGCCCGAACGTGGTGAGCGCGCCGGGCGCGCGCGGCTTCGGCGGCATCCGCCCGGGCGGCGTCGCATACGCCCCCGTGCGCAGCAGCTCCCCGCGAAACATCTCCAGCGTCGTCGCTTCCATCCCCGTCCTCCCGCGCGTCCCCTACTCCTGCCCCTGGGCTTCCGGCTCAGATGCGTCGCCCGCCGCCGTCTGCGCCTCTTCCTGCTGCCGCCGCTGCCGCTCCTGCTCCTTCTGCTCGCGCTGGCGGCGCAGCTCCTCCTGGATCTGGACCAGCGCCTCGCGCTGCTGCTCGCGCTCGGCGGCCGCCTTCTCGCGGTCGACCCGGGCCTGCTCGGCGGCGGCGGCCTGCCGCTTCGCCTCCTCCGCGCGCTCGGCCTCCTTGAGGGCCCGGCGGGCGCGCAGGTTCCTAAGCGCGTTGCCCCCCGCCTCCGGCTCGGCGGACGCCCCCGGCGGCGTGGACGCGGCGGAAACAGGCGGGCGCAGCAGCCCCGCACGGGCCAGCGCGCCGACCTGCGGACGCACCGCCGCCCCCGCCGCGGCCTTCGCCTTGCCGCCGCCCTTTCCGCTGTCGGCGGCCCCTTCGCCCAGCCCCAGCGTCGCCTCCACGCCGTCCTTCTCCAGCGTCACCTTCATCGCGCGGGCGTCGGCCGCCTTCACCGTCCACCCGTCGCGCGTCTCGCCCACCTTCAGGTAGTACGTCCCCGACGGCTGCTTCGACGCGTCCGTGAACCCCACGGCGATCTTCCCGGACGGCGTCACGTTCAGCGCCGAGACGCGCACCGACGCGATGATCTTCTGCTCCTCCTGCGCCTTCATCGCCTCCTGGGCCGCCGGATCGGCCGCCCCGCCGCCCCCGGCGCCCCCGCCCCGCGAACCGGGCGCGTCGGGGTCGAAGTTCGCCGGCTCGGGCCCGAACGGCCTGCGGTCGATGATCGTCCGATAACGCTCAAAGCGGGCGTCCTTGGACGGACGCCCCTTCTCGGCAGCGGCGTCAACCTCCTCCGCGGCGTCCATCTCCTCTGCGGCGGACGCGGGCGCCGCCGCATCGGCCTTCTCCGCCCGAAGAAGCCCCGGCAGCAGCACAAGCGCAAGCGCGCAGAATGTCCGATAAAATGCCATGCCGGTAGTTTACCACATTTTCCCGTTGCGGGGGACGCCCCGCGGCCACGCCTAGGCTTTAGGTTTCAGGTTCTATTGCTTCGGCAATTAATTGTGTCGATTCCGCTGGGAGGGCGGCTGTCCCCAGCCGCCGTATTTGCGGCGCGTGAGGACACGCGCCCTCCCGCACGATCAATCCATTTTGTTGCCGCTTCTATAG
>CAVEVC010000193.1:0-5967 GCA_963618935.1 Clostridiales bacterium CCNA10 | reverse complement strand
TCTTGGGGGCGGCGGTCGGCTGGGCGGCCGACGGCGCGGCGGCTTCGCGCAACCTGGCCGTGAACGGGACGTTCGACGGCCAGGGCGAGGGCTGGGGCGGCAACCCGTTCGGCGAGGGCCCCGGGCGGGTCGTCCTCGGAAACGGCGTCGGGCGCATCGAGAAGGACCGCGGGCCCGGCGCGACGCAGCTCATCCAGGTCTGCGGCCTCGGCAAGGCGAAGCGCGTGAAGGTCTCCTTCCGCCACCGCGGGGCCAACCTCTCCTTCGCCTACCAGTTCCTCGTGCCGGACGCCGCAGCGCCGGACGGCTTCACGATGGTCAAGAACGACGCGGGCGGCAACCTCGGCGACTTCCTGTCTATCAAGGGCTCGGAGGACTGGACGGCGTTCACGCACGAGATTGCGGTCTCGAAGAAGGTCTGGAAGCACAAGGGCGCGCGCATCCGGCTCCAGTTCCTCGTCTGGGGCGGGAACGAGCCGAGCGCCGCCGAAGTCGACGACGTCACGCTCGTCGAGGTCGCGGAGAAGGCTGACGAGAAGCCGCGCGAGAGCCTCGGCTTCCGCGTCGAGCGCCTGCCGAAGACGATCCCCTACGGGCCGATCGCGCCGATCGCGCCCGTGAAGGCCGAGATCCGGGGCGGGCTCCTGCTGAAGGACGGGCGTCCCGGCTACTGGATCGGCAACGGCTGCAACCTCGGCGCGGAGCAGAACGGCCCGATGGGGATGTGGCTCAGCAAGCTTCAGGGCGTCTCGGCCCTTTCGATCCCCTCCAGCTTCGACTGGCAATGCCGGCAGGAGGGGACGAACATCGTCTTCTTCGGCGAGAAGAGCCTGCAGACGACCTACATCTCCCAGTATCGCGAGGCGGAGCGCCTCGGATTCCTCTGCGACTTCTTCGCGAACGGCGCCTACCAGTGGTCGCCGATGCGCAAGATGGCGGAGAGGCATCCGCAGTTCGGCGAGTTCCACAACGACTACGGCCACTACATGAACATGGACGCCGGGCATCCGGTCGGTCGCGAGCTCCAGATCGGCAAGCGCCAGGGATTCTTCCAGTATGTCGACGGCGTCTCCGCCGGCGCGGGCGGCATGGCCGTCCTCGAGCTCAGCCGCGAGCCGGGGCCCCATCCGACGAACGAGCGCGTGAAGCGCGGCTTCCGCGCCTGGGCGAAGCGCAAATACAAGACGCTCGCCACCGCGAACCGTGTCTGGCGGCAGGACTTCGAAAGCTGGGACGAGGTGCTGCCACTCCACCTGCGCGAGACGGACGTGACGGGCTACATGGCGCGCCTCCTCTACCTCCGGCAGATGAGACGCGACTACCCGGAGATGATGTGGGACTGGGTCGCCTACATGCAGGACGACTCGACAGAGCGGATCCGCGACGCGTTTGCGGACATCCGGCGCGAGCTGCCGCACATGACGACGACGATCGACGTGCGCGGCCACAACATGGAGGTGCCCGACTACCCGGCGCTTGAGCCCGAGCGCATCGACGCGCTCGAAGACCTCTTCTACATCCACTTCCAGTTCGACCCGTTCATCTACAACGGCGAGCCCTACGACCGGGCGAGCGTCCTCTACCAGGCCACGTTCCCGCTCTTCTCCTACAGCTTCTTCCGGACGTGCACGACGAAGCCGATCATCGACTGCGAGGACATCATCAGCTTCGCGCGCGTGCCGAAGAGCGACGGCGAGACGATGAAGCGCAACGACATCGGCCAGCTCCACGCGACGCCGTGGAAGTTCCGCCTCGAGGCCGAGGACGGCGAGGGCACGAAGGGCGAATGGCACAAGCCCGGCGTCGACGACTCCGGGTGGGACGAGCTCGCGATCGGCACGTGCTGGGACGAGACGGAGAAGCACAAGGCGAAGCCCGGCGTCGGCTGGTACCGCAAGCGGTTCGTCGCGAAGGTGCCCCGCCTTGACTGGGAGGACGGCTCGCACCAGTTCTTCATCTACGGCAAGGGCGTCGCGCAGAAGGGGACGGTCTGGCTCAACGGCCACAAGGTCGGCGACGTCACGGGCTGGGCGACGCCCTACCGCTTCGACGTGGGCGCGCTGCTCAACTACGGCGGCGAGAACGAGATCGTCTGGCGCGTCGACGGCTCCGGCTACCAGAACGGGCTCCGCTTCTACTGCCACGTCCTCTCCGGCGACAAGATCAGCCGGAGCGTGCCGTTCGGCGCGCAGCAGTACCGGCAGATGCTCTGGACGTTCCTGATGCGCGGGGCGTCCGGCTGCTGGGTGTGGCCGACCCACGCGGACAAGCTGCGGACGCACCTGCCGGGGCTGGCGCGGCGGCTCGACTCGGCGGCCGAGATCGCGCTCCCCGACCTGCGCACGCGCACGGGCGACGTCGCCTACCTCTACGGCTACCTCTCCAACCTCGGCCTGCCGTGCGTCATCGGCGAGACGCACACGCGCTACCTCAACTGGCTCTGCGCGCTCGAGTTCCTCGGGCTCCGCACGGACGTGTTCGGCGAGCGGACGTTCCGCAAGGAGGTGACGCCGGAGAAGTATCCGTTCCTCGTCGTGCCGCACACGGTGATGGTGCAGGACGAGACGTATGCGCACGTGCGCGACTACGTGGCGAAGGGCGGCACGCTCGTCATCACGGAGGACTCGCTCGCGCGGACGTTCACGCGCTACGCGGCGACGGACATCCGGAAGGTCGCGGGCCCCCTGCCGAAGGAGGGCGAGAAGTTCTCCGTCGCCGCGTTCGGCAAGGGGCGCGTCATCACGGTGCGCGGCGAGCCGGTGATGGAGGACGTGATGCGGCTCGTCCTCCGCTGGCGCAAGGCGTTCGGCGATGGTGTCGTGCCGCGGGCCGAGGTCTCGGTCGTCTCGAAGAACAAGGACCGCCGCGAAGTGCCGCTCATCGAGCGCATCCTCACGGGCGACGCGACGCGCAAGGTGCTCTACCTCGCGAACTGGGGCGGGCTCGCGCAGCACGTGAAGGTGACGCTCCCCGAATCCGTCGCCGGCTGGAAGGTCGCCGCGCAATACGAGGGCCAGGCCGAGGTGACGGGCGACCGGACGCTCGAGACGACCCTGCCGTCGCAGGACGTCATGGCGCTCGTCCTCACGCCGGACGGGTCGGCGGCGAACGTGCGGAGCTTCGCGGTCTCGCCGACGCGCGAGAAGGCGTTCCGCCACGTCGTCGAGCTGAACGAGGCGAAGGCGAAGCCGGGCCAGCGGCGCGTCCTCTGGCCGCTCCACGACGAGCGCGAGCCGGTGAACAAGGAGATGTACGTCTACGAGATGGACCGCATCGCGGCGTTCGGCGGCGTGAGCGAGCAGCTTCCGCTGAAGGAGTGGACGCCCGAGATCCTCGCGCAGTACGACCTCGTCGTCCTGCCCGAGACGCGGACGGAGCCGATCCTGCGCGACAAGGCGTTCATGGACAGGCTCGGGAAGATGCTCGACGGCTACGTGCGGGGCGGCGGCTCGCTCTTCGTGAACGCGCACACGCCCTGGTCGGTCAACGTCTACGCCAACACGCTCAGCGGCTCGCAGGGGCTTGCGCCGTGGCTCGGGGCGGCCCTGGCGGGCTCGACGAAGGACGAGGCGCGCGCGGTCTTCGGCGACCCGTACCAGGTCTGGACGGACAACATGACGCCGGGCAGTCCGCTCACGGCCGGCGTCCGGCGCTTCGAGGCCTACCAGTCGCGGACGCTCACGCTGAGGCCGACGGACAGGGCGAAGCCGCAGGCGGCGATCCGCGTCGCGGGCGAGCCGGACGGCGCGAAGGGCGCGCTGCTGACGCAGGAGGAGCGCGGCAAGGGCCGCATCGTCCTCAACGTCTCCGCGATGAGCTTCCAGCCGTTCCGCATCGAGAAGGGCGACAACGCGGCGCTCCTCGAGAACGTCATCGGCTGGCTCCTCCGCGAGGAGGTGACGGACGAGATGCGGCGCGAGTTCCGGGACAACCTGTTCCTGACCGAGGAGACCATCCGCCGCATCGCCGCCGAGGACGCGAAGTAGGGCGCTGGGGCGATCCCCGCGAGGATGGCGACGCCATCGGCGGTGCGCCACGGGTGCGCCGGATTTTCGCGCGGGCGCATGGCCGGGTCGTTTTTGTGGTATAATTGCGGGCAAACACGTTCTAAGGAGAATGCGATGGGCTACATCAACGACGATTTTCTGCTTGCGACAAAGGCGGCCAGGGAGCTGTACCACGGCTACGCCGAGAAGATGCCGATCATAGACTACCATTGCCATCTGCCGCCGTCGGAGATCGCCGAGGACAAGCGCTGGGAGGACATCGCGCAGGTGTGGCTCGGCGGCGACCACTACAAGTGGCGGCAGATGCGCTCCAACGGCGTCGACGAGAGGTTCGTCACGGGGGACGCCCCCTGGCACGACAAGTTCGTGAAGTTCGCGGAGACCATGGAGGTCCTCGTGAAGAACCCGCTATTCGACTGGTCGCACCTTGAGCTTAAGCGCTACTTCGGCGTCGGCGACCGCCTTTGCGGCGCAACGGCCGAGAAGATATGGAAGAGGTGCAACGCGCAGATGAGGAAGCCCGGGTTCTCCGCGCGTGGGCTCATGAAGAAATCCAACGTCCGCGTCGTGTGCACCACCGACGACCCCGTTGATTCGCTCGAGCACCACATCGCCATCGCGAAGAAGCCCTTCGGCACGAAGGTACTGCCGGCGTGGCGTTCGGACAAGGCCTCGAAGGTCGAGAACCCGAAGGCGTGGAACGCATGGGTGGACAGGCTCGCCGCCGCCGCCGGAATGCCGGTGAAGACGTACGACGACTTCCAGGAGGCAATGGGTAGACGCCATGCGTTCTTCGGGAAGGCCGGGTGCGTGATCTCCGACTACGGGATCACCGAGGTGTTCGCGGTCCCGTACACGGAGGCCGACCTCCGCAGGATATTCAGGAAGCTCCGCGGCGGAAAGGCCGCCACCCCGGAGGAGGCGCTGAAGTTCAAGAGCGCATGGCTCTTCGAGGGGCTGAAGGCCGACGCGAAGGCCAACTGGACGGCGCAGCTCCACTACTGCTGCCTGCGCGACAACAACACCAGGATGTTCAACCTCCTCGGCCCCGACACCGGCTTCGACTGCATTGGCGACTGGTCCGTGACCGAATCGCTCTCGCGCCTCTTCGACCGCCTCGAGCAGGAGGATTCGCTGCCCCGCACCATCCTCTATTCCCTGAACCCGAAGGACACCGAGATGCTCGCCACCCTGATGGGGTGCTTCCAGAAAGGCCCGGACCGCGGCAAGCTCCAGCTCGGCAGCGCCTGGTGGTTCCTTGACCAGAAGGACGGCATGAGGAAGCAGATAGAGGCGCTGTCCGCGCTCGGCTGCCTCGGCAACTTCGTGGGGATGCTCACCGACTCGCGCTCGTTCCTCTCGTACACGCGTCACGAGTACTTCCGCCGCATACTGTGCGCGAAGCTTGGCGAGGAGGTCGCCCGAGGCGAGATACCGAACGACATCGAGTGGCTCGGCAAGGTCGTGTCCGACATTTCCTTCAACAACGCGAACCGATACTTCTTCGGCGGGAAGGCGTGATCCCGCAACGCTCGCAAACGTCAAAAGTCCAGGAGAGTGACATGGCAGACAAGTCTGAAAAGAAAGAAACGGCGGCAGAGGCCGTAAGGAAGGGCAACGCGGCGCTTGACGCCGTGCTTTCGCAGATCCGCAAGGAGTTCGGCGAGCTTTCCATCATGAAGCTCGGAGAGCATGCCCATGCCGACATCCCCGTCATCTCGACCGGGGCCCTGTCGCTCGACCTCGCGCTCGGCGTTGGCGGGCTTCCCCGCGGGCGCATCGTCGAGTGCTACGGGCAGGAGTCGAGCGGCAAGACGACGCTCGCGCTGCACGTGGTGGCGAATGCGCAGAGGAACGGGGGCGTGGCCGCGTTCATAGACGCGGAGCACGCGCTCGACCCCGGCTACGCGAAGAAGATCGGCGTGAACCTTGACGACCTCATCGTCTCGCAGCCCAATTC
>CAVEVC010000192.1:0-5993 GCA_963618935.1 Clostridiales bacterium CCNA10 | reverse complement strand
CGGCGGCAAGTCCTTCTTCGGGTCCGTCTCGATGCCGCCCGTGACCGGCTCGCGCGCGGCCGGCGGCTCGAAGGCGATCGGCCCGGCGACGAAGGAGAACTTGCCGTCGTCGGACTGGCGGGAGAGCATCTTCGGCGACGCCTTGACGACGAAGGGACGAATTCGGTAGTCCCTTGCGCAGGCCTCGGGCACGAGCCGCCAGTTCGCGGCCTGCACGGTCGAGCCGTCCGGCTTCCGGATCGGCTCCTCGGCGAAGTCCTCCGCAAGCGAGAAGCCGACGACGCGGTCGCGCAAGTCGGGAAGGGTCGCCGTGCGGTCTGCGGCGGCCGTCAGTTCAAGGCGCAGGAAGACGCTGCGGCCGGGGTCGACCTGCGCCGCGTCCGACTCGACCTTGAGCGAAACGCCGTCCTGCGAAGTCTCGAAGAGGACGGCCGCGAAAAGGATGGCTGTCAGCATACGTCGCGCGCGCCTCCTAGGCCAGCTCCCGCGAACGGCGCGCCGCCGCCGCGAGCGTCTTTGCGACGGTCTTCTTGAACGTGGGCGTCGCGAGATGCCGCATGCCCGCCGCCGTCGTGCCGCCCTTCGTGCACACGCCGTCGATGAAGGCCTTCAGCGGCATCCGCGACTCGCGCAGGAATTTCGCCGTGCCGAACATCGTCTGCTCCGCCAGGAGCCGCGCGACCGCCGGCTTCAGGCCGAGCGCGACGCCGCCCTCGGCCATCGCCTCCTCCATGTAGGCGAAGTAGGCCGGCCCGGAGCCCGAAAGCGCCGTCACCGCGTCGAAGTCCCGCTCCTTCAGACGGATCGTCTCGCCCGCCGCGCCGAGGATTCGCTCGACCGCGTCGACATGCCGCTTCGGCGCCTTCGGGCCCGGGCAGACCGCGCACATTCCCGCCCCCGCCCGGAGGGCGAGGTTCGGCATGACGCGGACGAGGCGCACCTTCGCGCCGAAGGCCTGCCGCAGCCGCTTCAGCGTCTTGCCCGCGACGATCGAGACGATCGTCTGGCGCGCCGTGAGGAACGGCTTCACCTCCGCCGCGACGGCGTCCACGTCCTGCGGACGCACCGCGAGGAAGAGGAGCTCGCACGTCTTGGCGATCTCGACGTTCCGGTTGTCGTCGACCGACGAAAGGACGACGGACGGCGCGTCCGCCATCGCCGAAAGGATGCCCTGGGCCATCTTGCCCGCACCGAAGAATCCGATTTTCATGTTTCGCTTTTCCCGCTGTCGCTGTTCCTGCGTTTCCGCACGACCCGACATTATACCATATTTCAGCCCGCGGGCGTCCGCCGAGGTGCGGTCACGTTCCCGGCTTTCTGCGCGACGGCGGCGGGGCGGTGCCGCCAAGCGCCGTCCGCCGTTCACCGGCGGCGGGCGGCGGGAGCCTTGCCCGTCAGCAGCCTGGAGACGCCGACGAGCGCGCAGGTGAAGATGAGCATGAGCGTCGAGAGCGCGAAGACGCTCGGCAGGTTGCGCGAGTGCTTCGTCATCGACGAGACGTAGGTCGGGAACGTGTTCGTGCCGGCGCCGTTGACGAACGACGTGATCACGACGTCGTCGATCGAGAGCGTGAACGCGAGGAGTCCGCCGGCGACGATGCCCGGCAGGAGGATCGGGAGCTCGACCTTGAAGAACGTGTACCACGGGCCCGCGCCGAGGTCATAGGCCGCCTCGACGATGCGGTCGTCGAAGTCCTGAAGGCGCGCGAGGACCGTCATCGCGACGTAGGAGACGCAGAACGTCACATGCGCCACGAGGATCGTCCAGAACCCGCACTCGACCTTCGCGGCGACGAAGAGCATGAGGAGCGAGATGCCGATCAGGATGTCCGGCATCACGAGCGGCGTGTAGACGAGCGCGTGGTGGACGGTCTGGAGTCGTCCCTTCCACCGGTGGAGGGCGAGCGCGGCCGTCGTGCCGAGGACGCAGGAGACGAGCGTCGCGAGGCCGGCGATCGTGAGCGAGAGCCAGAAGCTCTGCAGGAGGGCCTTGACCGCGTAGCTCCCGGAGAAGATCTGGCTGTACCACTTCAGCGTGAAGCCGGCGAAGTCCCCGCGCGCGTCGACGAAGCTCATCGTCGTGCCGTTCGGGACGAACCCGTAGGCGATGACGAGCGCGATCGGCACGTAGAGGAACGCGAGCACGAAGCCGAGGACGGCGACGGAGAAGAACGAGCGCTTCATCTTTCCTTACCTTCCTTTCCCCGAGACGATGAGCCGCGCCGTCTGCGCGTCGAGCCGCTTGCGGTCGCGTGCGTCCTGCCGCTTCTTCCACCACATCGCCAGCGCGAGCGGCACGAGGACCGAGACGGCCATCAGCGCCGCGAGCGCGCTCGCGTGCGGGATGTTGCGGTTCTGGATCGCGCGCATGAAGATCTTGTTGCCGATCAGCACGCAGTTCGTGCCGCCGAGCATCTGCGGGATCACGTAGGAGCCGATCGCCGGGATGAACACCATCAGCACCGCCGAGATGATCCCCTGCTTCACGCCCGGCATGAAGATCTTGCGGAAGGCGTAGAAGTTCTTCGCCCCCAGGTCGCGCGCGGCCTCCAGGAGCGAGAAGTCGAACTTCTCCGCCGCCGTGTAGATCGGCATGATCGCGAACGGCAGGAAGGAGTAGACCGAGACGAGGACGACGGCCGCCTCCGAGTCGAGGAGCGTGGAGGTGGCGGGGTCGACGCGCCCCGGCGCCGCGGCGCCCAGCCAGACGAGGGCCTGCTGCGCGAAGCCGGGCAGCCAGTCGAAGAGCCATTCGCGCACGCGCAGGGAGACGAGGTAGCAGGCCTGCAGCCAGCCGTCCGGGTGCAGCATCGTCTTCCACGCGAAGACCCGCACCACGAAGCTCGTCCAGAACGGCAGCATGATCGCCCCCGCCACGATGGCCCGCCAGCGCGGGTTCATGCGCGCGATCGCGTAGGCGCACGGCAGCGCGAGGACGATCGACCACGCCGTCACCTCGAAGGAGATGCGGATCGTGTTCCACACGATGGCCGGGTAGTCGGGGTCCACCAGCTCGCGCCACGTGGAGAACGACCAGTCGCCCACGCCGCCCGAGGCGTCGTGGCCGTGGAACGTGAACGCCAGCACGATCACGGCCGGGATCACGAAGAAGACCGCCAGCCAGGCGAAGGACGGCAGCGTCAGCAGCCACTCGGCCTTCTTGCTCCTCAGAGGATTGTCCATGTCCGCCCCCTCCACGCGCGACCGATCAGCTTCCGCCGGCGGCGGCCACCATGTAGCCGTCGTCCGGATGCCACCAAACGAACACCTCGTCGTTCCAGGTGATGGGCTCCTGGTCGAGGAGGAAGCGGGAATGGGGCTTCAGGGACTGGATCTGGAGCCCGGAGGACGTCACCCAGAACTTCGTGTAGACGCCCTGGTAGACGATGTCCTTCACCTTCGAGGGGAAGACGTTGATCGCGGCCCCCTTCTCGGGCGGCGGCGGCGTGAGGGTGACGCGGATCTTCTCGGGCCGCACCGAGAGGTCGATCTCCTGCCCCACCGAGAGCTTCCGGTCGTTGTACGCCTTGATCTGCGGGAAGCCCTCCACCTGGATGAAGCAGTAGTCGCCGTCCACCTGGACGATCTCGCCGTGGAAGAAGTTCGTGTCGCCGATGAAGGAGGCGACGAAGCGCGAGGCCGGCGCCTCGTAGATCTGCGCCGGCCCGGCCAGCTGCTCGATCTTCCCCTTGTTGATGACGGCGATGCGGTCCGAGAGCGACATCGCCTCGCCCTGGTCGTGCGTGACGTAGAGGAACGTGATGCCCACCTGGTCGTGGATCGTGTCGAGCTCCAGCAGCATGTGCTGGCGCAGCTTGAGGTCGAGCGCCGCGAGCGGCTCGTCGAGGAGCAGCACCTGCGGGCGGTCCACGAGCGCGCGCGCGATGGCGACGCGCTGCTTCTGCCCGCCGGAGAGCTGGTTCGGGTACTTCCAGGCGTGGTCCGCCATGCGGATCATCTCGAGGATGCTGTCCACCGCCTCCTCGATCTCCGCCTTCGGCTTCTTCGCGAGCTTCAGCGAGAAGGCGATGTTGTCCCAGATCGTCATCGTCGGGAAGAGCGCGTAGTTCTGGAAGACCGTGTGGACGCGGCGCTGGTTCGGGGCAAGGTCCGTGATGTCCTTGCCCTCCAGGTAGATGCGCCCCGAGTCGGGGCGCTCGAACCCGCCGAGCATGCGCAGCAGCGTCGTCTTGCCGCAGCCCGACGGGCCCAGGAGCGAGAAGAACTCGCCCTTCTTGACGGAGAACGAGACGTCGTCGACCGCCGTGAGCGCGCCGAAGCGCTTCGTCACGCGGTCAAAGACAAGGAATTCGCCTGCCAACTCGCCTTCCCCCCTTCCTGGTTCAGAACTGGCCGCGCCCGCAGCACTTCTTGTACTTCTTCCCGCTGCCGCACGGGCACGGGTCGTTCCGCCCGGCCGCCGGCTGCGCGCCGGCGGCCCCCGCGCGCGGCGGCCGCTTCACCACGCGCACCTCGCGCCCGGAGACCTGCGACATCATCGAGGCGAACACGTCCTCCACCTTCGCCTTCGGCTTCTCCTCCCCGGCGGCGGGCCGGGGACGCGCCGGGCCGGCCGCCGGGCGCTCCTCCGGCGGCGCCTCGAACTCGGCGGCGTTCGTCCGCTGCGCGCGCGCGGCCTCGGCGGCCGCCATCATCCGGCGCACCGCCAGCTCCGTGTGCGCGCGGAACTCCATGTTCGCGACGCCGGACTTGATCGTGTTCATCAGGTTCTCGAACATGCCGAACGCCTCGCGCTTGTACTCGACGAGCGGGTCGCGCTGGCCGTAGGAGCGCAGGTTCACGCTGTGGCGCAGGTCGTCCATCGCCCGCAGGTAGTCCTGCCACTCGCGGTCGATGCACTGCAGGAAGACGCCGCGCTCCATGTGCGGCAGCACGCGCGGGTCCTCGCTCGCGCACTTCGCCTCGTAGGCCTCCTGGACGAGCCGGAAGACGAACGCGCCCGCCTTCCCCGGCTCGCCGAGGAACGGCTTGAGCTCCTCGGGCGTGACGAGGACGGGGAACGTGACGCCGAGCCAGGCCAGGAACTCCTCCACGCCGCCCCCCTTCGGGTCCGCCAGGAAGCGCTCGCACTGCATGAGCACGATGTCGTTGAACACGTCGAGGACCGTGCCGTGGACGACCTCGGGCGTCCCCTGCAGGATCGTGCCGCGCAGCTCGTAGACGATCGCGCGCTGCTTGTTCATCACGTCGTCGAACTCGAGCGTGCGCTTGCGGATCGCGAAGTTCTGCTGCTCGACGCGGCGCTGGGCCGTCTCCACCGACTTGTTCAGCCAGCGGTGCTCCATCACCTCGCCCTCCTTCATGCCGAGGCGCTGCATGATGCCCGAGATCTTCTGCGACCCGAAGAGGCGCATGAGGTTGTCCTCGAGCGAGATGTAGAACTGCGACCCGCCGGGGTCGCCCTGGCGCGAGCAGCGGCCGCGCAGCTGGCGGTCGATGCGGCGCGATTCGTGGCGCTCCGAGCCGATCACGTAGAGGCCCTGCGGATGGGCCTCGAGCGCCTTCTGGATCGTGTCCTTCGTGCCGGGCAGCCTGTCCTTCAGGGAGAGATTGCTCTTCACGACCTCCGGCGGCAGCGCCACGACGCCGGGCCCGAGCTTGATGTCCGTGCCGCGCCCGGCCATGTTCGTCGCGATCGTGACGGCGCCCGGCTGGCCCGCGAGCATCACGATCTCGGCCTCGCGCGCGTGGTTCTTCGCGTTCAGCACCTCGTGCGGGATCTTCGCGGCGGCGAGGAGGCGGGAGAGGACCTCGGAGGTGTCGACCGTCACGGTGCCGAGCAGCACGGGCTGGCCGGCCTCGTGGCGGCGGCGCACCTCGGCGATGATGGCCTTGTACTTCTCGCGCTGCGTGCGGTAGATCTGGTCGTTGCCGTCGATGCGGCGGATGGGGCGGTTCGTGGGGATCGCCACCACGTCGAGCTTGTAGATGTCCTTGAACTCGCGCGCCTCGGTCTCGGCCGTGCCGGTCAT
>CAVEVC010000191.1:4271-6073 GCA_963618935.1 Clostridiales bacterium CCNA10 | reverse complement strand
ACCGCCACGGCCGCCCGGCACGCGAGCGCGTCGCGGTGCGCGGCGATCCACTTCTCCTGGAGCGGCACGCCCTTGGCGACGAGGAGGAGGTCGGGCCGCGCGGCGTTGATCCGCGCCACGGCCGCCGCGTCGCCCGCGTAGCCGTCGCAGAAGCCCGCGATCCGCGCGCGCGGATAGTCCCGCCGCACGTGCGCGACGGCCTGCTCGACGACCGCCGGACGCGCCCCGTAGAGGAAGAGCGAGAAGCCCTCCCGCTCCGCCGCCGCACAGACGAGCGGGAAGAGGTCCGTGCCGTTCACGTTCTCCAGCACGGGGAACCCCAGGCGCCGCCCCGCCATCCGCACGCCCGTGCCGTCCGGCCAGACGCGCGTCGCCGCGCGCAGCACGTCGGCATAGGCGGGGTCCGAATAGGCGACGTTCAGGCAGTGGGCGTTCACGAACGCGAAGAGGGCCGGGCGCTTCGGCCGCTCGGGCGCCGTCGCGGCGGCCACGAGGTCGCGCACGGCCTCCGCCCGCGTCGTGCAGTCGACCGGGACGCCGAAGACGCGCGCCGGCGGCAGCGCCGCGAGCAGCCCCCGCGCACAGCGCGTCCACGTGAACGCCGCCGCGCGTTCCCGCCCCACAGCAAGGCGCGCCTCGTTCCGCGTCGTGAGAACCGCCTCCAGCGCGCGGGCGATGTCGTCGGGGCTCTCCGGGTCGAACAGCTCCGCGACGCCCGCGCCGAGCTCGCCGAGCGAGGAGGTCCGCGAACAGGCGCAGGGGATTCCGGCGGACATCGCCTCCAGGAGCGACAGCCCGAACCCCTCGAAGCGGGACGGGAAGACGTAGGCCGCCGCGTCCGCCCAGACCGCCGGCATGTCCGCATCCGCGACAAAGCCCCTGAACCGGATGAGGCCGCGATACGGCGACGCCTCCGCCGCCGCATGCACGGCCTCGGCGCCGTTCCAGTCGCCGCCCACCAGCACGAGCGGATGCCGCCCGGCCAGTTCGCGCGGCAGCCTGCCGTAGGCTTCGATGAGGCCGACATGGTTCTTGCCCGGATGCTCCAGCCGCGAAATGTACAAGAGGCTCCCCGCCGTCTGTCCTATTTGTCCCTGTCCTGTCTGTCCCCTGCGTCCTGTCCGTCCCGTTTGTCCGCCCGCCCCAACTCCCTTCGGCGGCGTGAAGCCGTTGTAGACGACGGAGACCTTCGCCTCGGGCAGCCGCCAGAAGCGCACGAGGTCGCTGGCCGTTGACCGCGAAATCGCGACGACCGACGTCGCCCGCCGCACGAAGAACGGCAGCAGCCGCTTCACGTAGAACAGGCGGAAGGCGTCGTATTTCGCCTGCACGTGATACTGCGAGAGGTCGTGGACGACGGCGACCGTCGGCACGGGATGCCACGCGAGCGCACGGCGGTTCGCCGCCGGCAGGAGGCAGAGGTCGGGACGCAGCCGCCGAATCCGAAACGGCAGGATAAAGAGGTGGTACAGCATCGAGAAGAGCGCGCCGTGCCGGGGCACGACGATTGCCTCCCCCGCCCAGTCCCCGGCGGGCGGCGCGCCCTCGAAGACGCAAAGGACGCGATGGCCGTCCGCCCGCAGGGCGCGCACGACTTCGCGGATGTAGACCGAGATGCCGGACTTGCCGCCGTCGAACGGGATGCAGGGCACGAGAATCGTCATGACAAGATTCCCTCCACGAACGCGGCGGTCGAATAGTGGGCGCGCACGAACGCCGCGCCCGTCCGCGAGAGGCGCGCGAGGCGGGCCGGATCGGCGGCCAGTTCCTCCAGCGTCCGCGCCAGCCCCTCCGCCGTCGGC
>CAVEVC010000191.1:0-4004 GCA_963618935.1 Clostridiales bacterium CCNA10 | reverse complement strand
GTCAGCGTGAAGGGCACGCGCAGACGGGCAACGGCTTCCAGCAAGACGCGCACGCCCTTCCCCGCGACGAGCTGCCCGACGTAGAGGATCCGCAGGGGGCGTGTCCCGTCTGCGGCGGCGGGCCGGAAGTCCGCCCGCGCTCGCACGCGATCCGTCCAGAACGGCGCGACGCATACGAGCCGTTCCGCCGCGAAGCCGTTCGCCCGCAGACGGCCGCGCATGTAGTCGCCCTGCACGAACGTCGTCACGCCGCGCATCTCGCGCAGGAAGCCCGCCTGGTCGCGCGTCAGCGCGCGGAGCATCCACGGCGGGCGCGTGGCGAGCGCGCAGAGCCGGCAGGGGAACGGCGCGAATGTCCGTTCGCAGGGGCGCCGCAGCGGATCGTAGCCGTGGCGACGCAGGCAGGCGAGCTCGTGGTCGTGCGCATAGAAGCGCAGGCGTTCGCCGTAGCGCAGCTTCAGCCGCCGCAGGTCGGCGAGGCGGCGCGGCGCCTTCTGCATCACGACGCGGTCGTAGAAGCCGAGCCGGCGCGGCACGTCGTCCACGCATTCGACCGTGCAGCCCGCCGCCCGCAGGGTTTCCGCCGCCCGCGCGGCGAAGCGTTCGAGGCCTCCGTGGCGGTCCGGCGAAACGCCCGTGAAGAGAATGCGGCGCGGACGCGGCGATTCCGTCGTCAGTGTGTGCGGCTCAATGTCCGCCGCCGCCCGCGTGTCCGTGGAGACGGCGCGCGGCGGACGTCCGGCCGTTGCGTCGCGTAGCCCCCGCCACGCGGCGACGCGCTGGATGAGCCGACGGTACAGGGCCGCGCCGAACGTGCGCAGCGAGAACGCCCGTGCGCGGCGGAGATACGCGCCGTCCCGCAGGACCTCCGCACACGCCCCGCCCAGGACGCGCAACAGGCTCGGCACGTGATCGCCGAAGATCTGCGCCTCGGCGTAGCCTTCGCCGTAGAACCGCCGTGCCAGCTGCGCCGTCGTGTAGTTGTGCGAATGTTCGACGCGCGCCGCAGGGACGTAGCGGCGGCGGAAGCCCGCGCGGCGGTTGGCCCATTCCACGTCCTCGCTGTAGAGGAGGTCTTCGTCGAAGGGATGCGCCAGGAGGTCGTCCCGCCGGGCGGCGGACGACGCGAGCGAGAAGAAGCGCGGCCACTGGGCGGAAACGGAACCGTCCCCGAAGGCGCGTTCGGAATCCTTGCGCGCGGGCGGCGTCGCATCCGGACGCGGCAGCTGGTTGGCGAACGTCGCGTCCGCCGAACCGCCCGCGAGCGGCGCAACGAGGTTCGCGAGCCAATGACGGTCAAGCGGCACGGCGTCCGCATTGTTGAAGACGACGACCTCGCCCCGCGCTGCGCGCACGAGCGCGTTCAGCGTCCGCCCCGGACGGTACGCACCCGCCGGACGCGCCACCAGCCGCACCTCGGGCCGGGCGCGGAGAATGGCGTCCGTCCCGTCGGTCGAGCCGTCGTCGCACACCAGCACCTCGTGCGCAAACGGACATTCCTGCGCGGCGAGGGCGTCCAGCGTCCGCGCCAGGAACGCCGCATCGTTCCGGCACCGTACAAGGACGGACACCAATCCAATCTCTTTTGTCAAACTCATCAGATGCATAATTTTGGGCACAGTGTGTCAAAAACCGGCTTTCGTGTCCGTTGGAATTGGCGTCTGCGTCCTGACGAGCCGCGCTTCCGCGTAGATATGCGCGAGGTCGTTGATCAGACGCGGCCAGGCGTAGACCCGCGCCGTCGCGTAGCCGCCGGTCACCAGCCGCGCGGCAAGCGGCGGCGTCAGGCGGCCGAACGCGGCGGCGAGCGCCCCCTTCCCGAACGGATTGAACAGAAGCCCGTTCTCGCCGTCGCGCACGAAATCGACCAGACCGCCCACCGCCGAGGCGATGAGCGGCACGCCGTGCTGCATCGCCTCCAGCGCGACGATGCCGAACGGCTCGTGGACGGACGGCAGCACGAACACGTCCGCCCGCGCAAACGCCGCATTCAGTTCGTCCGAACCCGGCGGCAGGCCGCCGAGAATCGTCAGGCGGTCCGCCACGCCCAGCGCCCGCGCGCGCGCCACGATCTCGTCGCGATACCACGGGGCCGTGACGGGGCCGACCAGCTCCACGGTGACGTCGGAACGCGCCGCGAGGAGATCCACGAGCGCAAGCTGGTTCTTCTGGTAGTCGATGCGCGAGAGACACAGCACACGCATAGCCCGCTCGAAGGGACGGTGCGCAAACTCGTTCGGCGCCACGCCGTTCGGCAGATAGCGGACGCGCTGCCGGGGATGGCGCCGCGCGAGCGCGTCCTGTTCCGCGCGCGAGATGCAGACGAGCGCGGATGCCCGCGCGAGCGGGTCGAAGCGCAGCCCCAGCAGGCGGTCCAGCGCCCCGCCATACCGCACCGTGCCGCGCAGGGGCGCGAGCATCTGAGCACGCTCCTGGGGCGGCACGACAGCCGCGCCGCCATGCAGGGAAATGACGGACGGCACGCCGAGCCGTTCGGCGAGCCGAATCGCGCAGCAGGCGAGACGCCCGCCCGCGTGGATGTGGATCACGTCCGGACGGAACGCCCGCACGGCGCGGAAGAGCCCGAACGCAAACGGATTGCCGCCCTTCCGGTCGAGCGCATCGCGTGCGGACGCCGACAGCGGAAAATACGGGTAGAAGTAGGGGAACATCCGCGCCTCCTGCGTGCCCTCGGGAGGCTGGAGCGCGGACGTGCAGAAGACGCACGGCTCGTCGCCGCGCCGCCGCTGTTCGGCGACCGTCGCGGCGACGACCGTTTCCGTGCCGCCCCATTCGGCACGGCTGTAGCGGCGGACGATGTGGGCGATGCGCATCACGCCCCTTCCCTCAATCGATTCAGCGCGGCGGCCATCAGTCCGAAGTAGTCGCGCACGCGCGCGACGCTTGGCGGAATCGCGTCCATGGAGAGGATCGCGGCAAGGGAATGCGCCTCCGTCGGCTCGTAGCCGTGCATGCCGTTGAGCGGCTTCAGGGCCATGTCGGACGGGACGATCTGCACGCCGGGGTTCACGAGGAAAATCGCGTCGCCGAAGAAGCGGTCGGCGCGGTAGATGCCGTACCGCCGCTCCTCGCCTTCCGTGAGCCAATGTCCGTCACCGGCAAACGGCGCGAGGGCCTGCTCGATCCGCGCCCGCGCGCCTGGCTTCAGGTAGGTGACGCGGAACAGCGTCGAATCGTAGCTGCAGCCGTAGTCCACGCCAAAGACAAGCCCCGTCCTCTCGACGGCGGCCTTCAGGTCAATCGTCCGCGAAAGCGGCGTCATGCCGTGGTCGGAAAAGACCGTGAGCCGCCCCGTCCGCCCTGTCGCCGCCAGCGCTGCGGCGAGCGATTCGAGGCGGAGGCGATAGTCGACGAGCTTCGCCGCGACGCGCGGGCTATTTGGCTTCAAGGCTTCGTCGTGCCGGATCGCGTCCAGGTCAGCCGCATAGACGAACAGGAAACGTGCGCCCGCACGAAGGGCCGCTTCGGCCGCCGGAAATGCCGCCGTCTCGCCCTGACGCCAGTCGGTGATGTGATACGGGATGCCGCCTTGCGCACAGACGTCCGCCAAGTTCGCGAGGGGCGACATCCCGCCAGGCACGAAGAGATTGCACTTCTCGCCGTAGTCCATGAAGCCGAGGCGATCCGCCGGCATCTGGTAGAGCTGGAAGTAGCCGGTGAATCCGAACAGACGCTTGACGAGCCTCGAGAGCTGGTTGCGGACGCGGCCTCGCGTCCAGAACGACGTGGGACGCAGACACCGCATCAGCCGCGCGACGCCCTTGAACGGCGAGCCCTTCGGATCGAAGCGAAAGAGGCTCAGGTGTCCGTGCTCGGCGGGCGTAGCCCCGGAGAGAATCGTCGGAATGGCCGTGCAGGAGTAGCCGAACTGCATCTCTACCGGCCGACGATGCGGCAGCAGCTCCTTCATCCAATCCCCCGTCCCGACCAGATCCCAGCCCAGGGCATCCAGAAAGACAAACACTTCAATTTCAGGTTTCATA
>CAVEVC010000190.1:0-6299 GCA_963618935.1 Clostridiales bacterium CCNA10 | reverse complement strand
CGTGTCCTCACGCGCCGCAAATACGGCGGCTGGGGACAGCCGCCCTCCCAACGGGACACAATTAATTGCCGAAGCAATAGGTTAGACGTGTCCGAAGATCGCGCAAGGCCCGATGCGGCCGGGGGCGTGGCGGTTCTTACCGATTCTGTAATTCCCCGTCGGCCCGGTTTACAGATTCTGTATCGCTGTTGGGTGGAGATGGTGGCCCGTCCGCGCCTTGCTCGGTCGCAACAAGTTGCGACCCTCCCGGTTCGGGATGTAGGCTCCTCTCGGTTTGGAATGTGTTTTTTCGGATTCGGGACGAAAACGGGAGGGAGGCAATTGATTGCGTCCGTGCCGATGCCCGTCCGCGCCGATGCCCGTCTCCGCCTCGCCCGGTCGCAACAAGTTGCGACCCTCCCGTTGTGGTGCGGCTCTCCCGTTGTGGTGCGGCTCTCCCGTTGTGTTGCGGCTCGCACGTTGTGGTGCGGCCTCCCGTTGCGTTGCGACCCTCCCGTTTGGTTTCGACTCGCACGTTGTTGCGGGGCGGCATGTTTTCTGCTATCAAAACCTCGCGGTACAGTCTGTGCCAAGGAGAATACATGCAGGACTACAGCGAGAAATGGAAGGTGGAGCGGGAACGGGCGGCGTTTCTCGCGTTGGCGGACGGAACCGTGTTCCACGGCGTGGCCTTTGGAGCCGCCGTTGACCAGGTGGGCGAAGTCGTCTTCAACACCGGCATGAGCGGCTATCAGGAAATCCTGACGGATCCATCCTACGCCGGGCAGATCGTCACCCTCACCGCCGCCGAAGTCGGAAACTACGGAACAAACCCCGAAGACGTCGAATCTCGGGGCCTTTTTCTGCATGGACTGGTGGTCAACAACCTCAACGCGGCGTCGAACTACCGTTCCACGCAGTCCCTCGACGCGTATTTGCGGGCGGCGGGCGTGCCCGGCCTCTACGGCGTCGATACGCGCGCGCTCACGCTCCATCTCCGCGACGGCGGAAACCAGAAGGCCTACCTCCATGTTGCGGGCGATGCGCTCACCGAGGCGGAGGCGGTGGCGCGCGCCCGCGCCTGGGAGGGGCTGGACGGACAGGACTACGCCGCGAAGGTGACGTGTTCCGAGCCGTATGGATACGCGCCGTGCGGGACGAACCTCCCCCACGTCGTCTGCTACGACTTCGGCGTGAAGACGAACATCCTGCGCTCGCTCGCCAAGTTCGCGCGCGTGACGGTCGTCCCCGCCAAGACGCCGGCGGCAGAGGTGCTGGCGATGCAGCCGGACGGCGTGTTCCTCTCGAACGGTCCGGCCGATCCCGCCGCCGTCACCTATGCGATCAAGAACATCGGGGAGATTCTGGCTTATAACGAGGCTTGTCTTTTGGGACGTGAGCGGCGTGAGGGGCGTGAGGGACGGGAGACGGATGGCGTGAAGGGACAAGCGGCTGGCGCGAAGGCGATTCCTGTCATGGGCATCTGCCTTGGGCACCAGCTGCTGTCGCTCGCGTGCGGGGCGAAGACGGGGCGGCTTCGGTTCGGGCACCATGGCTGCAACCATCCCGTGAAGGACCTCGCGACGGGGAAGGTGGAGATCACGAGCCAGAACCACAACTTCGCGGTGCTGCCCGATTCGGTGCCGGACTGCCTGGAGGTCACGCACGTGAACCTCAACGACGGCTCCATCGAGGGCGTGCGGCACAGGGCGCTGCCCGCCTTCTCGGTGCAGTACCATCCCGAAAGCTGCCCCGGCCCGCGCGATTCCGCCTCTCTCTTCGACCAGTTCCGGCAGATGCTGGGGCCATGCCCCACCCATCTGCCCCGTGTACACATTTAACCATCTAACTATTTAATTATCTAATGGAAAGCCAAGCGAAGAATCCGACGAAATACGTCTTCATCACCGGCGGCGTGGTGAGCTCCCTCGGGAAGGGCATCACGAGCGCGTCCCTCGCGCTGCTCCTGAAGAGCCGGGGCTACAAGGTGTTCATGCAGAAGCTCGATCCGTATCTGAACGTCGATCCGGGCACGATGAGCCCGTACCAGCACGGCGAGGTGTTCGTGACGGACGACGGGGCGGAGACGGACCTCGACCTTGGCCACTACGAGCGGTTCGCGGGCGTGACGTGCTCGAAGGCGTCAAACTACACATCGGGGCGCATCTACTCGGCGGTCCTTGCGCGGGAGCGCGCGGGCGGCTACCTCGGCGGGACGGTGCAGGTGGTGCCGCACGTCACGAACGAGATCAAGGACGCCATCAAGTCCGCCGGCGAACATGACTGCGACATCGTCCTGTGCGAGATCGGCGGCGTGTCGGGCGACATCGAGTCGCTGCCGTTCCTGGAGGCGGCGCGCCAGTTCCGCTTCGAGCACGGCTACGACAACACGTGCTTCGTCCACCTCACCCTCGTGCCCTACCTGAAGGCGGCGGGCGAGCTGAAGACGAAGCCCTCGCAGCACTCCGTCGGGCAGCTCCGCGCGATCGGCATCATCCCCGACATCCTCGTGTGCCGCACGGAGATGCCGATCCCGAAGGAACATCTCGACAAGCTCGCGCTCTTCTGCAACGTGCGGCCGGAGCGCGTCATCGAGGAGAGGGACGTGACGGATTCCGTCTACGCGATTCCGCGCGAGCTGCGCAGGCAGGGGCTGGACGAGGAGGTGCTCAAGCAGCTGCACCTCGACATCTGGCCGATCAAGCACACCGTCTGGGACACGCTCGTGAAGAAGGCGACGCAGCCGAAGACGAGCTGCACGATCGCGCTCGTCGGCAAGTACATCGCGATCCGCGACGCCTACAAGTCCGTCCACGAGGCCCTGCACCACGCGGGCATGGCGCACGACTGCAAGGTCAACGTGGCGTGCATCGAGGCGGAGGAGCTGGAGAGGGAACCGTCGCTCCTGAAGGGCGTGGACGGCATTCTCGTGCCGGGCGGCTTCGGAAGCCGGGGCGTGCCGGGCAAGTGCCTCGCGATCAAGTACGCGCGCGAACACAAGATTCCGTTCCTCGGCATCTGCCTCGGCATGCAGTGTACGGCCATCGAGTTCGCGCGCGATGTCGTGGGCTGGGCGGACGCGAACTCGACGGAGTTCGACCCGAAGACGGCGCATCCGGTGATCGACCTCATGGAGACGCAGAAGGGCGTCACGCAGAAGGGCGGCACGATGCGCCTCGGCGCGTACCCGTGCGTCGTCCGGAAGGGCACGCTTGCGGCGAAGCTCTACGCGCCGGCCTACGGCGAGAAGGGCAAGGCGGACTTCACGATCTCCGAGCGCCACCGCCACCGCTACGAGCTCAACTACGACTCGGAGGGGCGCAAGGAGCTGGAGGCGGCGGGGCTGAAGGTGAGCGGCACGTCGCCGGACGGCAAGCTCGTCGAGATCGTGGAGCTGCCGAACCACCCGTTCTTCATCGCGGGGCAGTTCCACCCCGAGTTCAAGAGCCGCCCGACCGCGCCGCATCCGCTCTTCGACGGACTCGTCGCGGCGGCGCTGAAAGGCAAGAAGACCGTCCGGCCACAAAGGACGCAAAGGTAATCGCCGCAAGGGAGATCTTGCCGAAATGGAATCAAGGAGGTCCTAGATCATGTGCGGCATCGTCGGTTTCTCCAGCCACACGCAGAGCGCGGTGCGCCCGCTCGTCAACGGCCTTCGCCGCCTCGAATACCGGGGCTACGACTCGGCGGGCGTCGCGCTGGAGTCGGCGGACGCCCTGCGCGTCTTCAAGCGGACGGGCAAGGTCGCCGAACTCGACAAGCTCCTTGCGCGGGAACTCCCGGAGGCGGAGCGCGCGACGTTCACGCTCGGCATCGCGCACACGCGCTGGGCGACGCACGGCCAGCCGACTGAGGCGAACGCGCATCCGCACCTCGCCGACGGCGGGCGGCTCGCGCTCGTCCACAACGGCATCATCGAGAACGCCGCCGCCCTGCGCGCCAAGCTGGAGAGGCGCGGCTGCGTCTTCGTCTCGCAGACGGACACCGAAGCGCTCGCGCATTTGATCGCGACGTTCGACACGGGCGACTTCATGGCGGCCGTCTCGCAGGCGCTGAAGCAGGTGGAAGGCACCTACGGCATCGCCGTCGTCTCCCGCCGCCATCCGGGCGAGATGATCGTTGCCCGCAGGGGCTCGCCGCTCGTCATCGGCGTCGGCGAGGGCACGACCGTCGTCGCGAGCGACGTCTCGGCCATCGTCTCGCACACGCGGCAGGTCATCTACCTCGACGACGGCGACATCGCCCGCATCACGCCGGAGGGGGCGGACATCTTCACGCTCGACAACGCGCCCGTCGCGCGCGACGTCCAGGAGGTCGAGTGGGATGCGGCGGCGGCGGAGAAGGGCGGCTACGCGCACTTCATGCTCAAGGAGATCTTCGAGCAGCCCGACGCGCTCCGCAACGCAATCCGCGGCCGCCTCGACCGCGTAGGCGGCACGGCGATCCTCGCGGGCCTCAACCTGCCGCCGCGCGAACTCGCGACGATCCGCCGCGCCGTCGTCATCGGCTGCGGAACCTCCCTCCACGCCGGCATGGTTGGCAAGTACCTCTTCGAGTCCCTCGCCGACCTGCCGACGAGCGCCGAGCAGGCGGCCGAGTTCCGCTCCTGCAATCCGATCGTCGGGCCGGACGACTGGGCAATCGCGCTTTCGCAGTCGGGCGAGACGGCGGACACGCTTGCGGCCGTGCGCGAGTCGGTCGGCAAGGGCGCGCTCGTCTCGGCGATCTGCAACGTCGTCGGATCGACGATCGCGCGCGAGGCGGGGCGCGGCGTCTATCTGCACGCGGGGCCGGAGATCTCCGTCGCCTCCACCAAGGCGTTCACCTGCCAGGTCGCCGTCCTGTTGATGATGGCGCTGAAGCTCGGCCGCACGCGGCGGCTCTCGCGCGACGAGGGGCTGCGGTTCTGCGCGGAGATCGATGCCCTGCCGGACCGCGTCGCCGAGGTGCTCAAGGAGAACGACCGCATCGCGTCCGTCGCCGCGAAGTACGCACAGGCGAACGACATGTTCTTCCTCGGGCGCGGCATCCTCTATCCGACGGCGCTCGAGGGGGCGCTGAAGATGAAGGAGATCTCCTACGTCCACGCCGAGGGCTACCAGGCGGCGGAGCTCAAGCACGGGCCGATCGCGCTCCTCGGGCGCGACACGCCGGTCGTCGCCTTGCTGAACGACATCCCCGGCAAGGAGAAGACGGTCGGCAACGTGCAGGAGTGCAAGGCGCGCGAGGCGCCGGTCGTCGGCGTCGTGACGGCGGGCGACGACGACGCGGCGGCGCCCTGCGACGACGTCATCCGCGTGCCCCGCACGGGCGCGGCGTGCGCGCCGGTCGTCACGGCGGTGGCGTTGCAGCTCTTTGCCTACCATGTGGCGCGGCTGCGCGGATGCGAGATCGACCAGCCGCGCAACCTCGCGAAGTCCGTCACCGTGGAGTGAGAAACGCGCGTCCGCCGTTTTGCTATAATGGGGGCATGGACAAGATGAAGCAGATCATGTATGGCGTGACGGACTTCGCGCTCATGCGCGCGGAGAACGCCTATTTTGTGGACCGCACCGCGCTCATCCGCGAGCTGGAGAAGACGCGCTACGCGATGTTCCTGCGTCCGCGCCGCTTCGGCAAGTCGCTTCTCTGCGCCATCCTCCAGGCCTACTACGACGTCGACTACGCCGACCGGTTCGACGAGTTCTTCGGCGGGCTCGACATCGGGCGCGACCCGACGGGCGAGCAGGGCCAGTACCTCTTCATCGACTTCAACTTCACGGGCGTCGAGAAGCGCTTCGACCGCGTGCAGGACAGCTTCGACGAATACTGCTCCCTGCGTCTGGACAAGTTCGCCCGCGACCATGCCGCAGACCTGCCGCCGGGCGTCGCCGACCAGATTCTGTCCGCGCGGCACTGCCACGGCAAGCTCAACGCGCTCAGCATGCTGCTCAAGGGCTCGGGCCGCCGGCTCTATATCACGATCGACGAGTACGACAACTTCACGAACACGATCCTCGCCGAGTCGCGCGAGAACTACGAGGCCCTCTGCCACGGCGAGGGCTTCTTCAAGCAGTTCTTCAACGAACTCAAGCTCGCGACCACGGGAAACGGCGCCCCCATCACGCGCCTCTTCATCACGGGCGTGACGCCCGTCACGATGGACGACGTGACGAGCGGCTTCAACATCGCGACGAACATCTCGATGAACCCCGCGTTCGCCGCGCTGACGGGCTTCACGCACGACGACATCCGCGCCATGCTCGCCTACTACCGCGCCCACGCGGGCTTCGCGTTCGACGAAGGGGCCGTCTTCGAGACGATGCGCCGCTGGTACGACA
>CAVEVC010000189.1:0-6548 GCA_963618935.1 Clostridiales bacterium CCNA10 | reverse complement strand
AGGGCCGCTACGGGAGGGCCGCGCTTGTCGCGGCCGGACGATGCGGACGCGACAAGCGCGGCCCTCCCGATGGAACCGTTCGACATCGTTCTCACGAAGCCCGTCGCGATGGACAAATCGCGGGTGCCCCTCTGAGAAAACCGCGCGCCTTCGCCTTGTTCAGCGGGAGGGGCGCAACGCGGAAAGCGAGACCTCTTCGAGGCGCACGAGGTCGCGGCCGCGGAACTCGTAGCAGATGAAGTGGACGGGCGTCCCGCCCGCGAGCGCGGCGAGGTTCGGGTCCGCCGCGTACGCTTTCAGCTGCGCAAGGGCCTCGGCGTGCTTCGCCGCGAGCTCCGCGTCCGCCGCGTCCGCCTTCGAATGCTTCATCTCGATCAGGTAGCTCTGCTCGGGGACGCACCCCTCGGGGAGCGTCCGGTCCGGGAAGAGCGCGTAGTCCGAGAAGCCGCACGGATGCGACAGTTCGGGCTTCACGAGGTAGACGCTCTTCATCGTCAGGTAGGCGCGGAGGTAGCCGTTGATCCGCGCCTCGCCGTAGAGGCCGTCGCGCGGCGAGCCGTTGTCGCGGTATTTCTCCGCGAGGTAGGTCAGGAACTCGCGCCATTCGCCGTCCCACGCGAAGGCGTCGAACTTCTCGATGAACTCCGAGACGTCGACGGCGTTCGGACGCGAGGCGTACTGCGAGCGCATGTACTCGAAGATCTGGCGGCGGACGCACTCGTTCGGGATTCGGAACGTCAGGTTGCCGCGACGGAAACGTCCCATCGTGACGATTCCATAGTAGTAATAGAGCGATTTGAAATTCTTCTCATCAAGAATCTTCTCGATCGGGAACGACTCGACGAGGCTGAAACTCGTCTCGTCCGCGTCCGCCAATTCCTCCGTGAGCGGGAGAATACCATCGAAGGTCTCGGCATGGCGCTGCGCGGCGAGGATCATGTTCAGCTTGTTCCAGTCGCTGCGGATGTTGCCGTCGATGAGGTCTTTCGGCGGCTCGCCCGTCGCGACGAGCTTGCCGAGGTAGTAGAGCGCCATGTCGCAGTTGTAGAGCGACTCCTTGCCGACGCACTTCTTCGAGAAGCAGTAGCTGTCGTACCAGGCCTTGACCGTGGCGAGGTGCGGCGCGGCGGCGTCCGTGAACTTGCCCGTGCCGCAGAAGTCCTCGAAGAGGCGGCGCGTCTCGTCCGCCGTGAAGCCGACCATCGCGTGGAAGCCCGGCTCCTGCGAGATGTTCGTCGCGATGTTGAAGCCGCTCGTCAGGTCGTCCATCGTCACGGGCGAGACGCCCGTCATGAAGATGCGGTCGCACGTGCCCTTGAAGAGCTTGAACCAGCCCCGGTAGAAGCCCGTGCCGTGCGTGATCTCCTTGTAGGGGACCTCCCCCGCCGTCGAGACGATCTCGTTCGTGAAGTTGTCGTACTCGTCGACGATCACGTAGACGCCGAGCCCCAGACGCCGGGCCGCCTCGACAACGGCCGTGTACTTCCCGGAGGCGCCAGGGCGGTGGCGGACAGCCTTGATGTCAGGCATGTCGCCAATGAGGGCTTCATGGGAGGAGATGAATGCATCCAGCTGCTGGTCCATGTACGAGGCGAACTTGTCCGCCCACGTCTCGCCCGTGCAGACGTTGACCTGCGAGAAGTCGAGCGGGAGGACGAAGTACCGGCTCGCGTTCGCCGTCGGGTCTCGCCCGATGTCGAGCCCGCCGAAGAGGCGGTCGAAGTTCGCCTTCTCGGCGACGTCGTAGTAGCAGCGCAGCGTCTCGCAGAGGAGCGACTTCCCGAATCGGCGCGGCCGCACGAAGAAGAGGAAGTCCGCGCGTTCCTCCATCCTGCGGATGAACGCGGTCTTGTCGACGTAGTAGCGGTTCTCCAGGCGGATGCGCTTGAAGTCCTTCACGCCGTAGGGTATCTGCTCGGATCTCATGCCGAGATTATAGCATATTCGACACGCCGGGCGCGGACGGCCGCGCGAGGGCGAGAAGTTCGCGGGCGTGCTGTTCGACGACCGACGTGAGCGACGTGCCGCCGAGCATCCGGGCGATCTCCGCCACGCGGGCCTCCCCTTCGAGCGGCTGGATCGTCGAGCGGGTGCGCCCGCCGGACACGGCCTTCGCGACCGCGAGGTGGCGCGTCCCGTAGACGGCGCTCTGCGGCAGGTGCGTGATCGCGATCACCTGGTGGTGGCGGGCGACGGCGCGCAGCTTCTCGCCGACGGCACGGCCCACCTCACCGCCGATGTTGGAGTCGATCTCGTCGAACACGAGGACGGGGATCGCGTCGTGCTCCGCGACGACGGTCTTCACCGCGAGCATCACGCGGGCGATCTCGCCCGTGGAGGCGATCTCGCGGAGCGGACGCGCCGGCTCGCCCGGATTGGGCGCGAACTGGAAGTCCACCGCGTCGCACCCCGTCGCGTCCGGCGCATGCGGCGCGAGCGCCACGTCGAACCCCGCCCGCAGGAAGCCCAGCCCGTGCAGCTCCTTCGTGACCGCGCGCGCGAGCCGCGCGGCGGCCTTCGCGCGCGCGGCGGTCAGCGCCGCGCCGGCGGCGCGCACGGCGGCCTCGGCGGCGGCGATCTCGTCCGCCAGCGCCGCAAGCCTCTCCCCGCGCCCCTCCAGGTCCGCCAGGCGGCGCGCGCGTTCGTCGCGCAGGGCGAGAAGCGCGGCGACGTCGGGGCAGGCGTACTTGCGCTTGAGGCGCTGCACGAGCGAGAGGCGGTCGTCGAGCGCCTGCAGCGCCTCGGGGTCCGCGTCAAGGCGCGAGACGGAATCCGCGATCTCGCGCGCCAGCTCCTGCACCTCCACCGTGAGGCGCTCGACCGTCTCGCCCCACGCGCCGGCGGCCTCGTGGAAGCGCGCCATCTCGCGGACGCGCGCGCCGGCGCCGATGAGGGCCGCCGCCGCCGAGTCGTCCGCCTCCGACAGCGCCGCCGTCGCGGCGTTCGCGCAGTCGAGGATTTCCGCCGCATGGGCGGCGGCGGCGTGGCGCGCGGGCAGTTCGGCGTCGTCCTCGGCCGTCAGCTGCGCGGCGTCAATCTCCTCGACCGCGTAGCGCAGCCGTTCGCACGTCTCGGCGACGTCGGCATCGTCGCCCTGCAGGTCCGCCAGCTGCGCGCGCAGGCCGATGAGCCGCGACCAGGCCGCCGCGTAGGCGGACGCGTCGATGCGGCCGTAGGCGTCGAGGACGCCCCGCTGGAACCCCTCCTCCAGGAGCGACTGGTGGTCGTTCGGACCATGCACGTCGACGAGCCGCTTGCCGAGGGCGCGCAGCGTCTGGACCGTCGTGGCGGCGTCGTTCACGTGGACGCGCCCGCCGCCCGTCGCGGAAATCGTGCGCCGCACGAGCAGCGCGCCGTCCTCGCAGGGCGGCAGCCCCGCCGCGTCGAGAAAGGCGTCCACCACGCCCGGCACGGCAAACTCCGCCTCGATGCGGGCCTCCTTCGCGCCGTCCCGCACGGTCGAGGCGTCGGCGCGCGCGCCCAGCACGAGCTCGAGCGCGCCCATGAGCACGCTCTTGCCCGCGCCGGTCTCGCCGGTGATGACAGTGAGGCCACCGTCAAACTCGACGTCCGCCGATTCGACGATGGCCAGGTTCCGCACTGAGAGGCGCGTGAGCACCTGAACGGCTCCTTACTTCTTCGCCTCGGCCTTCGGTTCGTCCTTCTTCACATCGTCCTTCTTCGCCTCGGCCTTCTTCTCGGCGTCGATCGCGGTGGCGGCGGCGTTGGCCGCGTCGAAGAGCGAACGGGCGGCGCGGGCGGGGTCGTGGCGCTTGACGGCGTCGGCCATGCGCTCGATGCGGGTCTTCGCGAGCTCGTCCTTCGCCTGCTCCTTCAGCGCGTCGAAGTCCTTCGCCGCCCCGTCCTTGTCGCCCTGGAGGGCCTTGCAGCGCGCGGCGCCGAGCTGGGCGGCGAGGAGGAGGTAGGAGTTCGTGTTCGCCTGGGCGAAGGCGGCGAACGCCTCGCCGGCCTCCTTGAACTTCTCCTGGCCTTCCAGCGCGTAGGCGCGGCCGACGACGGCGATGTCCGCAAAGGCGGCATTGTCCCCGGCCTTGGCGACGAGGGCGTCGTAGACCGCGAGGGCGTCGTCGTAGCGCGCCGCGTCGTAGTAGGCCTTCGCGAGGCGCAGGCGCAGGGCGGGGCCCGCCTTCGTCGAGCCGTAGTCGGCGACGGCCGCCTCGAGCTCGTCCACGGCGTAGGCGTTCACGAGCGCCTGGTTCGCCCCGGCGTCGCGCCCGCGCAGCCAGTTGCGCCCGGCGTAGAACCCGGCCACGGCGACCGCGGCGACGAGCAGCATCGCCAGCGTGGACTTCCCCTCCTTCACCCACCAGTCCCACACGGGGAGCAGCTCGGGGGCCGCCTTCACGAAGGCGGGCAGGTTCTCGTTGGAGGTCTTCTTCTCTTCACTCATTGGCTTTCACCTTGTTTCTTGCACGCTTGACGGGACTGCGCGTCCCACTGGTCCAGCACCTTCTCGTCGCGCCCTTCCGTGCGCGCCACGATGCGATTGAAGTCGAGGATGTCCGGGAACTCCCTGTTGTGGACGATCCGCCGCCGGCTCTTCTGCGGCGGCTGCTCCAGCCGCTTGACGGAATCGAGCAGCAGCGTCGCCGTGAAGTAGGTCGTCTTGGGGATGCGCAGGCCCTCCACCATCGTGCCGACGACCTCGTGGGCATGGCCGGGCCGCGCACGGGCCATCGCCGCGAGGAGCGCCGCCGCGCGCACGCCGTTGGACACCTCGACGCCGCGCTTCTTCATCGCCTTCTCGTAGCGGTCCAGCGTGGCGAGGTACTTCCACGTGGCCGACTCCGCCCCGCCGTCCTTGTCGATGAACGCCGCCAGCTCCGGCAGCAGGTCCCCCAGCAGGCCGAACTCGTACATCATCCGAAACGCCTTCGCGCTCGCCCCGTAGGGGAAGAGGCGGAACACCTCCTCGCACAGCCGCGGCACGGCCGCCGTGAGGATGCAGGCGTGCAGCTTGCGGATCGCCCGCTCCGTCCTGCGCTCGATCGCGAAGTCGAGGCGCGAGGCGAACTTGACCGCGCGCATCATGCGCACCGGGTCCTCGCGGAAGCGGATCATCGGGTCGCCGATCGAGCGGATGAGCCGCTTCTCCAGGTCCTCCAGCCCGCCCACCCAGTCGATCACCGCATGGGTCTTGATGTCGTAGAAGAGGCCGTTCACCGTGAAGTCGCGCCGATGGGCGTCCGTCTCCGGCGTGCCGAACGTGTTGTCCTCCTGCGGGCCCTCCGCCGCGTGCTCGATGATCTCGCCCACCGTCTGGGGGTTCTGGCGGAAGGTCGCCGTCTCGATCACCTTCCCGCCGGCGAAGCGCACGTGGGCGAGGCGGAAGCGGCGCCCGATGAGGAAGCAGTTGCGGAACACCCGCTTGACCTCGTTCGGCGTCGCGCTCGTGCCCACGTCGAAGTCCTTGGGCGCGCGCCCCAGCAGCAGGTCGCGCACCCCGCCGCCCACGAGATACGCCGTGTACCCGTAGTCCGAAAGCCGGTAGAGCACCCGCAGCGCGTCGGGGTCGATGTTCCTCCGGGAGATGCAATGGTCGGCGCGCTCGCAGACGACGGGCGCGCTTCTTTTCCTTTTCGCACTGAATTTGCCTAGAAAGCCGAACATGAATTTACATAGTATGCCAAAACGGACGCATCAAATCAAGTGCCCGCCCCAGTTTCCCGACGGGCGACGCCAAGGAGGACGCCGACGAGGACGAGCGTGACGGCAAGCGAACTCCCCCCGTGCGAGATGAGCGGCAGGGTGATGCCCGTCATGGGGAGGACGTTCAGGACGCCCGCGACGTTGAGGACGACCTGCACGGCCAGGCTCGCCACGATGCCCGTCGCGAGCAGCGCCTCCCCCCTCGCCCCCTCCGCCGCCCGCCGCGCCGCCACGGCCAGTCCGCACGCCCACACCACGCCCCAGAGCACCAGCACGGACGCGCCCCCCACAAGCCCCAGGTCCTCCGCGAGGACCGCATAGACGAAATCGCTGGAGGCGATCGGCACGGCCTCCGCGTCCCCCATGCCGAACCCGGCCCCCGTGACGCCCCCGCCCACCACCGCCGCGAGGCCCTGCAAAGTCTGCCAGCCCGCCCCCGTCACGTCCGCCAGCGGATCCCGCCACACGGCAAAGCGCGTCGCGAGATGCCCCACGGGGCAGAGGGCCGTCCCGGCGAAGCCAAGCCCGACCGTCCCGAACGCGAGCGCGCCCCACCACCACGACGCCGCGAAGAGCATCGCCGCCGCCGTCAGCGCCAGCTGCATCAGCAGCCCGAAGTCGCCGGCCAGCGCCACAAGCCCCCCCACCGCGCCCACGAGCGCGCCGCCCGCAAGGACGTCCCGCGCCGCCGGGCCCTTCTTCCCCCGCGCGAGCCAGCCGGCCAGGCCCGCCACCACGCAGAGCTTCACGAGTTCGGACGGGTTGATCCGCCCCGGCAGGTAGAGCCCCCCGCGATACCGCCGCCCCGCGACGAGCAGCAGCGCCATGAGCGCGAACGCGACGCCCCAGGCGATCCACGGGCCCGCCCCGCGCAGCAT
>CAVEVC010000188.1:0-6730 GCA_963618935.1 Clostridiales bacterium CCNA10 | reverse complement strand
GTGTGCGACTGGGACATGAGGTTCAAGGCGGAGATGCAGCCGCCGTTCTGGGACGAGCGGACGCAGAAGAGCGTGAGGTGGAGCCGGTGGCTGATCGCGCGAAAGACCTTCCCGGCGCTAAAGGGGACGACCTTGAAGACGTGGCTTGACTGGTTTCCGAGCGTGCTGACGGACGTGCATGAGAGTTCGCCGATGAAGGGGGTGTTCGAGGCGCCGAGTTTCCATCAGGACGGCACGGTGGTGCGGATGGAGCTGGTGTTCTACGCGACAGACGCGGACAACTACATGGACGACATGGATTCGTTGGAGGTGTCTGGGGCGTATTTCAACGAGGCGGCGCAGATTCCGTTCAAGAAGATCCACAAGGCTTCGGAGCGCGTGGGGCGGTTCAAGCCGCCGGGGGCATCGGCGCAGGGGTGGAAGGGACTGTCGTTCGGGGTCATCATGGACACGAACACGCCCGTGGAGAGTTCGTGGTGGCATGACTTCGAGCAAGTGAAGAAGCCGGACAGGATGCGGTGGTTCATCCAGCCGCCCGCGCTGATACGGACGAAGAACCAGGCGGGCGAGGTGATCTACGTCCGGAACGACGAGGAGAACTCGAAGAAGTATGGGACGAGCGGGCCGTGCGAGAACGTGGAGAACCACAACGACGGGTGGGACTACTACGAGAAGCAGCTGATCGGGGCGGACGAGGACTACATCAAGATGCGTCTGCTGAACCAGTACGGCAAGTCGAAGGACGGGTTGCCGATCTACCCTGAGTGGTCGGACGACATCCACGCGGCGAAGGGGGAGTTGGAGATCGTGCCGGGGTTGCCGAGGCTGATTGGTATGGACTTCGGGCGCAATCCGGCCTGCGTGATCGGGCAGATGACGCGGATGGGGCAGTTGCAGATTTTGGACGAGATCACGGCGTTCAACACGAGCGTTCCGCAGTTCGTGAACGACTTGCTGATCCCGAAGCTGACGAACGAATACAACTGGCCCGTGGCGAGCGTGATGTGCTTCGGCGACCCTGCGGGCATGAACGGCGGCGAGATGTATGACATGGGGTGCATCGAGTATCTGAACAATCGTGGTATTCCGTGCGCGCCGCCGGAGAGCCTGAAGAACAACGACTTCAACGTGCGTCGCGACGCGGTTGGCGGGCTGTTGCGGTCGAACTACAAGGGAACGCCGTCGATGCTCGTCTCGCGGCGGTGCAAGATGCTGATTTCGGGCTTCAACGGCGACTACTGCTACAAGCGCATGAGGACGGCGGACGGAAGCCCGAAGTATTCGGAGCAGGCGGACAAGAACGAGTATTCGCACGTCCACGACGCCTTGCAGTATCTGGTGGTCGGGGCTTGCGGCGGGAGCGTGGACTACTCGCGTCCGATGGGTCGGGCGGAGGACTTCAGCGGGCTTTGCGGGAGCGGGGCGACGCAGTCGATGTGCGTTTAGGGGAGGCGGAAAAAGTTTTTTTGGGGAGGATAAAGCGAGGATAAAGCGGTGCGATAATATGCGCGTATGGCAGAAGTGTCGACAGAGTTGAAAGACGGCGAGAAGGCCGTCGGCGAGGCGAAGCCCGAAGCGGGTTCGCCGCCGTCGGCTGCCGCCGTCGTCCCGGCGTCCCGTGTTCCGACGACGGCGGCGATGACGCGGCTTGCGGCGCGCGTCCTCGACGAGTTCCGCGTGAACGCGGAACACCGCCGCCTGTCGCACGTCGACGCGATGCTTGAATACGCGGCGATGTCGTCGAAGATGCGCTACGCGCCGAATCAGGTGGCGATCCTCCAGCAGAGTGGGATCGACCCGCGCAACTACCGTCCGCTGACGCCGATGAAGGTTCGTGCGGCCAAGGCGATGCTCAACGACATCATCCGGCAATCGGGCGACAAGCCCTACGTGCTTTCGCCGACGCCGGATCCGGAAGTGCCGAAGTCGGTGCAGAAGGAAATCGTCGCGGGAATCGCCCAGGAGATCGTGCGGTTCTACGCGGAGCGCGGCGGGCCGATGACGGACGAGCGCGAGGTGATGGCCTTCAACGTCGCAATCGTGAACCGCGTCAACCAGATGTTTGACGAGCAGAAGCGCAAGCAGATCGAGTGGGCGAAGACGCGGTGCGAGCGGATGGACCGGAAGATCCACGACCAACTCGTGGAAGGTCATTTCGTTGAGGAGTTCGCGAAGGTCGTGAACTACATCTGCACCTACGGCACAGGGCTGATGGTCGGTCCCTGTCCGAGGGTGGTGCCGGTGTGCAAGTGCCGCGAGCGCGAGACGCGGGCGGGGACGGTGACGAGCTACACCCAGGAATACGAGGTCAAGCCCGTCTACGAGGCGGTGAATCCGTGGGACTGCTACCCCGCGCCGAACGCGAAGGGCGTGGCGGACGGGACGCTATGCATCAAGGTGCGCTACACGCCGAACGTGCTTTGGCAGTATGCCGAGGCGATGGACGGTAAGCGCAACGGCCCCGACGGATGGCAGCCGGAGACGGTTCGGGCGTTCCTGTCGCAATACCCTCGCGGCGGCGTGAGGTTGGAGGCGGACGCCTACGACCTCGTGCGGCGCGACGTGGAGCGCAACTCGGTTTCGGGCGACCGCGACTGCACGATTGAGGGCGTGAGGTGCTTCGGGTCATTTCGGGGGAGCGACCTTATTCCGTTCGGGCTGTCGAAGACGCCGGGCGGCGAGAAGATCGTCTACCACAGGTTCTACAAGGTCGAGGTCATCGTGATTGCGGGCTATGTGGTTTACTGCCGCGTGATCGACGACCGCATGCCGCTTCCGATTGCCAAGGCGACGCTCTACGAATCGCCGGACTCGTGGTGGGGCGACACGATTGCGGACTTGCTCTATTCGGCGCAGTCGATGCAGAACAACGCGCTGAAGAACCTCGTCCTGAATGGCGCACTGTCCTCGAACGGGATGTTCTACTGCACGGACGTGCAGCGGGCGGTTTCGCTCGACGGCTCGCCCGCGCTCGCGCTCCGTGCGGGCAAGATGTTCGGTTTCAAGCAGAGCCTCGCGGGGAACGCGGGGGCGCCCGTCGGGACGATCCAGGTGCCGGACACGACGCAGAGCCAGATCCAGGTGATGAAGTTCGCGGCGGAGCTGGCGGACGACGATTCGGGCATCCCGCAGTACACGATTGGGTCGAGCTCCAAGTTGAGCGGCGCGGGCAGGACCGCGAGCGGCCTTGCGATGATGAGCGAGGCGGCGTGCCGCGTCATCAACATGTGCATCTGCGACCTTGGGCGCAACCTCATCGTGCCGGTCGTGAAGAACACCCACGTCTACAACCTCCTGAACGACGACGACATGGAGATCAAGGGCGACGTCGAGGTGAACCCGTCGGGGCTGATGGGCAAGATCCTGAAGGAGGCCGAGAGCCAGCGGAGGCAGCAGGTCACGGCGATGCTCGGACAGCACCCGGTGCTGTCGCAGGCCATCACGGTCGAGGGCTTCTTCGAGCTCATCCGCCCGGAACTCGACAACCTCGGCGTCAACGCGGACAAGATCATCCCGTCGAAGGAGCGCATGGAGATGTATCAGCTCATCCTCGACGCGGCGCGGGCGCAGCAGGCCGCGAACCCGCAGGGCGCGGCACAGGGAGAGCAGGGCGGACAGGGCGAGCCGACCGCCGAGCAGGCGAACGTCGCCCGCGTCGAGGGTCAGCCCGAACAGGTCGCGGCGGAGCAGGGCGCGCCGTCGGCGGGGTCGGTCGCGGAGAGGAGGGGCGTGGCATGAGCGAAGAGGCGAAGAAGCGCGAGAAGACGCTCGCGGAGACGGACTGCGAAACGGTGCGGTCGGTCTGCCGCGACTTGGAGACGACGCGACGCCTTGCGGCGTGGATGGACGCGCTCGTGGAGGAGAACCTCGCCCTCATGGAAGAGGCGGCGGGCGAGAGTTCGGAGGTGAATCGGTTGCGCGTCGCGCACCTCGCCTCGCAGATTTCGGTTTACAGGCGAATCAGGAACGCTTCGAAATGCGCTCTGGACTTGGCGGCGGGGAAACAGCCATTCCCGCCCCTTGCGCCGGAATCCGCAGAAGGGAGCGTTTTGTGAGGTTCGCCTGTAAGTCAACCGCCGGCGGAATCCCTCGGGTGAGGCTCTGCACGGCAACAGTAAACTCCGGGAGTGGCATCTCGGCTTATTGAGGCAAAGGAACAAACGATGAACGGCAAAGAGAAAGTGATCGCGGCCCTCGGAATGGGGGAAAGCCAGGAGGCGCAGAAGGACGACCTCCAGGCGATGCTGGAGAAGTCGCAGCACACGTCGGAAGTGTGGGCGGGCAGGGCTCGCAAGCTCGCGGAGGAAAAGGCCGCGCTTGAAGAGCAGCTTCGCCGCGCGAAGACCGACCGCGCCGTGACGGACGCGACGGACAGGCTCACGGACGACCAACTCGGCGACACGCCGAGGGATTTCGTCAAGACGAGCGGCATGGTGGCCGCAAGTCTCGTCGAACAGGCCGAGGGGCGGCAGACGGAGGAACTGAAGAAGTTGCGCGAGGAGATCGCGGAGAGGGACAAGAACGTCTTTCTCTCGGCGATCGAGAGCGCGAACCGCAAGTTCTTCTCGGACGTCGCGCCCGGAGGCGACAAGGCCGAGATGTGGGCGAAGTTCGCAGCCAGCAACCGCGAGACGCTTGCGGCGATCATGCAGACGCACGACGCCGCGCGCTTCAACCTTCAGGTCGAGGCGTTCTACCGCGAGATCGGCGTTCCGAACCCTTCGGGAGTTCAGGGTGGTTCCGCCGCGCCTGATCCCCGCTCGACTGTCGGCGGTGAAACGGGGTCTGAAGCCGCAGCCCACGCGGACGGCAAGACGTTCACCCAGGACGAATACCTCGCGGCACTTGACAAGGCCGAGAGCGACTTTCGGGCGAACGGCGACGTCAAGGCGTATCGGGCGGCGACGGAGGCCCTGAGCAAGGCACTCAACGAGGGGCGCGTGAAGTAAGTCGCGACCTCTCCGCCGGTGCCGGAAGGAGAAAACCATGGCAACCATGCCTTATTTCGGTGAGCAGCCGGGCGTCGGGGCGAACTTCCCCTCCACCCAGCATGTCATCTTCGAGACGGAGTTCCGCCGTCGTCTTCGCGATCTGTCGGTCGTCGACAAGATTACGTCCAAGACGTGGAAGGGACGCTTCCGCAACGCGGGCACGCAGATCAGGATTCCCTGCCTGCCGCTCGTCCAGACGAACAAGCGCAAGCCGGGCGACCCGGTGGCGTATCAGGACCTGAAGGGTTCGGAGGAGGTGTTCACGATCAACCGCGAGCGCGACGTCGCGTTCCACGTGGAGGTCGAGGACAACATCTTCTCGCCGATGAACCTTGAGTCCGCCGTGAACAAGGAGGCTCGCGCCCAGCTCGCGGAAGACCGCGACATGGAGTTCTTCAAGGACATCTTCGCGAAGTGCCACAAGAAGAACCAGGGCAACGACGCGGGCATCCGCTACGAGGCCTACGACGTCGGCACGTCGATCCAGCCTGTCTATCTCTACAAGACGGACGGCGAGGCGGCGACGGCCGGCGGCGCGGCGGCGCACAAGTTCTCCGCGACCGAGTTCGTGGCGAACCTCGTTGCGATGATCGAGGAATGGCCGGGCGGCTCGCAGGGCGAACTCTCGGTTCTCATGCCGACGTGCGTGCAGAACCGTCTGCTCAACTCGGAGCTGAAGTACGCCAACCGCATGGGCGACCAGATGAGCGTCCTCCGCAAGGGGGTGAAGTATCTCGGCGACATCGCCGGGGCGCACATCATCGGGTGCAACCAGCTGCCGTATTGGGCGGCTTCCGGCTCGCTCCCCAACCGCTTCATGTGCATGGTCATCAACAGCCAGGCCGTGGAGTATGTCGATGAGGTCATCATCGACGAGAACATCAAGGACAAGGACAAGTACGGCAACTTCTACCGGACGCTCGCGATCTACGACTGGTTCGCGCGCTATCCGGAGCTGTTCGGGTACGGCGTCTGCGCCCTCGGCTAAACCGATTAGGCGGGGCGCGGCGTGAAGCCGCCCCCGCCGCAGAAAGGAGAAGAACGACATGGCAGCACTCACGACTGACCTCACCCTCAAGGGTGACGGAATCAAGTTCAACGTCCGCTCGATGAAGTTTGAGCGCGTGATCGACTTCACGCAGTTTGACTTCACGGCGGCGACCTACTTCGAGATCGGCGACCTTCCCGCCGGGTTCATCCCGCGCGCGGTCGGCATCCTCGAGCTCAAGAAGCAGGACACCACCGGCGGAGAGTCGGCGGCGACCTTCGGGGTCTACCTGAAGGAGGACAGCACGAAGCTCGCGGAGCGGACGCTCGGCACGGACGTGGGCAACACGTTCGCGCTGACGACTGCGGGGACGACCACGCCGGTCGGCGTCGGCGGCACGCTTGCGGTCTACGCGAACGCGAAGCCGTCCACCGGCCTTGTGAAGGTGGTGGTTTCGGGCGACATGATGACCGACGTGTGGGACGAGGGCGTGAAGCACGACGCCTCCGACCCTGCGGCGCACATCGAGGACACCGCCGTTTCGTAAGCGGCGCGCCACGGGGTGGCGGACAGCCTCCCCGCCCCGTGGCCGATTCTCTACGACGGGAGGCTGAAACGAAGGAGACAGGGCTATGGCCAGCAAGGAACGGTTCTACATCAACATGAACGACGGTCGGGTGATTTCCGGCACGGAGGAGACGAAGAGCAACATCTTCTACCGCGAGATCGACGAATCGTATGCGTTCGCCAT
>CAVEVC010000187.1:0-7267 GCA_963618935.1 Clostridiales bacterium CCNA10 | reverse complement strand
CGTCGCGAGGCCGTCGAACGTCACGTTCGTCACCACCGGCGCGTCCGAGTAGATGTCCGCCTTGGGCGCGGTCAGCACCTGCGGCGCGGCGGAGGCGGCGAACGGCGCGGCGAGGCAGAGCGCAAGCGCGAGCGCGGCGGCAGTCCCGCCGAGGCGGCGGATGATCTCGTTGACCTTCTCGCGCAGGTCCTTCTCCGTCCACCGCTCCGGGAGGTCGTCGAGGCCGTAGAGCGAGCCGCGCGCGTCCACGGCGATCACGCCGTCCGCGTAGGCCTCCGCCGGGTCGTCGGTGACGCGCACCTTCACGCCGCCGTCGGCGACGGTGTACTTCTCGTCGCCCCGGACGATGCGGACGCGCACGGGCCACGCGCCGAGGGGAAACGCCGCAGTCTCCTCCGCCGAGAACTGGAGCGTCGCCGTTCCGCCCGCCGCGACGCCCCCGAACGGGCGGGTGACGCCGCAGAAGGAGACGAGGACGGTCGCGCCGGAATAGTCGAAGCCCTCCGCGAACGCGACGGTGATCGCGGGGGACGTGTCGCCTTTGAGAATCGAGGTCATGGGTGTGGTTTCCTCCGCCTATGGTTATTCGGTCTAAAACCGCTCGTTTTCGCGCAAACGCCGCGCTCGCGCACGGCGCACGGGACAGGGCTGGCAACGGGCTGTCATTCCGTCGAGGTTTCGGTTTCGCCCTCCTCTTCCTCCTCGTCTTCCACGCCCTCGTGCGTCGGGGCGGAGAGCGTGAGGCCGCCCGACGGGGGCGAATACGCGCCGTTGACCATGTTCGTGGTCGCCTCCGCGCGCGCCGCCTCGGCGGCCGCCATGGACGCGAGGCGGGCGGTCGCGAGCGTCCTCACGGCGGCCGGCGTCTCGTCCGCCTCGGCGAGCAGGGAGAGGACGTCCTCGGAAACGATGTCCTTCGTCTTCCTGTCGGTCGCCGCGCCGTAGCCGTAGTAGTAGAGCCGCTTGTCGGCCTCGCGGCTGACGCGGGAGAACGCGCCGTCGGTGAGGGAGGCGACGTCCGCGCAGTTCGTGAGGACGCTGTCGGAGACGTTCTCGGCGACGGCGTTTGTGTAGGCCGAGTCCGCGCCGAGCCCGACGAGGCAGCCGACGAAGCGGTGTGGGAGCATATACCATTCGTAGGTGTGCGCGCTCAAGGCGAGGCTTCCCGGGCCCTCGACGAGGACGGTCGAGTCGACCCAGCCCGAGAGCGTCCCGAAGTTCGGGCTCTTGAGCGGCTTGGACGAGTAGCCTGTGCCGGTCTGCGTCGCGTTGAGGTCGAACGTCCCCGCCGATCCGGCGAAGCGCGCCCAGCAGTTCTCGAAATGGCTGCCGTTCGTGAGGTGGAGGCCGCCGGAGAGCGTCGCGTCGATCGAGGTGTCCGTCACGACGCAGTCGGAGAAGAGCGACGGGTTGATGTCCGCCCATGTCGGGTTTCCCCCGCCGCCGTTGACGAAGGTGCAGTCGCGGATTGCGCACCGCTCCAGGAGGCAGACGGCCCAGGTCGAGCCGTAGCCCGTGTTCGTCGAGACGAGGCCGTCGAAGACGCAGTCGCGGAAGCGGACGAAGATGTACGGGATCGTCGGGTTTCCTCGCGGCACCGGCTTGACGTACTTGAACGTCCAGTTCGCGAAGGTCGTCCAGGTGCTCGTCTCGCCGATGATCTTGCCGTCCTTGGCGTCGCCCGCGCCCTTGACCATGAGGGTCTTTGCCGCGCCGTCGACGCCCCTGAAGGTGACGCGCTTGCCGGTGCCGTAGCGGTAGTTCGCCTCGGCGAGGGCGCGGGGGTAGGTGTAGGAGCCTGCGCGGACGGCGATGGCGTCGCCGTTCTCGGCGAGGGCGAAGGCCCTGTCGAGGGTCTTCACGGGGGTTTCCTCGGTCTTGCCGTCGTTGTAGTCCGAGCCGGAGGACTGGGAGACGAAGACGGCGTAGCCCGCCGAGGTTAGGTCGTCGACGTCGTTCGTGGCGGAGATTTTCGACGCGCCGCCCTTGATGTAGATGTTGCCCGCGTTGAGGTAGAGGTTGCCGCCCGTGTAGTAGATCGGGGCGTCCTCGTCGGCCATGGAGGGGTCGGGCTTGATGAAGCAGGTGCCGCCCTCGGCGTAGAACTGCCCGTTGATCCAGGTCGCGTCGGAGACGCCCGTGCGGTTCTCGAAGGCGCGCGAGCCGATGGCGACGACGCTCGTCATGTTGGAGGAGCCGCGCAGGGCGCGGTAGCCGATGCCGACGCAGTCGGTGAGGTTGGCCGACCTGACGCCGGAGGCCGCGCCGAGGAGGTCCGTGCGGAGGGCGCCTGTCATCGCGCCGCCGGCGCCCGCGCCCATGACGGTGACGCGCTCGCCGCTCGCGTCCTTCCCTGCGAGGTAGCCGAGGGAGGTGTTGTACGAGCCGGAGACGGTCTCGGCGGCGGGGGCGGCGAGAGCGAGGAGCAGGGAACAGGGAACGGGGAACAGGGAACGGGGAAGGGTGAAGAAGTGTCGTGCTTTCATTTTCGGGAGCTCCTTTCGCGTCAGATGTCGTCGATGCCGCCGCTTCCGCCGGACTCTCCGCCGCCCTCGGTCGGCTTATCCTCTCCGCAGCGGTTGCCGCAATTCGTGCAGATCCCGCTCAGGTTCTGGCAGGACGAGCAGGAGCAGCCGTCGCACCCGCAGCCGTCGCAGTGCTGGGAATAGGGCTCGTCGTTCGACCCCGTGCCGCAGTTCCAGGCGTGTCCGCTCTCGTAGTCGGCGTCGACCGTGTCGCCGCAGCGCAGGCACGTGTAGGAGGCGTGGTGCTTCTCGACCTCCTGGCTGCACGTCGCGCACGTGTAGGTCGACGTCACCGTGTCGGAGCCCTTGGAGTAGTCGTGCCCCCTGAAGCGCGTTCCGCAGTAGCAGTAGCACGCGTCGGTCGCGTACTTGTGGTCGGTGAACTTCTGGCAGTTGCACTTGCAGGACGCGCCCCAGACGTGGATCGAGGAATCGGACTTCGCGTCGTCCCTGCTCCGTCCGCAGACGGCGCACGCGAGGGGGCAGGCGGACGGGGAGAAGTTGGAGTGCACCGCGCCGCACTCGCAATGGCAGGAGGTGGGGCCGACGCCGCCGTGGTAGGCCGCGCCCTTGTCGGTGGAGGCGTCGTAGGCGGAGGCGGCGTAGTCGCCGCAGGCGCACCCGCAGCCGCCTGACTTGGGCGTGTGGTCGTAGGCGGTCGCCCGGGTGTTGGGCGCGTCGACGAGGTTGCCGCACGATCCGCAGACCTTCTCGCAGCCCACCTTGCGGTAGGTCGCGACGTGGTTGCTCTTGCAGAAGCAGCGGCACGCGCCGGACGCCCACTTGTGGTCCTGCTGGACGCCGCAGTGGCAGTAGCACGTCGTCGGGTTCTGCGTGTGGAGCTTCGAGGAGGCCGAGATGTTGCTGGGGACGTATGCGCCGCACTTGCATCCGCAGGCGGCGTCCTGCGCGTCGTGGTCGGCCTCGGTGGCCGTGCGGGCGAAGCCGACGGTGACGACGCCGGAGGCGGTCGCGACGCTCTCGGTCTTGTAGACGGCCTTGTCGCACTGTGTGCAGATCGCCTTGCAGGCCTTGCGCGGCCAGTCCGTGCGGTGGACGTCGCCGCAATGGCAGGTGCAGGAGCCCGGCGCGAAGCGGTGGTCGGCGATGGACTTTGGCTTCGCGCCGCAGTAGCACCCGCAGGAGTTCGGGTTCGGGACGTGGAGCGGGGAGTCCGCCGCGATGCTGTCCTTGGTGAAGTCGCCGCACCTGCAGCCGCAGGCCGACGTCTTCGGGGTGTGGTCGGCCTCTCCCGCCTCGACCGTGCTCTCGCGGACGGCGTGGCCGTAGGCGCACGAGGCGACCTTGTGGCGGACGCCGTCGATCGGCGTCCGGCAGACGTTCGGGCAGTCCGCGTCCGCGTCGGAGTAGTGCCACGCGCCCGTGCCGTCGCCCTTCGTGCCGTAGCATCGGCAGCCGCCCGGGTAGCGCGGGTGGAACTTCTCCAGGGTGGCGGAGGTGTCGAGCTTGCCGCACTTGCAGCCGCACTTCGTGCCGTCCGCGGCCTTGTCCTTCTGCACGTGGTCGGCCTCCTCGGCGGGGACGGGCGGAGAGTCCTCCTTCTCGCCGCGCTTGACGTCGCGGCAGTAGGCGCAGACGGGGCAGAAGACGGACGGGTTCTCGGCGCGCGCGCCCTTGACGGACGAGGGCCAGTCGCGGAAGTCGTGGACGAGCTTGCAGTCGCAGATGCAGTTCGCGACGCCGTCGGCGTTCTCGCCGGTGTACTTGTGGAGCTCCGGCGATTCGGCCTTGTGGTTGCCGGAGCCGAACCAGCCGCAGTAGCAGACGCACTCCTGTGCGGCCTCGACCTTCCCCGTGACGTTCGTGCCCTCTGTGTTCTCCGGGCCGTACCAGAAGCCCGCGCAGGGCGCGTCGGGGTTCAGCTTGTGGAGGCCTTCGGCAGTCGGGAGCGCGAGCGTCGCGGTCAGGCCGCACATCTTGCAGGCGGCGCACTCGTCCGGGCTGATGTCCGGATAGAGGTGGCAGTAGCCGCACTCGCACAGGCAGGGGACGATGCTCTTGCCGAAGTGGAAGGCGAGGGCGTCGGGCTTCGTGTCCATCTCGCCGCACTTGCATCCGCACGTCTCGTCGCCCTTGGGGGTGTGGTCGGCGTCGACCGGCTTCTCCCCTGCGAGCGTGAGGCGGCAGAAGTCCTCGGCCGCCGTGCGGGCGCCGCAGATTTTCTCGCAGTCGCCCGGGACGAACCAGTCCTTGTGGAGGCCGTTGTTCGCGGCGTGGTTCGCGTAGACGCCGCAGACGCAGGCGCAGTATTCCTTGCCGATCCGCTGGTGGAACTTCGGGAAGTCGGCGGTTTCGGTGCCGGAGAAGCCGCAATGCTGCGCGTCGGCTGGGACGTGGCCGGAGGCGTTGTTGTAGCACTGGCAGCCGCACCTCGTCGCGTCGGGCGTGTGGTCTTCCGGCAGGGACTGCCTCTTCTGGACGACGCCGTCCACCGTCTCGTTGACGCACCCGCAGAGGTCGCAGACCTTCGTGCAGTCCTTGTTGCCCTCTCGCTTGTACTTGATGTGGAACTTCCGCCGGCACCGGCACGTGCAGAGCGGGACGCTCTCGTCCGAGCCGTCGCCGAGCGTGTGGAACGAGCCCTCCTCCTTGAAGACGTTGTAGAGGACGTCCGCTTCCGGGACGAACGCGCCGCAGGCGCACCCGCAGCGGCCGAGCCCCTTGACGGACGCGGGGACGTGGTCCTTCAGCATTTCGGCGGGGTCTTCGGGCGTGAGCCCGTCCGGCGTGATCCGGTAGTCCATCGGGTAGGCGTGGACGTGGTTGTACATGTCGTACTCCTTGCCGCCGTCCTTGTAGGTGTAGCTGCAGCCGCACTGGCGGCAATGGCCCTTGCAGTCGGTCGTGCTGTCGGCGGCGGGGAAGTCGCCGAAGTGCTTCATGTTGCAGATGCACCAGCAGGTCGAGAGGTCGAGGATGCCGTCGCCCCATCCGCCGTTCGTGCGGAGGTCGTTCTTGACGTGGTGGCCTTGCTGGAGCGTTTCTGAATGGCCGCTGTAGTCCTCTTTGGTCGCCCAGTTCTCGCGGCAGGCGCAGCCGCACTCGTCGCGCCCCGTCGTCTTGGGGACGTTCGCGCGGTGATCCGTGAGGTCGTCGCTCTTGCGGAGGTTGAACTTCGACCCGTCGCCGCAGAAGTGCGTCTCGTCGTTGTCGGGGTCCTGGAAGCAGACGTAGCAGCCGATGTTCTTGTCGTCCGTCTTGTAGGCCAGGGAGCCGCCGTCGAGGCGGCACGACACCCACTGCCAGTTGTGCTTCGCGCCGACGTACGCGTTCGTCTTCGTGACCGTCTCGACGTCGCCGTTCGACCATGAGACCGTGACGGGGTAGGTGAACTCCGTCAGCCCCTTCTCCCCCGCGCCGTAGTACCACGGGCACTGGCGGTAGTCGCAGGCGCATCCGACGTGGACCCACTTGTCCTTCGGGTTCTCGCCGCCGTCCTCCGCGAAGCGGTTGTCCCAGACGAGGCACGTCTCGTGGGAGGATGCGTCCTCGATGTCCGGCTCGTCGCTGACGTTCGGCAGGGGGAGCTGGACGTTCCTGATGAACTCCGTCCATTCGGGCGAGTTCTGGAACTGCTTTTTCGTGATTTGGACCGTGTTGCCGTCCGCGTCCCTGAACTCCATGGGGAAGGTGAAGCCCCAGTTCTCCGGGTTTGAGACGACCGACAGGTTTTTGTACTTTTCGTCCCCGGCGGCGAGGTCCTTGTGGTCGAGGCCGGAGAAGGGGTTGTACTGGTGGTCGCCCTTCTGCGTGACGGTGAAGGCTCCTCCATATCCCTTGACGGTGATCGTGAAGCCGAGCTGGAGCGGGGCGTGGTAGCCGAGCGTCCCGCCGCCCCTGTCGACCTCGCGGACGTGTTCCGTCGTCGGGCCGGACGACCCGTCGGCGAGGGCGGAGGGGACGGCGAGGTCTATGAGGGCGAGGAGGCGCGAGCCGAGGCTTGGCGGGGCCTGCGCGGCGACGGACGCGCCGTAGCCCGCGAGGAGGGCGTCGCGCTTCGCGTCGGTGACCGCCGTGCGGCGGATGATGACGTAGACGGCCTCGTTCGTCTCCATGGAGAGGTAGGTGTCGCCTTCCCACGCGGCGGAGTGCCAGGCCGAGCCGTCCGCGCTGACGGCGCGCCACTTCGTGCGCATGTGCTCGCAGGTGACGGTCTCGCCGTCGCGGACGGCGGTTTCCGTCCAGTTGGTGGACGAGTAGTGGATTTCGCGGAGGTAGGCGTTCGAGACGTTGGCGTAGGTGCACGCGCCGGGGACTTGCGCGTAGAACGAGTACGGGGGGATGAGGTCCGGGACGGAGCTCCAGGCGACGAAGAGGCCGTTGTTCGTCGGGGTGGAGATCTCGGCGACGAGGTTCGTGCCGCCGCCGAGGGGGATCGTGGCGGAGTAGCGGACGCTCGTCGCGTCGGCGACCGTGAGGAAGGCGTTGGTGTCGGGGTTGAGGCGGCTCTCGATCTTGGCGAGCTGAGCCCTGACCCACTTGCGGTTCGCGACGGCGGCGTCGTCCTCTGCGGCGCGGCAGGGGAGCGCGGCGAGCGACGCCGCCGCGAGGAGGGCGGCGACGGAAGGGATGAGGGACGGGGGACGGGGGATGGGGCGGCGGAGCGTCATTTCGTGATTCCTTCCTTTGCGACGACCATGTAGGGAACGCCGTCCTCGTCGAGGGAGGCGGTGACCTTGTAGTAGAGGCCGTCCGCGCCGCGCACGTAGCACTCGTCGGGG
>CAVEVC010000186.1:0-7267 GCA_963618935.1 Clostridiales bacterium CCNA10 | reverse complement strand
GCAGTCGAGCAGGGGCGAGCCGTTCGCCCGCCCTTCCTTGTAGGCGTCAAGGTCGCGCTGCAGGTAGCCCGGCAGCCCGTGTTCCCATGCGTCCTGCTGTTGCCTCTTCTCCATGCCGCGTATTATACCAAAGTCCTCCGCCCACGCGGCATGACGGTCTGTGGGCTTCAGCGGAAGGTCTACTCGCGGCGGGCGGCGAGGTAGGTCTTCAGGAACGCGCGCTGAATGTCCGATAGATAGGGCGTCTCGTCGACCAGGCCGAAAATTCCAAGGCCCGTTGTAGGCGCCGGCGGAGGCGGCCTTGGAGCGGGAGCCGCCGAATTTTGTCTCGCCCTTGTAGTTCGTGAATGTTCTTGTCCCAAGACTCGTCTTCGATCTGTTTGACTCTTCAGACAGCAAATCATAGCCAATCCGCCATTCCACATCATTCGCTTGCGTCAAGGCATCTTGTCGGGGTCGAACCGGCAAGCCATATTCGTGGAAAACACTCCGCCGCTTGATGCGGATTTTCTCGTTGGCTTTGTCAGTGGCAGGCTGACAAACACCCCCCGCACCTCATTGACAACCTTCGCATCCTCAGTCTGCACACCCATCCTCCTTTCCTTTCAAACTCCTTTGAATGTAGTCTTTCACTCGCTCCTCAACTTCGGCGCCCGGTTGTTTGCAAACGCCAAAGACTTCGGGATGCGCCGCTTTCGCCAGTGCGACGACATCATTGGAGACGGACGCAAACTCATCGCGAATGAATGGCACGTTGAAGTTTCCCAAATAGTAAGGCACGTCAGCATATCGCTTGAAGCAGTCCACATAGCAGTAATACGCCAATTTCCCCGGATTGACATCAACGGCATTCGGGATGCGCTTGCGAATGAATGTGCGGCTTCTCCGCAAGGCGTTGATGTCGCGCATCGTGTAAAACAAGATCTCCGGCTCGTAGCGACGTCCATTAGGATACTTGTCGATTTCGTCCGTAACATAGTCGAAGCTGTCGAGCGAAAAGACATCGCCCGCCGTCGTTCGAAAACGAATCCTACGAACCGCGTCAAAGGCGAGTCCCCTTGCCGGGGTACGCCGATAGAGCGCAACGATTACCGGGAAACTCGACGCCTTGGATGTTCCGGCGAACTCGCTACTCGGAAATACGGCATGCTCCAACAACGTGTAGTTGGCGAAGAATCTTCGTGTAGCGGAAAAGTTAGCCTTCTTTATCAGATATGACAGCGGATGCAGGACTGCAACATAATCGGATCGCAACTTGTCGTAGGCTAGAAGCGAAGACATCCCCAGGTCGCGCGTCCTGATGTCTGCGTCAAGCGCGACAACATTTGTCTTGATGTCCTGATTTGCTTGCGATGTCATGTCGTTGTAGGGTGGGTTGCCCACGATGATGAGTTTCTCATCGACACCGATTCCGAACTTTGAACGCGAAACATCGGCCAGCGCGTTTTCAACGGACATCTGAACATTCGGGAAATAGGACTTCGCCTGCGCCACGGCCTTTGCATCAATGTCGTTGCCGAGATAACGACACCTGCCAAGTCCCTCAATCTCACCGAGTTCAAAAAACGCCCCATAGCCGCACGAGAGGTCGGCAATCGTCCAGTTGCAGTTGACCCCGTACTTCAGCAACCATTCGCCGACCAGACGAACATAATGTGCGGGCGTATAGAAACTGCCGAGGTTCACGCGACCTTCCGTTCCGAGATGACGCGAAATGTTTACCCCGCCTTGCGTCGTATCTGCTGTAGCGGCAACGGGGCAAGCGACCGCCAGCGTCACGCCGATTCCGGCGAGAGCCGTCTGGGAGGCACACTTTTGCCGCACAACCTTCATTTCCCCACCCTCAATGCGGCATCTTGACGAGGCCCGAGAAGCCCATGAACGCGAGCGAGAGGAGACCGGCGGTGACGAGGGCGAGCGCGACGCCCCGGAAGGCGCGGGGCGGGTCCGCGTGGGCGAGCCGTTCGCGGATGCCGGAAAAGAGGACGAGGGCGAAGCCGAAGCCGAGCGCGGCGGCGAAGGAGAAGAAGACGCTCTCGCAGAAGGACGTGCCGCCCTTGTAGTTCAGCTCCGCGACGCCGAGCACCGCGCAGTTCGTGGTGATGAGCGGCAGGAAGATGCCGAGCGCGGCGTGCAGGGACGGCATGAAGCGCTTCATCGCGAGGTCGATGAACTGCACGAGCGCGGCGATCACGAGGATGAACGCGAGCGTGTGGACGTAGCCGAGCCCGAAGGGCGCGAGCAGCAGGCGGTCGAGCCCCCACGTCACGGCCGAGGCGATGGTCATCACGAAGAGGACCGCGCCGGACATGCCGAGGGCGGTCTCAATCCTCTTCGAGACGCCGAGAAACGGGCAGCAGCCCAGAAAGCGGTTCAGGACGAAGTTGTTCACCAGGACCGCGCCGATCAGAATGAGCAGAAAGCGCATGACTTCGACAGTATACCATGCACAGGGGATGGCCGCAAGAAGCCGCCCGAAGCGGCCCTTGAAGCCGTTCCGGCGCTTTGGTACACTTGCGTGCATGAAAAAGAGACTGCTTTCCCTTCTGACGCTCGCGGCGCTGGGGACGTGCGCGAGCACGTTTGACGTCACGCGGTTCGGGGCCCGCCCCGACGGCGCCACCGACAACACGGCCGCCATCCAGAAGGCGATCGACGCATGCGCCGCGAAAGGCGGCGGGCGGGTGCTCGTGCCGGGCGGCGGCGTCTACAAGACCTACACGCTCAGTCTCAGGAACAACGTCGACCTCCACATCGACCGGGGCGCGACGCTGAAGGGCGGAGAAGACCCGCTCAAGTATCCCGAGTTCGCCCCGACCGACGTGTGGCGTCCCGAGCGCGCGCCGCGCTTCAACAAACGCGCGATGTTCTACACCATGGGGCAGACGAACGTCGCCATCACGGGCGCGGGCACGATCGACGGCAACGCCGAGGCGTTCCACCACCGCGTCGACGGACGGTGGCAGCGCATCAGCCACACGAACATCACGGGGCGGTGCGTCTTCTTCGTCGGCTGCCGGGACGTCCGCTTCGACGACGTCCTCGTCTACCATCCGAGCGGGTGGAGCACGTGGTTCCTCGACTGCGACCGCGTGCAGTGCCGGGGCGTGCGCATCGAATGCCACCGCGAGTTCCCGAACGGCGACGGCCTGCACTTCGGCGGCTGCCGCGACGTGACGGTGAGCGACTGCGTCATCGACGCGCAGGACGACGCGATCATCGTGCGCACGCACCAGGAGCAGATGCGCACGGTGCGCCCCTGCGAGCGGATGACGTTCTCGAACCTCATCCTCCGCTCGAACCAGAGCGCGATCCGCATCGGGTGGACGGGCGACGGGCCGATCCGCGACGTCTCGTTCGACAACGTCGTCTGCTCCTACTCGCGCCTCGGCATCCAGTTCTACCTGCCCGCGATGGGCTACCCGCTGACCGCGAAGGAGCACATCGACCCGCCGCGCGGGCGCGACGTCGTGCCGCCCGCGAAAGGGGAGATCGTGCCGTTCAGCGTGGAGAACATGCGCTTCTCGAACATGACGGTCAACAGCTTCCACGCGCCGCTCTACGTCAGCGTGGGGCGGACGGAGGACGTGGCGTTCCTGCGGAACATCGCGTTCTCGAACTGCCGCTTCCGCGCGCAGCGTCCGCCCGTGCTGCAGTTCCGTCCCGAGGACAACGTGCGCGACTGGCGCTTCTCGAACGTGACGTTCGACATCGCGAAGCCGCGCGGCGCGGCGGGGGGCGACTTCGGCGTGGGCGGCGCGGGGCTCGCGAACGGCTGGTTCGAGAACGCGCGCAATATCGTCTTCGACAACGTGAAGTGGAGCTTCTTCCCGCAGGACCTGCCGGAGTGGACGCTGACGCTCGAACAGGACGGCTCCCGCCGCCCGGTGCGCCTCGCGGGGGCGCGCCAGGCGTGCCGCGAGGAGACGCCCGCGCCCGGCGTGCGGCGCTTCACGTGCGACCGCCTGACGGACGGCCTGCACTCCTGGGACGTGCAGGTCGTCGTGGAGGCCCGCGCGACGCCGGCGGGCGGCACGTCGTATCGCGGACGCATCGTGAACAACGACGCGGGCATCCGCGTGACGGCCTTCGAGGGCCCCTACTTCGACCGCCTTCGCATCGACCCCGCCGACGCGGCCCTCTACCTGCCGCAGGGCATGGGGCGGCGCGTGACGGACTTCCCGAACGCGGGCGCGGCGAAGGTCCCGCCCGTGCCGGCCGAGGGCGACCTCAATTCCCGCCAGCGGGCCGGCTGGTACGCCCTGAAGGACGGACGCTTCACCTTCGACACGGGCTTCCATCCGGGGACGGGACTCTCGATGCCGTGGACGGCGCTCGATTCGGGCTTGGGGACCTTCTACGTGGGCGCGCACGACCCGAAGGCCCAGCCGAAGCGCCTGCGCTTCCGCTGGACGCCGAACGAAAACCGCATCGAGCCCGCCTTCGACCACCGCCTCTTCCTCGAGGCCGGCGGCGCGTGGGAGATCCCCGAGACCGTCTGCGAGCGGGTCGAGGGCGACTGGCACGCCGCCGCGAAGCGCTACCGCGCCTGGTACGACACGGCGCGCGAAGTCCGCACCGCCGCGCCCGCGTGGACGCGGGACGTGACGGGGCAGCTGCTCGTCATCATGCGCCAGCAGAACGAGGAGGTCATCTGGAAGTATGCCGACATCCCGCTCCTCTGCGACGTCGCCGAGCGGAACGGGCTCAACTGCATCGGCCTCTTCGGCTGGACGAAAGGCGGGCACGACCACCTCTACCCGGACTACGACCCGAGCGACGAGATGGGCGGCGTCGCCGCGCTCAAGGCCGGCATCGCCGAGGCGCACCGCCGGGGCATCCGCGTCTACATCTACGCGAACGGGCAGCTCCAGCAGGTCGGCGCGACGGCGTTCTGGAAGGAGCACGGCGAGAAGCTCGCGCTCGTCAAGAAGGACGGCTCGCGCGTCATCCAGACCTACCACAAGTACAAGGACATCCCGAAATACGAGTTCGCGCTCGGCTGCCTCTACGGCAAGCCCTGGCACGACCGGATGCTCGCGCTCGCGGAGCAGGCCGCCGGCTTCGGCGCGGACGGCATCCTCTACGACCAGCTCGGCATCTTCGCGCCGTTCGGGTGCTACGGCAAGGGCCACGGACACCCCACGCCGTTCTACTCCTACGCCGAGGAGCGTCCCGCGTTCATGCGCACGATCGCGGACGCGATGCGGAAGGCGAACCCCAACTTCGCGGTGCTGACCGAGGGCCTGCACGACACGATCCTCGACTCGACCGCGCTCTTCCACGGCTGCGAATACGGCCTCTTCGCCGGCGACGTCTCGGCCGCGCGGTCGCGCGCGACGAACCCGAAGGCCGAGTCCTTCCCCGAGCTCTGGCGCTACACGTTCCCGGAGCTCGTGACGACGGTGCGCCTCCCCACGCCGATGAACACGCGCGCGCAGGCGAACTTCGCCGCCGTCTTCGGCCTCCGCAGCGAGATCGAGCTGCGCTACGGGCCCGACCGCGCCTACGTCCTCGACGGGAAGGCGCCGACAAAGGCCGACTACGGCACGGTCAACAACCTCCCCGACCTGAAGGCGATGGCGTCCGTCGCCCCCGACGCGGCGAGCGCCGGCCTGAAGGCCGTCTGCGACTTCCAGCGCGCCTACGCGAAATACCTCCTGCGCGGACGCTTCGTGGACGACGAGGGCTTCTCGTGCGCGAACCCCGCGCTCATTGCCAAGCGGTTCGTGGCGGCGGACGGCACGAGCGCGGTCTGCGTCTGGAACGTCTCGGACGCGCCGGCGGAGGTGAAGCTGGAGGGGCTGGGCGCGCCGGCCGCCGTCGCGTCGCCGGGCGCGGAGCCCGCCGACGGCCCGCTCGCGGCGAACGCCCTGCGCCTCTACACCTTCGCGAAGTGATGTGCTATACTATGCCCCCGATTCCGGGGTTCGGAATCCGCGGTACGGACAACCTTCGATTCGACTTTCCATGAACGCATTGGCAAAACAGCTCAATAAGACGCTTGGCCCCGTTGCGGACCTCCTTTCGCCCGCCGGCAGGCGCCTCTACTTCCCCTACGGCGGCATCCTCGGCCAGAGCGCCGAGGCCCGCACGTGCGGCATCAACGCCACGATCGGCATGGCGTTCGAGGAGGACGGCTCCCCGCTCGTGATGAGGTGCTTCGCCGACCGGGTCAACCTGGACCGCAAGGCGTTCCTCTACGCGGGCAGCTTCGGCCTCCCCGCCCTGCGCGAGGCCTGGAAGAGGCAGCAGCTCAAAAAGAACCCCTCCCTGAAGGGCGTCGCCTACTCGAACCCCGTCGTCACCAACGCGCTCACGCACGGCCTGCGCATCGCCGCCGAGCTCTTCGCCGGACGCGGCGACAAGGTGCTGGTCCCCGACCTCTACTGGGACAACTATTCGCTCATCTTCGAGGAGGCCTGCGGCGCCGCCATCGAGACCTTCAACACCTTCAGGGACGGCGCGTTCGACGCCGACGCCCTCCGGGAGGCCCTGCTCGGGCCCGGCGCGAAGAAGATCCTCGTCCTGAACTTCCCGAACAACCCCACGGGCTACACGGCGACGCTGGCGGACGCGCCGAGGATCGTCGCCGCCGTCAAGGCCGCCGCCGAGGCCGGCAAGAGGATCGTCGTCGTCCTCGACGATGCCTACTTCGGGCTCGTCTACGAGAAGGGCGTCCACGGCGAGTCGCTGTTCGCCGAGTTCGCCGCGCTCGACCCGAACGTGCTCGCCGTCAAGCTGGACGGCTGCACGAAGGAGGACTACGCATGGGGCCTGCGCGTGGGCTTCATCTCCTTCGCGTTCAAGGGCGCCTCGCCCGAACAGCTCAAGGCGCTGGAGGCGAAGGCCGCCGGCAACGTGCGCAGCTGCGTCTCGAACATCACCTCGATCGGGCAGCACGTCGCGCTCGCGGCGCTGGCGGACAAGGGCTACGCGAAGCAGAAGCGCGAGAAGTACAACGTCCTCAAGAAGCGCTACACGACGATCCGCACGCTCCTCCGGAAGCATCCCGCCTGGGCGGAGACCTTCGAGGCGATGCCGTTCAACAGCGGCTACTTCATGTGCGTCAGGCCGCTCGGCGTGGACGCCGAGCGCGTGCGCCGCCAGCTGATCGAGAAGTATTCCACCGGCACGATCGTCCTTTCGGGCCTCATCCGCCTCGCGTTCTCGACGGTGCCGGCGGCGAAGCTGCCGACGCTCTTCGCGAACGTCGACGCGGCCATCCGCGACCTCCGCGCCTAGCCCCTGCCCCCCGCGCCTAGCC
>CAVEVC010000185.1:0-7598 GCA_963618935.1 Clostridiales bacterium CCNA10 | reverse complement strand
CCGCCCCTCCAGGACGAGCGTGTGGACGGCGCGTCCGATGGCGAGCGCCGCCGATTCGGACGGCTCGATCTCGCCGTTCATCTTCTTCTGGTAGAGTCGCGGCGACTTCCTGAAGTCGCCCAGGAGGTGGCTCGACAGGAATTTCCCGTCCCTCGCCGCCTGATGGTATTCCTCCGCCGGAATGTCCGCGAAAACCGATAGTTTGTTGTTCATTGTCTTGTTTTCCTTTCGCGGAGGCTTCGTGGCCCCCGATGACACATTTACGGCTTTTGCGACAGTCATTTTCGGAACTTTTTTGGAAGATTCCAGTTCGGGAGCCTCGCGAGGGTCGTGCAAGGCCACCGCAAAACCTTTGTAACGCACAAGCGGTTTGTTATGCTCAACAGCCAAATCCTCCCTGTCGCTATTGTCATATTACCCTTTTTTACCCAACTTTATTACTATAGCCCTTTGTGCGTCAACTCTGCTTTATGATATAATATGGGCCATCAACACAACAAAAGGAAAACAGAAATGGGACTTCTTGACAATGCCAGCATGGTGGACGCAAAAAGGTTTGAGGCAATCGCCCACGCCTCTGTGATGCGTTCCGGACGCCTGCGCTTTGCCACGGACGCGATGGAGATGATGGACTTGGCCGAAGTGAAAAGCATCATCCTCTTCTCGCTGTCCGACCGCCACTACCCAAACGATGAGATCGAATACGGCGCCGTCACCTGCCCCGAGGAAGATCCTCGCGGCTTTGCGGTCAAGGCGAGCGGCCCGTATCGCTACATCAGCCTGAAGAACTTCTTGATTCAGGAGGGAATCAACTTCAAGGATTACTCCATCACCTTCGAGGTCACCGACGCCAACGAGCAATGGGAAGACAAGCCCGTCTACCTCCTTACCATGCGGCGGACGCCCAAGGCATCCGCGCAAAGCCCCGCTGTCGCGGATGGCGGCGAAGAGTGCCTCGCATGACAGCCATTTGACGGAGACAGACCATGAGTGATTCAGCACCGGCGCTCAAGACGCTTTTCAAGCTAATCAAGCGGAAGTTGCTCAAGCGCATATTCGAGAAATGCGGCATCGATGTCGATGTCGACTGGGGAGAGCTGTCCGACGCGTTCGAGGACAAATTGTGCGACGCCTTCACGGCCCTCGCGAAAAGCACGGACCGCGGCGTGAGGAATCGCTTTGCCGACGTCTGCACGGCGCTCTTCGACATCAACGCCGTCTGCCGCGACCAGAAGAACGGTCGCTACATCATCGAATGCCTCAAGAAAGCCGGCCGGCTGAACGACGCCATGTCCGCGTTGGGTTCGGTGAAGCCCGACATACACCAGATTGTGACCTGGATCTACCTTGAGGCCCCCGCGCTGTGGGAGCGCCTGCGCAAGACGGCCATCATCAAACAGGCCGTGGGGCTTGGCGGGCAGAAGAAATACGTGACGAAACCGGCCAGCGAGATTCCCTCCGAGCTTCAGAAGAAGGCGTTTGAAAGCGAGTTCTGCTCCTACATGAAGCATGAACAGACGATGGTTCTCCACGTGCACACGGACTTCGAGGATCTCGGCAACTGCGTCAGGTTCGTTTTCTACGTAAACGCCTTCCCGAAGAACGTGGAACAGTACGATGACAACGGCAAGCTTGACCTCGGCCTTGACCGCAACGCGGAGAGCTTCACCATCATCTACTACCGGGAACAGACTCCGCACATCCGAATCAAGTGCTCGTTCAACTCTTCCCAGACAAACCGGATAGCGCACCTCTTTGCGAAGTTCATGCTCGCCACCGACATAGTTGACAAGCCCGCAGAGGTGTATCCCATAGGCGAATTCAACCCGACATACGCCAGGGACTTCCATCTGAAGGTTTCATCCCCCATGGTGGCCAAGGCCCGCACAAGCGGCGTTACGCTCGAGATAACGAATCCCGAAACCGGCGTGATGGACGAGTTGACGCACCGCTGCAAGACCGACGACATCTTTGACAGGCTCCAGGAATCCTGCTCGAGATTCCCCGTCGCATGGCGAAAGCCCAAGATGTGGGAGTTCTCCATCGATGTCATCGTGGAGAAGCCGCAATACATCCAGGGGGAATTCCAAGGCATGGAGTCGGATCCTGTCGCTCCCAGGACAAAGAGCTATGCCGTGAAGGTTGCGGAGAAAAACCTCGTCATGAACTGCAACGACGAGCGCCACAGGCAATTGATCCTTGATTTGCTTGCCGAAAACGGCATCAGGAACGTCTACAGGAAAGAGGTGCTTGCGATGGAGTACCGCAAATGACGGCGGCCCTCTCACTCATAAAAACCGAACTCGGGCGAGGCGCCACCGATTTCATCGTTCCCGCCGACCGCCTTGTCCGCGATGATTTGCATCTCGTCACGGAGAGGGTGTTGGAATTCAATGGGAAATACCGGAAGCACCTGCATTGCGCCGAATGCGGGGCGACTGGGGACGTAACCGTCCACAAAATGGGCGCGTCAACCTCCTACACCTTCCTCTGTCCTTCCTGCGATGTCCTCGAAGACAAGGAGATCCCTCCGGCCAACGTTGAGTTGCTGGACTTCAACTACCGCCGTTTCTTTTTGTATGTCAGCGACCGGTCCGTAAACGACGGTTATGTGGGCGAAGCCGCAAAATGCCTGCCTTCAAGAGGATTGGGCAATGCGCATGCCGCATTCAAATCGGAGAAGTCGCCTCTGCAAACCGCGTTGGAAGCCCTCATGGCCATCGTTGACGATGCCTGCGCGAATCCAAAAGACGGTGAATTCCTTTTCAAGCGACAGGACTTCGCCGCCGTCGTGGAGGGACTTTGGAACAATCACACCTCTGAAGAATATGCCGTGAGCCAACCTGAAGTGCCTGTCATCTCTTCGTTGTGGCGGGAGATACGCCTGAAGCTGATCGAATACGCCAAATGCATGGTGTCCAAACCCCATGCGTTGATCAAGGCCTTGGCGGACGAGAAATGCTGGATGCTCTTTCCCAAGTTCACCACCATAGGCGAGAAGCCGCATGTTCTCGACACCGGCACGATGAAGGAGCTTTTCGCAACACTTCAAATCCAAGAGACGCCGCGCAAGACCATCAAGACCAAAGTCCCCTCCAAAACGAATGGCGAGATGTCACCGGAAGAGACCGTTGACGCTGATTCCCTTCCGAAGAAAGATTACCGTTTTGCAATGTCAAAAGACTATCGAACCGTCGTCGATATGGAACACGGGCTGCCGGACTATGAGATATCCGCATACGCCGGCCTGCCTCCAACTGCGGCGTCCATAGTGAAAGACCTGATCTCGTCCGCCAGCCTGAAAAGGACGGAGGGGTGGTGCCGGCCTCAAAAGAACTGGCGCGGCGCATTCCAGAACGGCGTGGCAAAGCGGTTCAAGCACGAGCAGATCGAGATACGGAAACGCCACGGCTGGCTGTCGCATTGGCGCATCATTCGCACGGAAGAATTCCACCAGCACTACAACTGTAAGGTAAAGCCACGTCCAAAATCATTCTGAAGTGTAAATTTTACACTCCGCCGAGAGGCGCATGACCCTTTGGTCATGCGCCTCTCCCGCTTTTTGCGGCGGCGCGTCTTTGTTTCGGATTTTACAGTGGTTTGACTGAAATCATACAGCCAACTTTCGAGGAGATGGTCTAAGTCTCTCCCAAGCTGGCGAGTGCCTCGGAAGCCACCGGGAAACCGGGAAAGGAACAAGAGGCATGAGATGGCCGCTGTATGAACTGGCTGCGTATTACAACTACACCTCCCCCAAGAGGGGAGAAGGCTGGACGGTCCGCGTCCGCGAGCGCGTCGTCCTCAGGCACGGATCGGGCGAGGTGGTCCAACGCGACAGAACCGAGACCCGCACCTGCCGTGTCCATCGCGGGAAGGTGGTGCTGGTATGAAATGCCCACGCCACAAGATTCCCGTGCTGGTGCGGACGTACCGCATCGACGGCTCCGGCAGGCGGATCCTCGAACGCGAGGAACTGTTGCGCGACGAGCCGAAAAACGGCGTATACGCTCTCACGCGATGGCACATGAAGTACGCCCCATTCGGGGGAAACTACGTTTCACGCAAGCGCTACCCGTCCCGCTACCGCGAGGAGGAGAGGAGCGTCTGGCACGCCAGGAGGACGGGCGGCGCTTCGTACACGCCGTTCCCGCCCATGACGGACTTCGAGCGGATGGAGTTCGACGACTTCTTCATGTCGCAGCGCAGCCTCTACCTCGACTTCATCGCCGGGAAGATCCTCGAAGGCGAGCTGCGGGACGACCTGAAGCTCGACGCGCTCGAAGCCATGTGCGACGGCGTCCGCGCCGCGTACCTCAAGTACGACCCGGAACGCCCGGCGAGGCGCCGTCCGGAGGACGGCGGCAAGCCGAAGCCCGCCTCGCGCGAGACGTTCTGCGCCCGCGTCGCGAGGAACGCGCTCTCCGACTTCATCGACATCACGAACGCGGACAAGCGCGGGTTCAGGGTGAGGCACCTCTCGGTCTCCGAGAAGCCGAGGGGGGACGTCGGGGCGGGGGAGGTGAGCGCGGAATGCCTCGCGGACGACCGCCGCGACTCAGTCCGCGACATGGCGTTCAGGATCGACGTCGAGATCCTGCGCGACCGCCTGCCGCCGAATCTCCGCGCCGTCCTCGACATGCTCCTCGAGGAGTGGCCTCACTACCTGATCCGCCAGCGGCTGGGCGTCTCCAACGACAGGTACGAGAGGCGCTGCCTCGGCCCGATCCAGAACCTCGCCGCCGACCTCGGCTTCGAGCCCTCCGACGACGACGCGTTCATCGACAGGACGTACGCCTTCCAACGCAAGGCGCGCGAGATGGGGCGCGAGCGCGGACGCCGGACGGGGAGGTGATCCGACTATGGAAAACATGGAAACACCCCGTTGCTATCCGCAGGACATTACGGCATCATGTGTCCCGACAACTGATGCGGATGCTGGAACCATGGCCAAGAACAGCGACAGATCGCGGCTTGCCGCCGAAATCGCCGCCCTGCGGGATCTCGATCCCGAGGGGCTGCGACGGAAGTACCGCGAGCTGACCGGCGCGGACGCCGCCGCCTTCGGCGCGCGCTTCCTCCAGCGCCGGTGCGCCCACCGCCTGCAGGAAACCGCCCTCGGCGGCCTCACGCGGGAGGAGCGCTCGACTCTCGCCTACATCGCGGAGCACGACCCGCAGGTCAACAGGACGCTCCGCGAAACGCCCCGCTCCGCGAACGACTCCCGAGGCGTCACCTTCAGGCGCGAGTATCGCGGCAAGGTCCACGAGATGCGTTCGCTCGGCGGCGGGCTCTACGAGTACGGCGGGAAGACATACACGTCCCCGACCGCCGTCGTGCGCGCCATCACCGGGAAGAGCCACTACAACGGCGTCGCGTGGTGGGGGCTGAGGAGGCCGGATTCGGCCGGAAGGGGGCGCGCCGTATGAGCAACACGCGAAATCCCGTCCGCGTGGCGATCTACACGCGGAAGTCCGTCGAGGACGCCGAGGACAGGCAGTTCAACTCCATCGACGCCCAGCGGCAGATGTGCGAGAGCTTCGTCGCCGCCAAGGCGGCCGAGGGCTGGGTCGCGCTGCCGGAGCGGTTCGACGACTACGGCTACAGCGGCGGCGACCTGAACCGCCCCGCGTACAGGAGACTCATGGAGCAATGCGAACGCGGGCTGGTCGACAAGATCATCGTGTTCCGCATCGACCGCATGACCCGGAGCACAAAGGACTTCTGCGAGTTCGACGAGAGGATGAAGAAGCTCGGCATCGGGTTCACCTCGGTCTCCGAGCCGTTCGTCGACACCTCGTCGCCGATGGGCGAGCTCGTGGTGAACCTCATCGTCTCCTTCGGGCAATGGGAGCGCAAGACGATCCAGGAGCGCATCCGGCGGCACTTCCAGACGGCCCTCGACCAGGGCTACTTCGTCGGCGGCGTCCCGCCCTACGGCTACAGGGTCGAGAACCAGAACCTCGTCCCCGACCCCGCCACGGCGGAGAACGTCCCCCGCATATTCCGGCTCTTCGTCCAGCTCAAGTCGGCGAAGAAGGTCGCCGCGAGGCTGGCGGAGGAGGGAATCGAACGCTTCCCCGGCAGGGCGTGGACGCTCCAGTCGGTGCGGAACTGCCTCCGCAACGTCCGCTACGTGGGCGACGCGAACAGCCACGGGAAGGTCGTCAGGGGACGGCAGCGGCCTCTTCTGACGCGCGACCTGTGGGAACAGGCGCAGCGGCTGATGAAGCCCGCCTCGGCCTCCAAGGCCGAGAGGACGGTCAGCCCGGAGTCGACGCTGTTCCACGGAATCGTGTGGTGCGGACACTGCGGACGCCCGATGTCCTACCGCTGGAGCAAGAAGAACTCCGTCGGGATCAGGAAATACTCCTACTTCGTCTGCCAGCGGGACTTCCGCAAGGCGACGTCCGAATGCCCCGTGCGCCACGTGAGCGTCACCACGGTTCAGGACGCAATCGAGCGGGAGCTCGAATCGGTCATGCTCGCGTCCACGACGATGCTCGTCGCGGCGGCGAACGCCACGTCGTTCACCCCGGAGCAGATCGTGGCGGGATTCCGGCGGCACGCGTTCTGGCAGGGGATGTCCTCCAAGGACAGGCTGACCGTCTACCGGCTGTTCGTCAGCAGGGTCACGATATTCGAGACGGCGGTTGAACTTCGGCTGAACCTTCCTGTCCCCGGAGCGGCGGACGAACTCGAGAAGGCGCGGTACGTCTCCACGGACGCGAAGGACGCCGGGAACGCCCGCATCGACGAGGACGGCCTCCTGTCCGTGAGGGTCCCCGTCGCGTTCAGGACGGTGTCGGGGCGCAAGAGGATCGTGAAGGACGGCGACGGCGCGGCGAAAGCGAAGCCGACCCGGAGGGAGATTGACGAGACCCTTGCGCAGGGGGTCGTCCTCAAGTCCTTTGCGAAGGCGCTGGCGTGGATGCGTCTCGTCGACGAGGGCAAGGCCGCGTCGGCGAGCCAGCTCGCCGAAATCGTGGGCGTCGACAGGAGCTACGTCCTGCACACCCTGCGCCTCGCGACACTCTCGCCGAGGATCGTGAGGGCGGCTCTGAAGGGGGAGCTGCCGGACGGCTTCTCGCTCCAGAAGGTGCGAAAGATCGAAACGGACGACTGGGAGGAGCAGGAGCGTCTCCTGGGCTTCCCGCCGGCCACATGACGAAAGGAAAGACGATGAAGGTGCAGAGAAACCCGGAATGCATGATCGTGAACTGCGCGGTCCCCGTCGAGATCGTCGCCAGGGTGCGGACGGCGATAGCCGGACGGAAGGTCCCCTGGTGGACGCGGGCGGGACACAGGCCCAGCAAGCGGATGAGGCAGATGGGGGTCTCGACCTTCTTCGTCGAGGCCGTCGCCAAGGCCGTGGAGGGGGTGACCGTCTCGCCGGAGAACCTTGCGTGGGCGGAGGAAATGCGGGCGAAGGGGCGCGAGAACCACGCCATCGCCACGCGGGAACGCTGGGAGGAGCGCCGCGCCAAGCGGCGGTAGCGTCCGGGGCCGAAAAGACGAAACGGCCGGGTGTGCTACTTGCACACCCGGCCGTTTTTTCGTCATAAAAACTTCTCCCTTGCGCCTTGCGACGGAGAAAATCG
>CAVEVC010000184.1:0-7655 GCA_963618935.1 Clostridiales bacterium CCNA10 | reverse complement strand
TGTCCTCCGTCAGCGTCACCTTCGCGTCCGCCGTCTTCGTGCCGCCGAGATAGCCGCTGTTCCAGAGGTAGCGCAGCTCGGCGCGAACGTCCGCGTCCGTAATCACGCGCTCCGAAACGCCCATGTCGAGGCCGATTTTCCGCCGCACCGCGTCGAACACACGCTGGACGCCCGCACCGAGAACCGTCCTGTCCGCGTCGCGCACCGCCTTTACCACATCCTCGACGCTCGCCCGCTCGACCGCGACCTCCTCGTTCGCCTCCTCCAGCGACACGCCCCAATGCTTCGCGTATTCCTCCGCGCCCGCGTTCGCCTTGTCGCCGAAGAGCCGCTTGCGCCCCTCGGCGACAGTCTCGCCCTTGCCGAGGATGTAGTTGGCGATCTCGCGGTGCTTCGCTTCGTGCGCGAGCGCCGTGTAGAGGCCGCCGAGGGTCTTGATGTTGTCGGTGAGGACGATGACCGTGTTGCTGTTGGCGTCGTAGGCCGCCTTGATGTCCCGGCCTCCGCGCTCCATTTCCGCGCGCAGCCCCTCGTCCGCGATCCCGCCCACGCCGTCGGCGAGAACGAGGTTCACCTCGCCGTCGTAGAGGTTCTGCACGGCCTTCTTGATGACCTCGCGCTTGCTCTTGCTATGCTCCGCCCGCGCCCGGTTGTAGGCGTCGTTCTCGCTCATCGCTTCCAACGCCTCTTCGAACGTCGCAAACGCCGTCTGCCCGTCTACGGCGGGCTTCATGTACGGGTTCGGCGCGGTCAGCCACACCTCGTAATCGTCACTCGCGAGACGGTAGAGGTGCTGGTTCGTCGCCTTGTCGTAGTAGGCGTAGACGCGCTCCGAATCGGACGGGCTTTCGATCTCGCGCTCCGTCGCTTGCAGGGCTTGCGCGTCAATCTTCCGAAGTTTCCCGTTCTTGCGGGCTTCTTCAACAATCGTCGCCTTGTTCGCCATTGAGAAGTCGCTCGTAATGGACGCGAGCATCCTGCGGGCGTTGTCCGCGCCCTTGCCCTTGTCGGCAGCGAGGTCTGCCTCGATGTCTTCGTTCTGCTGCGTGAGCGCGGCGCGTTCCTTCTTGTTGAGAACTGGCGCGTAGCTGTCGGTATCGAGGAGGCTGTCGTTGAAGAGGTGCTTGGCGACGAGCGCCTTGTGCTCAGGCGAGAGCGCGTTGAAGTCCTTGTTTTCGATGAGCCGCATCGCCAGGCCGTTCCTGATGTTCTGCGCCCGCTTCGCGTTGGCATACGAGACGCCGCCGCCAACGCCCGCCGTGACGCCGCCCGCGATGCCCGCGCCGACGGCCTCGGTCGCCGCGCCCCACAATGCGTCCTCGACCGTCTCGCCCTTCGCGAGCATCGAGCCGGTCTGGATCATCCGGCGAATACGCCCGACGCCAGTCTGCAGATCCTCCGACACGCCCTCGGACAAACCGGCCTTGCCGACCTCCTTTCCTACGGTTTTCACCAGGGCGCGTTTCGCGCCCTCTCGTATGGCTTTCGTCCCCGCGTTCTTCACGCCCTGCTTCAGGGCCCGCGACGCAACCTTGCCGTAGAACTTGCCCACGCCCGGCAAGACGAAATCGACGAATGAATAGCCTCCGCCCTGACCGATGGCCAAATCCCTGCGGAACTCCACGCCGTCCTCAACCTGGTCGTTGACGGCCTCGCCAAGGTTGTTCAGGAATCCGCCGGCTGCGGCTCCGATGCGGTTGCCGAGAGCGGCGCCGACGCCGGCGGCGCCGGGGACGGGGATTGCCGCGCCGATGGCGCCACCCAGTATCGTACCGATGGTCGCCCCGCCTATCGACCCAGCCATGCGCGGAAGGTTCTCCATCGTCGTCCCCGTGCCGAACTCGACGAGATCCGTTGTGCCGTGGATGTCGCGGAGGTCGCTGACCCCGGATGGGTTCAAGACCGCATTTCGCCGCTGGACCTCATTGAGGGCCTTTATCTTCTCGATGTCAACGTCGCCCGGCTTAAGCACCTCATACGCCATCGCGATCTCCGCGCCGGCCTGGCCAAGGCCACGCGTTAGTGCGTGCTTCGCCTTGCGGAACCACCCCCGCCGACCCGCCGCCGCGTCGTACATCCCCTTCATGTGTTCCGTCATCTTCGCAACATCGTAGTCCGACATCGCGTCAAACTTGCTCGTGTGGTTCGTCAGGAAGTCCAGAAGGTTCTTCGACTGCCGCGTGTCCTCGGCATACTGCTCCTTGTCGCCGTTCTCGCCCACGACGAACTGCGCCATGTCCGAGAGGTTCTTCGCCTGTTCGTAGCGCACGGCATATCGCTGGCGGCGTTCCTCTTTCGTGAAGTCGTTGGTGCGCTCCTTCGTGCCGATGTAGAGCTGGTCGGCGTAGGCGCGCATCTTCTCCGCGTTCTCGTCGCCGAGGCTGGCGGACTTGTTGGACGAGAGCCAATCGACGGCGTTCTGCGCCTGCCGCCGCTCATTCTCGCGGTCGCCGCGCTCCGCGACGTAGGCGAGCCTACGCTTCAGTTCCGCGTCGGGGTCTTCGGCCTCGGTCTGCATTTGTGCATGATAGGCAGACGGCTGGGACACCTCTGGCTCGTCCGGTGCGGTTTCCCTCATGCGCAAGAGCTCTTCTTCGGAATAGTTCGACAGGTCCATCCTTACTTCTCCTCGGATTCCAGGTTCTCAAGCAATTCGCGGGCTTCCATTTCTGCGGCGTTTGGGGACGATCTCTTCTCCTCATACTTTCTGACAAAGTCCGCCCTCTTCTTTGCCAACACCTCCGCAAACGCCCCGCCGCCGTCCTCTCCGCGCATCCAGTTGGGCTGGATCTGGTATTTCTTCGCAATGGCGTCAAACAGCTTCATTGTGGCAACGTGGTCGCTCGCGCTGATCTTTTGGGAATCGAACAGGTGAAGCCTTTTAACTGCGGACTTGAAATCGTCCAGTTCGCGCAAGGACGCCCTTCTATCCAGGGCATGGGCGATTGCCTTGTATTCCTTGCGCAGTTCGCCAATGCCGCGTTCGGCGGGGCGTTTCTTGTCGTATTCTGCGGAGAAAGCCTTGACTACATCCTTGTCCTTCCCTAAAATGTCATAATCCCCTTCCTCATCAAGGGCGCGCAGTCTTTGTTCCTCGGCGGACTCCTCCTTGCCGGCGCCCGGCTTCTTCGCGGCGGAGGCAGCCCTTTCAGCCCTCTTCTTTGCGAGAACCTCGTCGATGTCCCCCTTGGTCGGAATGCGCTCCCTTTCCGCAGATGGCTTCGCTTCGCCGCCATTCGCCGCGCCGGGTTTAGGCGCGGGCGCGGACGCACCCTGTGCGTCAGGCTTCGGATTGCCCCCGCCTTGCCCCGTTCCGCCGCCTTGTCCCGTGCCGCCCTGCACGTCGCCGTCTTGGAATACCTTCTCCCACGGCTCCGGCGTTCCAACCCCCGGGTCGTCGCCCTCCATCGCGCGCAGCTTGGCCTGGATCCGCGCCAGCTCCTCGTTCTCCTCCTTCGTGCGCGTTTTGGGATCCTTCATCAGAAGCCTGTCCTCCTTCACCGACAGCCTCTCGTAGACCGTCTTGTTCCATGTCGAGGCTCCCTGCTTCGCGCCCGCAAGCCCCTCCGTCGCCTTGTTGTGGCGGATGAGTTCCGCCACCTTGTCCTCGGAGATGTCGAGGCCGCGCTCCTTCAGGGCCTTCCGGATGTCCGCGACCTTCAGCTTCGTCTCGTTGTTCAGCCCCGCAATCTCCTTGCGTCCGGCGACTTCCGCCTGCCGCGCTTCCGCGTTGATCTTCGCGACCGTGACGGTCTGATGCTCCTTCTGCGTCTTCCGATACCCGTCAGGGTCGTAGCCGCCGAGCGCGTTGATCGCGAACTCCTCCGCCATCCCGTCCGCCTCTCCGCTCCTACCGTTCGCGGCACGAAAGTTCTCCACCCCCATGCGGTACACGTCCTTCATCGTCATGTACCGGCCGAACTGCGAGCCGTCGTTCCTGATGCCCTGCACGTAGAACATCGGATCCGCGCCGTCCAGCGGCTTGTTGAGCGCGCCGTACCTCTGCCGCGCCATGATGCCGGTCAGCGCGTAGTTCGCGCCGCGCCTGTCCAGCTGCGCGTTGATGGCCTTCAGCACCGTCGGGTCGACGAACCCCTTGCGGAAGCCGCCCTCTACCGTCTGTCTCCCGCCCGAAGGGGTCTGCTTGCCGCCCGTGACCTCCCTCGCGTCCGCCTGGCCGACGACGCGCCCCTGCTCGTCGTACTTCCACCTTGCGTCGCGCCCCTTCTCGTCCTTGCCGCCCCACACGGACATGGTGGCGTCTGCCGCGTTGGAGACGTCGGCGCGGAGCGCGTCGAGCGCGGCGGCGAACCCGTCGAACACGGACAGCCTCGCCTTTGCGCCGTTGACCTCCTGCTCCGCCTTGGCCTGCTGGCGCATCGCCGCCGCCTCGCGGTTCGCCCTGATCGCCGACTGCGTGTACCGCTCCGCGCCCGCCACCCTGTCGGCGCGGCTCTGCGCTATCGCGGCGTCCCACGCCGAATCCATGGCCGTCCTACGCGCCCTCTCGATGTGCCGCGCCGCAGACCCGTCGTCGGCAAGCGTATCGTTGTACGTGCGTCGGCCGCCGTTCCCCACTCGCCGCACGCTGCGGTATTGCTTCTTGAGCCTTATGCCTCCGCGCCCGTCGTCGAAGTACCGCCCCGACGCGAGAAGGTCGTCCCTCGCGTCCCGCGCCGCCTCTCTCCCCGCACGGGCGATGGCGCGCCTGTCGAGCATGGCCTTGTAGTCCTTCTCCCAGCTCCTGTCGTCGGCCAGGCGCGCCCCCGTGCCGACGACGATGCCGCCGCCTTCATCCCTGTCGCCGACGGACTCGATCCCCCCGCCGCCATCCGAAACGGAGCCTTGCGCGGAATCGTCCGCCGCCTCCTGCCTCTCGGCCGCATTCGCCGCCTCCTGCCGCCCGCGCTCCTCGATGGCCTCCCTGTCGGCCTGCGCCTCTGCGGCGGCGATCTGCTCGTTGCCCTCGCGGTCGTCCTCGTCGTAGTATCTCTTCGCTTCCATGTCCTGTCCTCCCTATCCAACCGTGGTCGTCTGCACCTTGTGGTTGCCCCACTGGTCGCTCGTGACCGTTTCCGGCAATAGCCCCTGGTAGAACTTCGCCATGTCCGTCTGCATCTGCGTGACGTTGCCTATGGCGTCCTGCACAAGCTTCTCGCTGGACAGCTCGAGGTTGCCGAGGCTCACCTCCACGTTGCCTATGCTCGCGAACGCCGAGGCCTGCTGCCCGAACATGTCGCCCTGCTTCATGACGATGCTGGACGCCGAGGCAAAGTCTTCCGTCCCCTGCTTGGCGGCGGACTGCGCCTGCTGGATGACGCCCTGGAACAGCCCCGCGCGCTTCGTGAGCGCGTCCGCCTGGTCGGACAGGCCCTGCCGCCTTGCGGCGGTCTTTGCCGATGCCAGCAGCGTCGCCAGCGCGCGTTCCTTCTGCGCCTGGAGCGCGGCGTACGCGCCGCTCCCGACGCTCACGCCCCTCCTCGAAAGCTCGCGTTCGCTCTGCCCGTAGGAGTTCTGCGCGCTCGCCTGCGCATCGCTCGCGGCCGCGCTCACGTACTCGTCGGGGTTTATCCTGAGAAGGGCGTCCGAAGCGTCCCTCACCGAGTTGAGGTAGTCCGCGCCCGCGCCGCCCTTCGACACGTCCCCGGACATCAGCTGGTCGTACAGCGAAAGCAGATTCCTTCCGCTCCCGGCGATCTCCTTCTCGTATGGGGAGAGGGATGCGGCGGCAAGGCCGATGTTGCCGGCCGCGATGCGCGCCATGTCAAGGTCCGCCCCGGAGTTCGTGATGCGCGCCCTTGCGGCGTCCGCCGACGCCCGCGCGCTGTCGACCCCCCCCTGCGCCGAGGCGAGCGCGTCATTGTACTTCGCGAGCGCACCCTGCTTCGGGTTGTTGAGGTAGTCCGTCGTCCCCGACGAGGCGGTCCCGCCCGACGTGACCGACGCGACGCCCGACTTCCGCGTTGCGTACGAGTTCGGGAGCGTGTACGAGATGCCGCCGTTCATGACGGTCTGCCCGAATGCGTTTGTGGTCGTCGTCTGCGGTATCTCGTGGAGTCCGCCGAGCGCGTCCCTGTATGCCCTTATCGATTGAGTTGGTACTCCCATGCCATGTTCCTCCCGTCAAGTTCCGGTTGCGGATGCCTTAAGGTAGATGACGGAGAACTCGACCGCCACCTTCATGACCGCGCCGTCCCCCGAGTTCTTGTCTATCGTGAGCGTCGCGGTGTTCCCCGACAGCGACGCCGCCGTGCAGGCGAACGCCGCGCACGCCCACCTGTAGTAGTTGTACGACCCCTTCTGCCCGTAAAGGCGCACGTCCCCGATGAGGACCGGGGTGTACCCCAGTTTCGCGACGGACACCGTGACGGTCTGCGCGGCGTTGTTCTGGACGTTGGCGGTCGTCGTGGCCGTGAAGGTCTGCACCGCCACAAGCCCCTCCGGCGCCGCCCCTATGGACGCGGGGGTTATCGGGTCCGTGCCGTCCGATGCGTGCGTCGATGCGTGCGCGGCGACCTCGGTCGAGGACCCGCCGTCGAGGAGCCCCTGGACCTCCTCCGAGAGGTCGGACTTCGGTATGCCGTCGACCGGAAGCACGTACTTGCCGTTCCACAGCGCCTGGAGTTCGCTCGTGACGTGGATGTTGACGTCGGCGGCGTGCGCCGCCACCTTGTCCGCCGCGTCCTCGGCGGCCTGCGCGAGGATCTCGTCCGCGTCGGGGCCATCGTTCCCCCCGCCCTGCATCGACTGCAGCTCGACTATCGCCCTCTGCGCGGTCGCGAGCTGTCCCGCGAGCGACGCCACGTTCTCCTTCAGGAGCATTATCTTCTGACGCACCACGGCATCGCCCACGTCCTCGAACGATATGGCGTTCGGAAGCGATTTCTGCACTATCTTCGTCATTGCGCAAGCCCTCCCATCGAGGTGCCGACGAGGAGCGCGTCGACCTCCACGTTAGCCTTGACCTCGACCTGCATGTACCGCTCCATGCGCCGCACGGGAAGCCGCCTTGCGCTCTGGTTGGCGATGTTGTCCAGCGTACAGGTCGCGGTGGCGGCGGCATCCGGCGCGGAGAACATGTCCACCGTCAGCTCGAGGAGCGTCCCCTTGCCGTCGCCCCCGTAGCCGAGCGCGTCAACGCGGCACGCGGACGGGTTGAACGGCCTCGACCCCGCGTAGGTCTTTGAGCGCCAGACGAGAGCCTTTGGCGTGGACGAACCTTCCCACTCGCAGATGGAGTGCGTGTCCTTCGCGAACTTCGCGTATATCGTGCGCCGCGCCGTGACGCGAACCGCCGCCTCCACCCCCGTGTATGCGGGATCGCCTATCGCGGCGGAGGACGTGAACCACCCCGCGAACCGGTAGCCGTTTGCGCAGACGGCCCGCACCGTGAGGGATTTCCCCTGCGTGGCTGTTGCGCTCATGCCGTCCGCCACTATCTGCGCCGCCTCGTCGTCGGCGTCCACGCCCACGACCGCGAACGACCCCATCGTGGCGTCCGACAGCGCGGCGTACGCGAGCGTAGTCACCACGGCGGACGGCGTCCCGTAGTAGGCGTAGATGCGCCTCACGTCCGAGACGAGAAGGAGCGCAACGGACGCCTCGGACGAGAGGACGCTCGACTCCGGCGGAATCCCTGTGCCGTCCAGCGTGGC
>CAVEVC010000183.1:4148-7960 GCA_963618935.1 Clostridiales bacterium CCNA10 | reverse complement strand
TCGCGGCTTGAAGTTTGCGCGAAGTGCCCGAAGTGCCGCCGTGACGTCTGCGTCACTTGCCACCGTCTCGACGAGGCGGTCTACGGGCTTTTCGGAAACCGCCGTCCCGCCCTTCCGCCCGACCGCCGCTCCGGCGTCTGCACGTGCGCGGGGACGCTCGCGATGGTCGTCGCGTCCGTCAGGTACGGGGAGGGCGAACCGCTTTGGGAGGGGACACCGAGCACCTGCTGGAGGAACTCATGAGCAACTACATCTACGGCTACGACTTCACCGACGGCGACAAGGCCACCCCCGCCCGCGAGCGGTTCTCCGACCCCAAGGCGTTCTACGCCGTGTTCGAAACCTTCCGCCGCTATGACGTCGAGGACGAGAAGCGCAGGGCGCGGATCGCCGCGATCTACGACAAGTTCCTCCCCTACGATCCCGCCGACCTCCGCAAGGCGGGGCAGGCGTGGCGGACCAACATCAACTTCGGGACGCTCACGAACGCGGTCAACGCCCGCGCGGGCGCGGTCAGCAAGATCGCGACCGAGACGTGCAGCTTCATCACGCTCGACACGCCCGACCCGCAGCTCGCGGGCCCCGAGGACGAGCGCGTCACGACCGTCGTCGAGGAACTGTTCTCCGAGGCCATGCGCCGCGACGGTCGCGTCGTCAACGCGCTCGCGGTCATGAACAAGGAGGCCGACCTCTACGGGTGCGGTCCCGTCACGTGGCGCGATCCCGAAACCTACGTCCCCGAGGCGCTCCGCCGCGGGCAGGTCCTCTTCGACCCCGAAGGCTCGGTCAACCCCGACGACCACGACATCGTCATGATCGACACGACGATGGACGCGTCCGCGCTCTTCCGCCTCGTCGACAACCCCGAGCTCGCCGAGAAGGCGGGGTGGAACGTCCCTGAGCTGAAGAAGTGGATCGTCCGCGTGTTCGAGGAGGGATGGGACACGCGCAGCCAGTCCGCGACGTCGGGAGGCGTCAGCCCGATCGAGTCGATGATCGAGACTGTCAGGCGCAACGACTTCTACGAGAACAACCAGTTCCGCAAGTTCCACGTCATCGTCGGCTACGTGCGCGAGATGAAGGCCCCGCGCGGGATCACGCAGATCATCGCGCCCGCGACGAGCCAGACGATCGACGGCGACAGCCCCGACAAGGTGTTCCTCTACAAGAAGGAGAACGCCTACAGGTCGATGGAGGAGGTGTTCACGTGGCTCGTCTCCGACCGCGCCCAGCACTACATCCGCTCCGTGCGCGGCATCGCCTCCGACATCGCGCCGAAGGCCGCCGCCCGCGACCGCCTGAGCTGCGCGATGGTCGACTCCGCGATCCGCGCGCTCTCGATGGTCGTGCAGCAGAAGAACCCCGGCGCGTCGCCCGTCGAGTCGCTTCAGGAGATCGGACCCTACACGGTCGTCGGCAGCGACTACGCGCCCGTCCCGAACGCGAACCAGCTCTCTAACTTCCAGGGCGTCCTCAACGTCCAGCAGATGCTCGACAACGACAGCGTCGCGTCGCTCGCGGGGACGACCTTCGGGCCGACCGTGCCGCACATCGCGGCGGGCGGGAACGCGGTCTCGAAGGCCGAGGCGGAGATCGCCGAACGGCGCCAGACGCAGCGCGACGAGAACTTCATGGCCTCGCGCCTCATGACGTGGAAGACCGTGTGGGAAGTGACGTTCCGCCGGTTCATGAAGATCGCGACGGGACCCGCCGTCGTGCGGCGCGAGTACCCGCACGTCGAGTGGTTCGTCGAGAAGTGCGAGGAGCGCGGCGTCACCGTTCCGCTCCTCCGCGACGCGATGAAGCGCTTCACCGTCGACGTGAGCCGCGAGGTCGTAGTCGGCATGGACGGGCTCACGCAGTTCATCTCGTCCGCCCTCGCGCAGTTCGGCGGCAACTCCGACGAGGCGGGGCGCAAGAAGATGAGCCATTGGATCGTGCGCTACCAGCTCGGCAAGAAGATGGCCAACGCCTTCTTCCCCGTCGAGTCCCGCGACAACACGCCGTCGAACGACATGTCGATCGCGACGCTCGAGAACAACGCGCTCCAGGCGGGGCAGGCGACGCTCGTCGGCCCCGACCAAAGGCACGTCACGCACATCAACACGCACATGCAGGTCCTCCAGTCGATCCAGGAGGCCGTGCAGAACGGACTCGCCGAGGCGCAGCGCGAGTGGCAGCAGTCCGGCCAGATGCAGCAGGACTCCGATGGCCAGCTCGCCCCGAAGGTCGAGGACCCCGAGCGCCTCATGCAGGTCCTCCAGGCGGCGAGCCAGCACATCCAGCAGCACCTCGAGCTGCTCTCGACGCAGGGCGACGCGGTCAAGCCGCTCGTCCAGCGCTACCGCAAGACGATCGTCGGCCTTGCCGACGTCACGCAGGCGCTCAACCTCGCCATCGCGACGCAGCGCCGCGTCCGCGAGGCAGAGGAGGAGAAGCGTCAGCGCGAGATCGAGGAACTCCGTAAGGCCGCCGACCAGGCGGAGATCGCCAAGGCCAACCACAAGGCAGAGCTCGAGGCCGCGACGGCACGGCACAAGATCGAGCTTGACCACCAGGTCGACCTCGAGCGCCTCAAGCTCGAGAGCGAGACCGGCCGCGCCCGCCTCGCCATGGAGAACGAGAACGGCAAGGCCCGTCTCGCGATGGACGCGGAGCAAAGGCGCGGGCAGTCCCGCCTCGACTTCGAGACCGCGAAGAACAACGCGCTCATCGAGTCCGAGCGCGCCCGCCGCGAGATGGCCCGCCGCGACGCCGAGTCGCAGCAGGCCCTCGAGATCAGCCGCTCGGCGGCGAGCCAGCAGGCGAGCATCCGTGCGAGCGAGTCCGCCGCGCAGAGGCTCGAGCGCAGACAGCGTTTCAACGACATAACCGGAAGGGACGTGCCACAGCCTTCCGAGTTCATCACGAATCCTGTGGCAGGCGGCGTCACCGCGCTTTAACGACAGGTGGCAACCAAGGAGGGAACGGCCATGGCCGAAGAGAACAAGGAAACCCCGGAAGTCCCGGAGAACAAGGAAACCGTCGCGGAGGCGATTGACGAGGTCACGAAGATCGAGATCCCGTCCGCCAAGGACCCGATGGACAAGGAGAGCGCCGAGAAGGTCGTCGTGCTCGTCAAGCTCGACAGGGCGAAGCTCGTCACGCAGCGCGCCCGCTTCCTCGCGATGGCCGCGAAGTGCGACGTCGCGATCGCCGAGCAGGACCAGGCGCTCGCTGACATCGAGCGCCGCGTTCTCGGCGTCACCTATCCCGCCCCGGCCGAGAAGGCCGAGACGGAGTCCGCCGCTTCCGAGGAGAAGTGATGCAGGACCCTGCGGTCGCACAGCTCGTGACCGTGCTGCTCTCGGACCAGCGCACCCGCTGTTCCGGGGGCATCGAGCGCCTTCTCGTCCGGCTCTCCAACGAGACAGGGCGGAAGGCGTTCGAGGACTGGTCGAAGCACGAGGTCACGAAGGTCTTTCTCGACGCGCTCAAGTCGCTCGCCGAGACCTACCCGCTTCGCGACGGTCGAGACGTCGCCATGGCCTACGGATGCCAGTGCGGCATCGGACTGGCGGCGCGGCTTCTCGAAGACCCGACCCGGGTGTTCCCCTCCATCTTCGACGGCATGGCGAGCCTCGCCGAACGGATGACGCAAGTCGCGTCTGTCGAGCCGTCTTACACAACCTCGCCGGAGTCTGATGACGCGGCGACGAAAGGAGTCTGACAATGGATGAATCAAAGCTTCAGGCAGACCTCGCCGCGAAGGACGCGGGGGTCACTAACACGATTAATCAGATGCTCGGCTCGCTTCAGCAGGCGGACGTCCC
>CAVEVC010000183.1:0-3928 GCA_963618935.1 Clostridiales bacterium CCNA10 | reverse complement strand
GTGCCGCGCGACGCCGTCCGCGGGATGTTCTCGAACCAGGCGGTCCAGCCCGTCGAGACGCCGCAGACCGCCGAGCCCGCCGACACGCCGATCGCCGAGCCGGAGAACATGGGCGAGAAGGCGAAGAACGCTTGGGCGGAGCTCCGCTCCCGCGAGCGCGCCCTTCGGCAGGTCGCCGCCGACAGGCAGAAACAGATTGCCGAGCTCAAGGAGGCGCAGGAGAAGTTCCAGCGCGAGCGTACCCAAATGGCGGACGCGCTCAAGAAGAAGGACGACGAGCTCAAGGCGTCGACCGAGAGGCTCGGCAAGCTCGACCTCTCGGGTTCGCTCGAGTTCCGCCAGCGCTACGACCAGCCGCTCGGGCAGGCCGTCGCCAACCTCGACGCGGTGATCCACGACGAGATCGAGGGCGCGGACTCGAAGGAGGAGGTCGCGAAGATCCGCGACTTCATTGTCCGCGGGAGCGACACCGACTTCCAGGAGTACATCGCGGGGCTTCCCGTCGACGCGCAGGGCGCGCTCATCGAGAAGCGGCGCACGTGCCTCGAGCTTACGGCGCAGAGGCAGCAGGCCCTCGACAGGTGGCAGGACACCCGCAAGGGCCTGGTCGCGTCCGCCGCCCAGCAGAACGCGGCGGACGCTGCTCTCGCCAAGCAGCGCTACGCCGAGGACGCGATTCGCTTCAACACGGCCGAGCTCCCGCCCGACCGCCGCGCCTACGTCCTGACGGACTCGGCTTTCGGCGAAGACGTCGCGAACGCGAACGAGGAGTTCAAGGCGTTCATGCAGACGGCGACGGACGAGGAGATGGCGAGAGCCGCCTACCTCGGGCATCTCATGCCGTCGATGAACCGCGCCTTGCTTCTCGCGCTCAAGGAGGCCCGCGAGTACCAGGAGGCCCTGTACGTTCAGCGTGGTGTCATGCGCCCGTCCGTCCGCGCCTCGACGCCTGAGACCCCGAAGCCCGTTCCGCCGCCCGCCGTTCCGAAGACGGTCGAGCAGATGAACGCGGACTCCGAGGCGAAGATCGCGGCGGCGATCGCCCCGCTTCTGCACTGACGAGAGGCGACAAGAGCCGAAGGGCGGCTCGGGGTCGGAAGACCTCGGGCCGCCTTTTTTCGGGACGGGGTTGCAATCCGTCTGCGATTTATGGTATAATGCTCCTGTCGGTGTAAAAGTCCTCCCCGCGGGACGCCTTGATTCAAGTGGGTCTACTTCTGCGCGCCCCCGTAGCGTTCTCGACGGCGTCAAGTCGAATCGGGTCTTACCTTCCTGACGGCCCGCAGGAACGAGAACCGGCGGACGGTCTGTCGGTCTCACAAGCGAACCACAAAGACAAGGAGCCAAACAATGGCGAATCTTTCCCATAACGGCGAGGAAGTCCACTCTGCAGTCGAGGCTTCCGCCGGTGAGTATCTGAACGCGAATACTGGGGCCAAGCAGGTCCCTGGTCGTGAGGGCTATTTCAAAGAGTATCTTCTCCCTGGCATGGGCGACAGCCGCCGGTTCAACATCGGCCCGGTGCGCACGTCGTCCGGCTGGATTGAGAACCAGCTCGGCCGCTACGCTGTGCAGGACATTCCTGATTCCGCCAACCAGCACCGTCGCTACTACGGTCCGGTCGCGTCGGCGTCAGTCACCGACCAGCTTGAGGGCTGGACGCAGGCGCTGAACGTCCTCGCGGCGGAGCAGGCCAACACGATCCACGAGATCGCGACCCTTCGTGTTTCCCGCTTCTGGATCAACCAGGTCAAGTCCGAGGCCTTCAAACCGTTCAACGGGTGGGAGGACAAGGTCACGATCTTCCGCGGCGGTCTCCTGCACCAGTCGGGTCTCTCCAACTGGCGCCGCATCGTCACGACCCCGCTCAAGGGTCTCAACCATCCGTCGACCTTCCCGGGCTTCGAGACCATCATGGGCACGACCGAGGAGCTGACGGGCACGGGCTACGAGACGGGCTGGGGTTCGGACGCGATCAACATCGACCACCTCCGCAACGTCCCGAACGCCCCGCAGCAGATCAAGGAGATCCTTGACATGGGCGTTGACCAGGCGATCGCGCTCCGCGAGTCCTACAACCGCGAGACGTACATCCACCTCGCGTCGCTGATGCACCGTGCGTTCGTGATGAGCTGCGACTGCAATCCGACCGAGGATTCCGGTTCGCGCGTCTTCATCTACGACCCGCATGTCGCTCCCGATGCGCGTCTCGCGACCGAGGACGACGTGACCGCGATCAAGTCTCGTGACAGCAAATCAGGCGTGACGAAAGACGTGTCGTATGTCGCCGACATCGACGACCGTGCGGCGTTCACGAACGCGAAGATCCCCGCGCTTCTCGACGGCGATTTCTGCGACGCCTTCGGCCAGTACCACGCGCAGGCAGAGTACGTCACCGACCCCTCGACGGGCGAGGCGATGCCGTTCGCTCTTGTCGACGCCGGTCCGGCGGGCGCCGCCGAGGCGATCGAGCCGGTCAATTTCGACATGCTCGAGCGTCTGACGGACGAACTGCAGCAGCGCTGCCCCGAGGCCGCGGTCGGATCTGACGGCGACGCGCCGATCTTCGCGATCACCGTGAAGCACGACGACATCGACAAGCTGATCCGTGCGACCCCGATCGAGTGGGACGCCTGGCGCCGTGCTGAGCCGCAGGCCCTCATCAGCCACTACGGCATCTCGAAGGCCAAGACCTACCGTCGGTGGGCGATCGTCAACGACGCGAACCAGCTTCGCTTCAAGCCGATCCGCTACATCAAGAAGTACGACAAGGCCGAGGCCGCGAAGTACGGCTACGTCGGCTGGCGTGACGGCGATGACACGGGCCTTCAGGACCGCGCCGTCTACGTCTGCGTCGTCGTCAACCCGAAGATGCTTTCCGACAAGCGTCGCGGCACGAACGGCTACAAGGTCCCCGTCCCGAATCCGGAGTACTTCCGTGCCCCGCTTGCGCTGGCGACCGTGTTCATTCGCGATACGTTCGTCAACCGCCTCGAGGGACAGGCTCCGTCGCTCGGCAACGGAACGGACTTCGGTCCGCTGCCTCCGTGCAACGGCCAGTGGGGCTTCCTGAACATTCAGGACAAGCTTACGAACCCGTTCCGCACGACCGGCAACTTCTACGGCCTCCTCCGGACGCACGTGAAGCCGACGCGGTACACGCAGGACTCCTGCTGCTTCATCTACGCCCGCGACGTCCAGGCGTTCAAGGCGTTCACGCAGGCGGAGAACCGGATCATCAATCCGGACTACTCCGGCGCGGAGCAGAACGTGGCAGTCCGCGGGGTTTCCGGGTTCGGCACGTCGGACACGGGGATGTCTGCGGGCGCGGCGTACGAGTTCGAGCTCGCTTCGACCCCGCATGTGTCGCTCACGCAGGGCTCGAAGGTCAAGATCGGCAAGCTTGCGTCGGGTTCGGTCACGGGTGCGCAGGAGTTCGTCGTCCTCAACGCGGGTCTCTGGCCGACGGTCACGCTTGCGCCGCTCGCCGCGATCGACGGGACCGCGCTGACCGCGATGGGCATTACCGTCGCGGACGGCAAAGTCACCAAGGTCGACGGCACGACCCTCGTCAGCAAGTAAGCTGGCGACAAGCCCGCGAGAGACCCTTTGCGGCCTCTCGCGGGCTTCCGCGCAACGCTTGACGGAGGAAGGGAAAGATGAAGTACACGTTCGGTGCGGCGAAGAGAGCTCTCGTCCATGCCTGCCATTCCAAGATGACGGACATCGGCGAGAAGATCAACACGGCCATCGAGGCGTTGTGCGGCCTCAACCCGTGGGAACACGAGTTTCTCCGTCAGGTGGTGCGGATGGCTTCCGTCTCCCCTGTGATTTCCCTCCCCCAGGGGGCGACGGGTCTTGTCCGTGCATGCGTCAACGGGAAGCCGACGACCTTGCACGGCCAGGATTTCCAGTTCCTTTCGGGCGG
>CAVEVC010000182.1:0-8352 GCA_963618935.1 Clostridiales bacterium CCNA10 | reverse complement strand
GGCCCGGAGGCCCCGGCCGCGGACACGCGCACGGGGCGCCCCGTGCCGCCGCCGCTCGCGGCGGAGCCGGAGCCCGCGATGGTGCGGGTGGCGCCGGGGCTGCACGCCTGGGTGCCGAGGAGCGCGGCGACGCCGCCCGGAACGCGACCGTCGGGCGCGGCGACGGCACGGAGACGACGATGTGGGACTACATGCTCGACCGCAAGATGTGGAAGGAGGCCGCGCGCCTGGCCGCCGCGACGCGGCGCGACGGGTGGGAACGCGCCCTCGTCGTGGACTACGGCACGGGCAGGACCCTCGGCGGCGCGGCCGTGGGCGACGCGCGCGGCGTGGACGCGGACATCCCGGAGGGAAAGACCGTGTGCACGCTCCACACGCACCCGGACGGCGACAACACCCCCCCGCCCGCCGACATCCTCTCCGGCTTCAACACCGCGAGCAGGGCCGAGTACATCGCCGCCGGGAGGAGGCTGCGCCGCTGGGCGTGGCTCAGGACGCCCACGCCGGAGGACGCGGAGCTGATCAGGATGTACGACGAGGACAACAGGGCCGGGCGGATCAACGTCGATGCGTACAGGCTGTTTCTCCGGAAACTTGTCGAAGGCGGCTACATCAAGATGGAGGAGCTTTCATGACGAAGGACGAGGCATTCGAGGAGTACATCAACCTCGGCCACATCGTGAAGAACTGGCGGGCGGACGACCCGTGGCACGAGGCGGTGCGCGACCGCAACGACGACCTGATAAGCTACATCTACTGCGCGAACGGGAAGGCCCCGGGACCGTGGGAGATGCCGCCGGTGCCGGAGGGGGGGGGAGCCGTGAAGGTCGAGGTCACGGTCGACGCGTCGGAGTTCGAGCGGAAGATGGCGGACCTCCCGGCGTGCCTCGCGCGGGCGTAGAAGAGGGCACTGCAGGACATCGGCCAGGCGGTCGCGTCGCGCGCGACGCTGGCGTTCCGCGCGACGGGCCTCCGCCCGTCGCCCTGGGCGCCGCGCAAGCCGTCGAAGGCCGACGACGGACACCCGCTGCTGATCAGGAGCGGCACCCTGCTCCGATCGATCGGCTGGAAGCTCGACGGGGACGACGCCGTCGCGGTCGGTTCGGGCCACGCCTACGCGCTCTACCACCAGTCCGGGACGAGGCGCATGCCGGCGAGGCCGGTGCTCCCGCTCGACCGGCACGGCAACCTGCTGCCGGAGACGATGCGGAAGGTCATAGGCAAGGTGAAGAAGGCGTTCCGCGAAGAGCTGGAGAAGCTCTAGGCGCCAGACGGAAGCGCCGCACAGTCCGCACGGGCGAATGCCCGCGCGGTTCTTTTTCCCTATACTCCGCGGCGTCATGGGCACGCCAGCGAAAACGATACTCGTCAGGACCTCCGGGGTCGCCGTCAGCCTCCCGGCGGACGCGGCGAAGCTGCCGCGCCGCATCAGGGTGCTGAACTGGGGCGACAACCCCAACTGCCACGGCAGGCGCGTGGACGTGGGCGGGCTGTTCGCCCGGTGCCTGAACGCCCCGACGTACCCGTACCGCAAGGTGGCACTCGACTTCGAGCACAACACGTTCCCGGGGACGCCCGCCTACAAAGAGTCGACGGAGCCGCGCCCGGTGGCGGGCTTCGGGACGGTCGAGGCCGTCCCCGGCAAGGGCGTGTACATCACGATGTCGGGCTGGACGCCCGAGGGGGAGCGGATGGCCGTCAACTACGCCGACGTCTCGGCGGGGGCGGTGACGGACGGGGACGGGAACGTGGTGGCCGTCTCGTCGGTTGCGCTCTGCCGCGCCGGCGCGGTGGACGGCATGGATTTCGTCGAGGCGCCGCTGAGTGGCGGCGTCTCCTCCGCCCTGGGCGGAATCATGGACAACATCAAGCAGGAAGGGAAGGCAATGGACTACAGGGCATTGCTGGTCAAGTCGCTGGGGCTCGGCGACGACGCCACGGACGAGGCCATCCAGGCCGCGCTCGCGAAGGCGCTCGAAAGGAAGCCCGACGCCGGGGACGGCGCCGAGAAGGAGGCGGGGAAGGCCGCGCTCGCGGAGGAGGTGAAGGCCGCCGTCGCCGAGGCCGTGAAGCCGATCGAGGAGAAGGTGGCCGCGCTTTCGGCGGCGTCCGCCGCCCACGAGAAGGCCGACCTGGTCGCGGCCGCGGCCCGCGAGGGCAAGGTGGTGGCGCTCTCGGCGGGCGCGCTCGCGAAGATCTCGGTCGATGACCTGAAGGACATGATCGCGAGGACGGCCGCGACGGTGCCGTTCTCGGCGCTGACGCCCGGACAGGTCAAGGAGCCGGACGGCCGGGGCGGGGCCTCCGACGAGCAGCGCCGGATCGCGCTGAACTGCGGCGTCTCGCCGGACATCTTCAGGAAGTCGAAGTAGAAAAGGAGGACTGACAAATGACCATCACGGCACCCAATCTCGACGCGCTCTTCCAGTCGTTCCAGACGCGCTTCAACGAGGCGCAGGCCGCCGCGCGGGCGCGCGCCTTCCCGAACGACCTCCTCCCGGAGGACATCGCGGTCGTATTCAACGCGGGCGGATCCGCGACGCAGCACAGCTGGATCGAGCAGCTGCACGGCATCCACGAGTGGGTGGGCGAGCGCGTGCTGAACAACGCGAGGCTCGGCCGGCTCACGGTGGTGAACCGCGACTTCGAGAACACCGTCAGCGTCTCGCGCAACGACATCGAGGACGACCAGTACGGCGTCTACGCGCCGCTGGTCGGCATGATGGGCGCGGACGTCGAGAACCTGTGGAAGAAGCTCGCCATCGAGGCGCTCACCGGCAACGGCAACTGGGCCGACGGTAATCCGTTCTTCTGCTCGGAGCGCATCATGGGCGAGTCGAAGTTCACGAACGCCGTCACGACCGCGCTCTCCAAGGCGGCGCTGGAGGCGGCCATCGCGGCCATGCGCGGCTGGACCCTCCACGGCGGAGAGCCGGGCGAGGTGCGCCCTGACACGCTGCTCGTCGGCCCGTCGCTGGAGGCGACGGCCAAGCAGATCTGCGAGGCCGACCTGGTCGCGCAGGACGGCGCGGCGGTGTCGAACGTCTCGCCGGCGAGGGCGCTGAAGGTGCGCGTCTCCCAGGCGCTCGTGGGCGGCCACGCGGGCGAGTGGTACGTCGTCGGCGACAAGAACGGCGTGAAGCCGGTCGGGATCCAGAAGCGGAAGTTCCCCGAGCTGACGCGGCTCGACCAGCCGACGGACCAGGAGGTGTTCATGTCGAACAACTTCCTCTACGGCGTACACGCGCGCGGCGAGGGCTTCCTCACGCTGCCGTTCCTCGCCTACATGGGCGGCGCGGCGGACGTCGCGGCCTGGGAGGAGAAGTAGGGGGCGCGGTCATGGCGGAGCTCACGATAGGGGACCTCGCCGGCGACATGCCGGAGCAGATGGTCGTCGCCGCGCTCGACGACGACCGCGACGGCTTCGCCGACGAGGCGCCCTTCCGGGCCGCGCTCGCCTCGGCGAACGCCCGCGCGGAGGCGGTCTTCGGCGGGGCCGTGCCCGCGAAGTACGCCAGCCCGGCCGCCTACGCCGTCCGGGTGTTCCTCCTGGACCTGCTCTACCGCCGCCACGGCGACGCCGACGCGGCGAACCCCTGGGCGGCCCGGGCGGAGGCGGAGGCGGCGCGCCTGCGGGCGCTCGCCTCCGGCACGGAGGCCATCGACGGCACGGCCGACGGCGTCGTGATCTCGAAGCCCGCGAAGGTCTACAACTCCCTGGGGGTGATGTCGTGACGCTCGCCGGGATCCAGCGGGCCCTCGCGGACGCGCTGAAGGGCGTCCCCGGGCTCGGCGGGGTCGACGTCCTCGCCGAGGCCCCCTGCGACGTCGTGGCCGAGCGCGACGCGAACTTCGCCCGGCAGCGGATCTGCGTGGTGGTCGGCCCCGCGAGCTTCCAGGCGAAGAGCAGCGGCGCGCGCGCCGTCACGGGCATGGCCCGGCTCGACGCCGTCGTCTACGAGCGGCCGACCCGCAACCGCATCGGGAAGCCGCTCGGCGGGCTGACCGTGACGGGCGCCGCCGAGGCCGCCGCGCGCGGGGCGAACCTCGCCCGCTTCGACGGCGGCGTCTTCGTCTGCACCGGCATCGGCGGCGTGGAGCGCGCGGGCGACGGCCTCGTCGCGCGCGCGGTCTCCTTCGAGGCGCTCGTGACGCTCGCGGGCGACCCCAACTGACAAGGGAAACGAAAGGACATCGGCAATGGCGGCAACCAACAGAACGACCATCCTGCGCGGGCCCGGGACCGTCCTCTTCGGCGGCGCGACCCTCTTCGACGCGGGCGGCATCACCTGCGACGTCGAGTCGGCGACGGTCAACCTCCCCTCGTCCATCTCCGGCGACATCGGCACGATCAAGACGGACCAGACGGGCCGCGTCTCGTTCACGCTCTGCGGGCAGGTCTCGGCGGCCGTCCTCTCCGCCCCCTTCCCCTACGCCTCCGCCGCCGTCGGCTCGAGCGCGTGCGGCGCGGCCGACACGGCCTGCGTCATCCACTCCGTCGCCGGCACGAAGGTGACGCTCCTGAACGCATGCGTCTCGAAGATGCCGGAGATCTACCTCTCGCCCGTCAAGACGGCGTTCGGCGCCGTGGAGATCTCCGCCGCGCTGGGGCTTGGCAAGGGCCCGACGGACGCGGACGCGCTCTACAAGGTCGAGGCGGCCGCCTAATCCGCCGGCGCGCCGGACCCGGCCGGGATCACGGGCGCGCACTACGCCGGAACGTTCGGTGCGCTCTCGATCCCCGACACGCTCGACGGCTGGACCGTCGTGCCGGCCGTGGAGCTCCAGGCCGTCACGACCGACCACCTCGGCACCATCGACTGGACCGTCGCCGCCGTCGGCTGCACGGCCCGCTGCACCCCGCTTGGGCTCACCGAGGCGCAGATCCTCGCCGCCCTCCCGGCCGCGAAGGCGCGCGGGTCGCTGCTCGGCGGCGCGGACGACCTCGTCATCACCGGCGCGGGCGGGCTGAAGGTGACGCTCCACGGCGCGTCCATCGTGACGGGCCCGCTGCGGTGGGGCAACACGGCGCTGCGCGCGGGCGAGATCGGCTTCACGGCCTCGCGCAGGTTCACCGACGGCGCGCCGGGGCCCGTCTTCACCGTCGAGATGGCGTCGTAGGGGCGGGAGGGCAGGTTTTAGGTTTCAGGTTTTAGGTTTTAGGGGGTCCTCAAGCTCGGAGACACGGTGCTCTCGACGGGCGACGCGCGGCGGGCCGACGGCCAGCCGTTCGGCGTGGGGGACGTCGTCCTCGCCGAGACGCCGGGCGCGGAGGTGCGCGCGTTCGTCGGCGCGGACCGCGTGCAGGGCGAGCACGTGCGGTGCGACCACGGCGTCGCGAGCTTCCGGACGGTGCGCGTCTTCGCGTCCGCCGGGGACGCCGTCGCCTGGATGATGGCCGGACACCGCGCCGAGGCGAAGGCGGGCGTGCTCGTCTACGGCGGGACGACCGTCTTCGCGAAGGCCGTCGTCACGTCGAAGCGCCTCTCGCAGGTCGGCGTGACCGTCGTCACCCAGTACACGGTGGAGGGCTAGGGCGTGGCCGGGGACGACACCGTCATCCGGTTCAGGATCGAGGCCGACACCTCCGGCGCCGCGGACGCCAAGGGCGACGCCGCGCGGGACGCGACGGACGCCGGGACGAACATGATCGCGGGCGTCGCCGCCGCCATCGCCTCCTCGGAGCTCGTCGTGTACGTCCGGGGCCGCGTCTCGTCCTTCGAGGCGGGAACGCTGTTCGGCCCGGACGACCGGATCGGAATCTACGACTTCAAAGTCGCGGTAAACGCGGACGGCACGACGACCGCCAGGGCGTGGTGGTTCTCCACCGTCCCCATCGGCAGCTCGGACGTGTACCTCAAGTGGGCGGACTCGCTCACCAACAAGACCTTCGTCGACGTGGACGCCGATTCCAACGTCCCGCTCGGGACGCAGACGGTCGGCTCGAACACCTACCGGAACGCCTACCTCATGACGAAGACGTTTGACACCCTCCCGCAGTCGTTCTTCCGCGTCGGGCTGGAGCCGGACGCGCCGTCCGGGGACGGGGCGACGATGGACATCAAAGGCGTGACGGGCGGCTACACGGGGACGGTCCAGGCCGGGGAGACGCTTGTCGTCTCCAACGGCGTTGTCGTCGGGAAGGAGGCGCAGTGATGCTGGCGGCATACATCGGCGTGGTTGACTGCGTGGAGCAGATGCGCCTCGCGAACGCGGAGGCCGTGCGCGCGGCGTGGCAGCACGCGCTCGTCGTCTCCCTCATGACTATCGTGCTCATTGCTGCGGTCTGGGCGGTCTGCCGCATGGCGCGCGGCAGGGTGTGCAGCCCGGCGAAGCGTGCCGCGCTTGCTTTCCTCGCCGTTGTCGCGACGGGCTACGGCGGAACGAAGGTCATCACGGAGAATGGAATCGACCTGACACGGTGCGTGGTCGACGCGCACAAGGTCATCCTCGAATGGGAGACGACCGACGAGCGCATCAAGCCCGGCGCGACGTTCCTGGTCCAGGCCCAGCGGGAGGGCGAGTGGGCGCGCTGGGAGACGGTCGAGACGACGACGGCCTCGAACGCCGTCATCCCACGCTTCACAGTTGACAGGACGCACACATGGCGCGTCGCGGTGGACCTCGGCGAGGTACAGGGCGACGAAGGGGAAGGAGGGGAGAAATGAGAAGCATCCTCATGGCCACCGCCCTCCTCGTGTCCGCGCCCTGTCCCGTGGCGGCGGCGCAAGCCGCCGCGCCGTTGGACGGGACGGCGACGAACCTCTACGTCGTCTCGAACGTGGAGGTCCGCCCCGGCTGGCGGCGCGACCAGGTGATGGAGCGGGACGGCACGAACCTCGTGGACCGGACGGGCACCGTCGCGTCCAGGGCGGACGGCGCGGCGGTCGACGCCGTTGCGGACGGCGCGTCCGGGATCGCGGACGCGGCCAGGGCGGCGATGGAGGCGGCGGTCGCGGGCCTCGCCGCCGTCACGGGCCAGGTCCCGGCGCGTGCCCAGCACGCCGTCCTCTGCATCCGCCCGGACCTCGCCGCGCGTGCCGCCCTCACGTTCGTGATCACGAACGCCACGGTCTCGGCGGACGGTAGGACGCTCTCCTTCGTCGCGGCGGCGAACCGGCTCCTCGCCTCGCGCCCCTCCATGACGCTCTCGTTCGGCGACGGCGTGGACGGGGAGGAGACGGCCAAGGTGACGTGGACGGGCGACTGGGACGCCGGGAGTGCGACGCACGCGGGGTCGGTGGAGATACCCGCGAAGTACCGGGGGCGTCCGGCGTGCCTCTTTGAGAACGTCATGCTCGGCGACGAGGGCGGGCTGTTCGACTTCGGCTCCCTCGTCGTGGCGGTGGGCGGAAAGGCGGCGTGGAACGGCGTCGTCACGAACGCGCTGGACGGCGCGGCGATAAAGGTTGAGAACGGGTTCTTCAGGACGAACGGAAACGGAGGGAACCAGTGAAGACGATGTGGATTACGTGTACGGCCACCCTGCTCGCGGTGGCGGCGGCATGGGCGACGACGGGCACGGACGCGACGAGCACGGTCGCGCTCACGGACGCGGAGGTGCGCATGGTCGAACGCTCCAGGGCGAGAAAGGCAAAGGCGGAGGTGGCCGCGAAGGTTGCGACCGCGCGCCAGCGGGTCGAGGCCATCGCGAACGCAAGGACGAACAGGACGCTCCTGGCGAATGCCCAACTCGGGCCGCACATCGGCGCACGGCAGACGGTCGCCACGGCACGGCAGATGGTCCCGAAGACCGTCTACAGCCGCAAGCGCGTCATAGGCATGGACGCCGAGAGCGTGCCGGGGTTCTGCGTCTACACCTACGCGCAGGGCGGAAACGTCTGGTGCGAGACGAACGCGCTCCAGTCAATCGAGTTCAAGGCGGCGCGGAACCGCTACTCGAAGCAGAAGATCGTCGTGGCGGCCAAGACGGCGGGCAAGTGGGACGCGCTGAAGGCCGGGATCGCGGCGGCGGACCTCGCGGACGAATGGGCCGCGTGCCAGTACATCGAGGACGGCGACCCGTCCTTCGTCGCGGCGACCAACGCGGTGGTGGCGGCGGGCGTCGCCACGGCGGAGGAGATCGCCGCGTTCCTGAAGTCCACCATCGACAACTAGGGAGACATGACCGAGCCTCCGGTCCAATTCAACCCTTATCTACATTTCGCGCGATCGACCTTTCAGCCCTAACCATTTCTTTCGCGCCGTTACATCGTCGCGGGCGTTCGTCTGGCGGAACGTCAAGATCGGCGAGAACTGCTTCATCATGGAGAACAACGTCCTGGCCCCATTTACCACGGTCGGCGACGACGTCGTGATGTTCGGCGGAAACCACATTGCCCATCAGTCCAA
>CAVEVC010000181.1:0-8574 GCA_963618935.1 Clostridiales bacterium CCNA10 | reverse complement strand
TGAAGATGCGGTCGCACGTGCCCTTGAAGAGCTTGAACCAGCCCCGGTAGAAGCCGGTGCCGTGCGTGATCTCCTTGTAGGGGACCTTCCCCGCCGTCGAGACGATCTCGTTCGTGAAGTTGTCGTATTCGTCGACGATCACGTAGACGCCGAGGCCGAGGCGCTTCGCCGCCTCGACGACAGCCGTGAACTTCTCGGAGGGCCCGAAGCGGTGCCGGACGTTCTTGATGTCGGGCATCTCGCCGATGAACGACTCGTGCGCGGAGATGAACGCGTCCATCTGCTGGTTCATGTAGGACGCGAACTTCTCCTCCCATGTCGCGCCCTCGCAGACGTTGACGCGCGAGAAGTCGAGCGACAGCACGAAGTAGCGGCTCGCGTTCTTCGTCGGAGCCTTGCCGATGTCGAGGCCGCCGAAGAGGCGCTCGAAGTTCTCCTTCTCGGCGACGTCGTAGTAGCAGCGCAGCGTCTCGCAGAGGAGCGACTTGCCGAACCGGCGCGGCCGCACGAAGAAGAGGAAGTCCGCGCGTTCCTCCATCTTGCGGATGAGCGCGGTCTTGTCGACGTAGTAGCGGTTCTCCAGGCGGATGCGCTTGAAGTCCTTCACGCCGTAGGGCATCTGCTCGGGTCTCATGGACGCCAGTATACCACAGTCCGCGTTTCATGTCCCCCTCCAAGAGGCCGAATAGCGCTATGGATTCTGAAGTCGAACCCGAATGTCCCGTCGTGATGGAGGCTGCCCGATTGTAGACGGGAAGCGGCAACCCCCGCATTTATATAAATGCGGGGGTTGCCGCCCAGCCACTCCGTACGGTCAGATCTGTACGGCCAGATGTTCGCCGCGCAGTTCAGTCCCGTCACTTAACAAGAAATCCGCCTCTGCTGTGCGCCGCAGAACCCGGACGCGACAAGCGCGTCCCTCCCGCACGCCGTGTCAACCGGCCGGAGGCGTGGAGGCGCGCTTATTTCCCTTCCAGCACGGCGACGAAGCCGCCGCCGGGGGACATCGGGATCTCCAGGCGGTCGCCCCGGCGGACCTGCCGCGTCTCGCGCACGTAGCCGCGCGGATTGTCCGCGGAGGACGCGTCGTCCCGCCAGAGCGTCAGCGTGAACGCCCGCCCCCCGGGCAGGAAGTCGCACGCGAAGGAGGCCGTGCGGGCGGCCTCGCCCGCCATGCCCGCCACATACCACGTCCCGCCCCGGCGGCGGGCCAGCACGAGGTGGCGCGCCACGGCGGCGTCGAGGACGCGCGTGTCGTCGTAGGTCCACGGCAGCGCCTTGACGAACGCCATGATCGAGGCGTCCTTCTCCAGCGCCGCGCGCACGCTCCCGCGCATGATGGCCGTGGGGCCGGGATAGCAGAGGAAGATCGCGACCTTGTGGGCCTTCGTGCATGCCCTCTCCCCGTCGCGGGCCGTGAAGAGCTGGGGCGTGAAGTCGAACGGGCCGCACAGGCAGCGCGTGAACGGCAGCGCCACGTCCTGCCGGACCGGATGGTTCCCCTCCTCGCCGCCGCCGCCCTCGGTGATCATCACATTCGGGTAGGTGCGCTCGAAGCCGTCGGGAACCTGCTCGTCGTGGATGTCGAGCCACAGGCGGTACTTCGCCGCCGTGGCGGCAAGCGCGCGCAGGCGCTCCGTCGCGCGCTGGGAGCCGTAGGAGACGAAGCCCGGCTTCAGGGCGGCGACGCCCCACGCGGCGTAGGTGGCGAAGAGGCGGTCGAGGTCGTGCGCCTCCAGCACGGCGCCGTGGATGTAGAGGCCCAGGCCCATGTCCATCTTCTTCAGCTCGGCGACGACCTTCGGGATGTCGAGCGAGACGCCGCGCCGCCGGGCGCGGAAAGGCCACTGCGGATGGTAGGGCACGGTGCCCTTCGCGACGGCGTAGGGGTCGGCGCGGGTGTTCGCCTCCCAGGTGGCATCGTGCGCGGCCTCGGGGTTCTTCGCGCGGAACGCCGCGCGGTCCTCGTCGCTCCAGGGGTATTCGGTGCCGTACCAGCCCCAGTCGATCTGGAAGTAGCGCGCGCCGAACCGCTTCGCGTCGCGCGCGGCGGCGATCACGTCGTCCGTGACGAGCTCGCAGTTTCCGTGGTCCGAGACGGAGAGGCCCGGCTTGATCCAGGAGGTGTCGGCGAGCGCGCAGGGGTCGTTCAGGTTCTCGATGAAGTACGCCGTCTCGATCAGCTTCCCCGCGTCGGCGGCGAGCTGCACCGCGCGCCACGGCGAGACGACCTCCCCGCGCCCCTCCTTCACCCCCAGCGCGAACACGGGCCACACCGCGCCGCCGGACGTCTTCAGGTGGCTGCGCGGATAGTCGCGCACGTTCGCCTCCAGGATGCTCGCGGCCCCCACGCCGGGGATCTCGACCGTGAACGGCATCCGCCAGGCCTCCCGGTCTCCCAGCGCCTTGAGGTCGTAGGGCTCCGCCGGGAACGTGCTCTCGGTCCCCGGGATGCACCACGCCTTCGCCCCCTCGGCGAAGCGCCAGCGCGTGCGCTCCCCCTTGATCTCGCCCAGGCCGTAGACGTTCAGCACGACCCTCGCGCGGACGGCGAAGCCCTCGTCGTAGCACCGCAGCTCCAGCGTCTCGTCGGCCTGCGCCGCCCCCGGGCGCTTCAGGCGCACCGTCTTCTCCACGTAGTTCTCGGGGTACTCGGCCTTGAACCCCCAGACGGGCCTCCAGGACCCCTTCACCGTGCGCGTCGCGGCGTCCAGCACCTCCAGCTTCGCGCGGCTGAACCCCAGCTCGCTCTCGAACGCGCGCCGTCCGTCGTAGGAGACGACGGCCACGGGCACGCCGTCGCGCAGCGCGAAGTCGCACGCCACGCGCCCGTTCGGGGAGGTGAACACGTCCGCCGGCAGCGCGCCGGCGGCCAACAGCGATAACATCAGCAGGCCTTGTTCCAGTTTCATGCCCGCATTATAGGACATTCCCCGCCGCCCCGTCAACCCGGCGCGGACGCGACAAGCGCGTCCCTCCCCGGGGATCAGCGCAGGATGATCGCCGTGCCGGACGGGTAGGCGAGGCGGAGCTTCGTCCCGTGGACTTCGAACCGCCACGGCCCCGCCGGAAGGCCCGCGAGGGCCGGCGGCGCGTCGCCGAGGACGAAGCCGTCCGCCGATTCGGCAAGGACGTACACGCCGCCCTTCGGCAGGCCCGCCGCGTTCACGAAGGCGACGTCCGTCACGGCGGAGAGGTCGAGCGCGCCGTCCGTCACCGCGAGTCGGCCGCCCGCGAGGACCTCCGCCATGTCCACCGTCCACGTGCCCGTGAACGCGAACGCGCCCGCGAGCGTCGCCGTCGTCGCGGCCGGGTCCGCAAGCGAAACCGCCTCCCCCGTCTTCGTCGTGAAGAGCGAGCCGTCGCCGGGGTCCGCAAGCGCCTCGAAGTTCGAGGCCCGCAGGGCCGTGCGGCCCTGCCGGTCGAGGCCGATGCCGAAGGCCGGCCGGACGCCGTCCTCGGTGTTCTTCGCGATGTTCGACGGCCCTGCGCCGCCGCCGCCCTGCCCGAAGCGGGCCTCGAAGCGGTGCGGGCCCGGCGCGAGCGTGAAGGCGGCGGCGGAGACGGCGTCCCACGTATCGTCGGAGAGCACGGGCGCGCCGTCGATCCACACGCGCACATAGTCGTCGAAGTTCTCCATGAGCGACCACGTGACGTCCGCGCCCGTGCGGTTCCAGATGTAGCCCGTGTAGACGGCCGTCACGTTCTCGATCCACCCCTGCGTCGTGTTCGCGCGCGCAGGGCCCTGCGCCACCACGTCCGCGTAGGCGGCGGCGCCCGTCCAGTTCTTCGACCCCGGCAGGAGCGTCTCGAAGAGGCCGGGGGCGTTCGCGGTCGTCTTCAGCCCGCCGGCGAACGACAGGCTCGTGCAGCCGACGAGCTCGGCCTGCTCGAGCGCCAGCTCCCCGTCTCCCGTCTTTTCGAACCGCGTGCAGACGAGCCGCACGTTCCGCAGCGCGCCGGAGGTGGCGCGCACGACGCCCGCCGTGACCGTCTGGCCCGCGCCGTCGAACGTGCCGCCCGCCAGGCGCAGGTCGTTCCCCTCCGGGAAGGCCCCCGCCGCGCCCAGGCGCAGCGTGCCGCCCTCGACGGCCACCTCGCCCGTGAACGCGTTCGCCGCCGCAAGGACGACCGCGCCCGCGCCCGTCGCGGAGCGCACCGTCACGCCGCCCGTCGCCGCGTTCGGCGCGAGCGTCGCCGCGGCCGTGTAGACGTTCGTGTAGCCGCCGCCCGAGATCGTCGCCGTCGGCGCGCTCGTGTAGCCGGTCCCCGGGCTCGTCACCTTGATGCCCGTCACCTTGCGCGTCCGCGCGTCGTAGAGGCAGAGCGCCGTCGCGCCCCGGCCGCCGCCGCCCGAGATCTTGATGAACGGCGCGCCGATGTAGCCCGTCGCGTTCCGGAGCGCGGCGGGCAGCGCGATGGCGGCGACGCCCGCCCCGGAGGCCGCCGTCAGCGGGTGGTTGACCGTCAGCGTGAAGTTGGAGGCGTCGAAGACAGCCCCGCCCGCGTAGAGCGTGACGGCGTCGGCGTGGTACGTCTCGTCCGCCGGGAAGAGCGTGGCGCTGCCCGCCGCGCGGAACGTGCCGCCGTCGAAGTTGAGGAGCGAGACGAGCGTCTCGCGGTCCGCGGCGCCGGAGCTTGTGTTCATCACCTTCAGCGTGCCGCATTCGAGGACGCCGCCGCCGTTGAGGTTGATGACGGCCGTGTGGTCCTTGCGGTACCCGAACCAGGCCGACTTGCTGCCGAAGCGCGCCTCGCCCGTCCCGTCGACGGTGAAGGTGCTCCGCCCGTCCGACCCCTGGCCGTTGTTGTCGCTCTCGCCGAGCGCGAGGTAGCCCTTGCCCGCCGTCCAGTCGACGAGGCCGCCGTCCATGTAGAAGATGCCCGACCCGCCGCGGCTCAGGCCGAGGCGCCCGTCGGTCTTGGCGGCGAACCGGAAGAGGCCGCCGTGCATGACGAAGACGCCCGTCGCGGACGCGCCCGAGCCGATCGTCCCGTAGCCCCACCAGTCGAGCTCGCCGCCGTCGAGCCCGTAGTAGCCGTAGCCCGCGTCGCCGACGCGGATGTCGTTCGCCGAGCCGCCCTGGTTCTCGACGAGGCCGCCGAACTGGTGGACGGCGCCCTGCGCGCGCGCATGCGACGCGCCGAGGTTGACCTTGTGGCGCACCTCGCCGCCGTCCTCGACCACGAGAAGGCCGCGGCCGTTCTCAGAGCTGCCAACCAGGATGCCCGCGCTCCACTGGCCGGCCGTGCAGTCCGGCTCCGCGTGCAGCGTCGAGCCCGCCGGCACGCGGACCTCCGCCAGCCCCGTGCGCCCGGAGCTGCTGACGTTGGTGTCCCGCCCGGACGCGGACGAAAGGGCGAGCGATGCGCCGTTCGTGAGGACGAGCGCGCCGTCGTGGACAAACAGCTTCCGCACGGCGTTCTCCGGCTCGCGCGCGCCCGTGAGGACGAGCGTGCCGCCGTACACTTCCAGGTCGTTCGCGGGCGCGAGGCGGCCGTCCAGCGTCAGCTGCCCGGCGTCGTATTTCGAGAAGTTGGCCATCGAAAGCGCAAGGTCCGCGTTCCAGGCGACGGGCGCGCCCTTCACGCTCACGCCGAGCCAGGAGTTGCTCACGAGCTGCCCGCCCTCGGCCAGGGACAGCGCGTCCGCCGCCGTCCAGGCCCCCTCGTCGGCGGAGAGGATGAGCGTCGCGTTCGTGACGGTCAGCCGCGCGGGGTCGTCCCAGCCCGGCAGCGCGTCCTTGTGGGCGGCGTAGAGGTCGCCGCCCTGCACCCAGGTGCCGCCCGCATAGGTGTTCGTGCCGTAGAGGGAGAGGCGGCCGCCGCCCCCGCTGGCGAAGCGCAGGCGCCCTTCGCCGGAGACCGCGCCGTCAAGCGAGGCGCGCACGCCCGAACGCGCGAAAACGTCCACCGTCCCCGACGGCAGCGCGATCGGGCTCGCGATGTGGTTTTGGCCCGCGTCGTCCCCGCCGTTGCGGAAGCGGATGCTCGCGCCGTCCTCCAGGTCGAGCGACCAGGTGAACGGCTTCCTGAGCTCGTAGAAGTCGAGGACCGCCCCCTGCCGCACGCGCAGCGTGTGCGCGGGGCCCTGCGTGTAGTCCGTCGTCGTCTCGCTCGACCAGTAGCCCTCCTGCACGTCGATCGTGACGGGCGCGTCGCCCGTCGTGATCTTCATCGCCGTCAGGCAGACCATGTTGCTGCCGACCTTCGTGATGTTGTGGCCGTTGAGCGCGAGCGCACCGTTCCGGAAGTCCCAGCGGCCGACGACGTCGTTCAGCGTCGCGCTTTCGCCGCCGAAGACGACGTCGCCCGCGAGCGACCCGTTCCGGAGGGCGTGGTACTGGCTTTTCCCGCCGCCGTTCACGATCGCGCCCTTCCCGTCCGGCCCCGCGCCCGAGACGACGACCGTGCGCGCGCCGAGGCCCACCGCCAGCTCGGCAAGCCCCGCCGCCGCGACGTCGAGCGCCGCGCCCGGCTCGACGGTCAGCGTGCCGGCGGCGCTGGCGTAGGCCGAGCCCGTCGTGCCGAAGCGCAGCGTGCCCTCCCGCACGACGACGTCCCCCGCGAAGTCCGGGCTCTTAGCCGTCACCGTGAGCGCGCCCGCGCCCATCTTCTCGAACGTGCCCGCGCCCGTCAGCTGCACGGCGAACGCCTCGTCGACGACGTTGGAGTAGGCGAGCGCGCCCGCGTCCACGGCCAGCCGCGCCGCGCCCGAAAGGCCGCCCGCGAGGATGGCACGCCCGGCGCCGTGCTTCGCGACGAGCGCGTCGCCCCCGCCCGCGACGGGCGTCTCGACCGCGAGCGCGCCCCCCGCCGCCACGGACAGGTCCAGGACGCTCCCCAGCGGCGCGAGCGTCCCCTCCCCCGCCACCGACAGCGTGCCGCCCGCCGCGCCCACGCCGAGCGTGCCCACGCGGAACGTCTGGCCGTCCGCGAGGGCGAGGGGCGAGACGGCCGCCACGTCGAGGAGGTAGCCGAGGGCCGAGACGTCGTCGGCCGCCAGCGCGTTCGCGGGCTCGTCGTCCGCCGCCACCGTGCCGATCCGCCAGAACGCCTCCGCGTCGGAGGCCACCGTCTCGCCGCGCGTCCGAAGCCCCGTCCCGGCGGGCGGCGTGAACACGGCCGCGTCCGAGACGGCCGTGCCCACGCCGTTGGAGGCGACGAGGCGGTAGGCGGCCGCCTTCCCGGCGCTGTAGGCGTTCGCGAGCATGGCGGACGTCGCATCCGGCGTCAGCGTCTGGAGGTTCGTCCAGGGCCCCGCCTCCGTCTCGGCCTCCTCGATGTAGTAGCGGTGGACGTCCGTGCAGGCCGGCCAGGCGAGGGCGATGTCCGTCGTGCCCTCGGCGACGGCGGCCGTCAGCTCCGGCCGGGACGGCGCCGCGGCGCCGAAGAGCGCAAGGCCCGAGTAGTGCGCGTTGTCCTTCTGGCTGGTGAACGCCACGGCGACCGCGCCGCCTGCATCCGCCGTCACCGCATACTGCTTGCAGAGGGCCTTGTACGCGCCGCCCGCCTCCTTGTAGATGTCGATGTCCGTCTCAAGCGTCGTCCCGTTCGCGGCGACGCTCCAGATGCGGCTACCCACGCCGCCGTCGCCGCGCGACCCCCCGAAGTAGTTTTCCGTCAGGTGCAGTTCGAGCGTGTAGGACGCCCCCGGGACGAGGTTCGTGAACGTCGCCCCCAGCGTCGCGCCCCAGCGCTCCAGCTGGTAGACGCACTCGGGCGCCCACGTGTCTGGGAGCGTGCGCGCGATGGCGTGCCCAGAGGCGTCGCCCGCACTGCCGCCCGTGATCGCCGCCGCAGACCAGCGGAACGGCCACGGGTCGCCCGAAACGGCCGTCGCCGTCAGGGCGTCGACGAGGCCAAGGCCGTCCGGCGTCCGGTCCGCCGCCCCTGCGGCCGACGCCAGCCCAAGCAACACCATCGAAACCGCGCCCGCCAGCCTCCCAAAGGCACGACGCGGACTCGGCGCGCAATGTACCCGCGCCGCCCTCGGCGCGTGGCGTCCGAACGGCCCCACCCACGCCGGCCCCGGCATTGGTAGGGGCGCGCGTCCCGCGCGCCCGTCCGGCCTCCCCCGGCAGACGCTTCCAGGCTTTACAACGGCTTCCAACAACGTGTCCATACTGTCAGCCTCCTGTGAACACCCCTCCGCGCGACGCCCGCGGATCCGGCCACACGACCGGCTGAACACCGATCCGACGCCCCGACGGAGGAGAACCCGCGACAACGGCAGTATGCCAAAAATGTCCTTCCCGATGCAAGGGAAAAATGAACTTTTTAGGGGGGGGGGGGCATAATTGCCGTTTTAGCGGCAATTGCACAGTTTTGTTTCAATTACAAAGGCAATTTCAAAGCCGGTTGCGGGCGGCCGAGGACGTCCGCCCCTACCAACGACGGTAGGGCGCGACGTCCCCGGCGCGCCGAAAATGGTAGGGCGCGACGTCCCCGGCGCGCCGAAAATGGTAGGGCGCGACGTCCCCGACGCGCCGAAAATGGTAGGGCGCGACGTCCCCGGTGCGCCGAAAACGCATGAACGGGCGGGCGGCCGAGGACGTCCGCCCCTACCACGAA
>CAVEVC010000180.1:0-8596 GCA_963618935.1 Clostridiales bacterium CCNA10 | reverse complement strand
CGGCCGCCCCCAACCCCCGCATTTATATAAATGCGGGGGTTGGGGGCGGCCGCGCCTCGGCGTAGCGGCGGCGGATCTTCGCCTCGGCGTTCTTCATGCATTGGCGCATGAAGGCGTAGTCGGGGCGTCCGTCCGCCGCCTTGGGCAGCACAAGCCGCTGCCGCGCCATGCGCTCGGCGTTGAACTTGTAGCCGTAGGCGAACTTGGACTTCTGCTGAAGGATCGCCACCTTCAGGAACAGGAAGACATACTTGTCGTCCGGAATCTCCTTCAGGTGAAACCGCTTCACGTCGTCCGAGAACAGCGCCTCGTAGGGATGGTAGAACGCCTCGCCCACGCTTCCGTTGTAGTTGACGCCGAGGACGTTGCGGTCTTTCGAGGCGTTGTCGTTCGAGAGGAATCCCGTGATGCCGTTGTTCGAGTCGGACGCCCCGACGAACGGCCGGTCTCCCTCCTTCATGTTGTAGCTCTCCAGCCGCTTCCCCGGCTCGACGCGGAAGACGGACTGAATCTCATACGCCTCCCATTGGGTGTCCGCAATGCCACCGCATTTTCCGCTTTCGCAAGCCGGCTTGTCTTCGGCGAACAACTGGCCTCGTCCGTGTGCGAACATGTCGAACTCGAAGGTGAGGTAGTCGGCCATCGCCTTCTCGAAGTCGGCCTCGGACGGAATCTCCTCGTTGAAGTAGAAGAACGAGTGCAGCCACTCGTCCTCCGCCTTGACGGGACATCGCACGATGAAGGAGTTGGGCGCGGACTTGCCCTGGAGCCAGCAGTCGAGCAACTGCTTCTTGCGGGCGGCGACGTCCGGCGTCGGCATGAGCCCGAGGTGCGGGAACACCTTGTAGCCGTCGTCCTTGAAGTTGACGAACTTCACCAGTTTCCCGGCGGGGTGCGGCTCGTGCGCGGTGAAGACGGCGATCACGGGGTTCGTCCCCACGCCGTAGAACGTGTTGGGGTTGAGGGTGATGACGCCCTCCAGCGTGTGGTGGTCGTAGATGTAGCGCTTGTCGTCCTTGTCGGCGTTCGACTTGCCGACCATGACGGACTGCGGCACGATCACGACGCACCGGGCGCCGTCCGCAAGGCCGTCCAGGAGGTGGCGGATGAACTTGAGCTCGGTCAACTCCGCCGTCACCTTCTTCTTGCCCTGCGAATAGGGCGGGTTCATCAGCCCGACCGTGTAGTCCTGGGCGCGGAGGTCGTCCGTCGAGATCCGGAAGAAGTCGCCGCAGGCGAGGTTGCTCTTGCCGTCGCCGCGAAGGATCATGTTCGTCGTCGCGATGGAGAACATGTCGTCGCGCAGCTCGACGCCGTGGAGGCGCTCGCCCTTGATCTGGTTCCGGTCGTAGGCGTTCTCGGCCTGCGCCAGCATCCGGTGCATCGCGGCGATCAGGAAGCCCGCCGTTCCGCAGCACGGGTCGAACACCTTGTCGTCGACCTTCAGCTGCGCGAGGTCGGCGAAGAGCTCCGTGATGTGCTTGGGCGTGAGGACGACGCCGAGCGTCTGCCCGTTGCCGCCCGAATAGCTCATGAACTCGCCGTAGAAGCGGCCCAGCACGTCCTCCGGCGTGTTGCTCTGGATCGCGCCCATGATGTTGGACTGCAGGTATTCGGCGAAGTAGCGGAGCGGCGACTTGCCGAGTTTCGGCGAGCATTCCGAGAGGTGCGGGCGGTCGCGGATGAGGAGGAACTGGTTGAGGACGCGCGTCTTCTTGTCCGGCGGCCCGACGTGGACGCGGTCCATGTGCGCCGAGAGCGCGTCGTAGATCTTCATGCCGTCGGTCTTCACGTGGTCGCCCGTCAGCGACTCGGTGTCGAAGTCGTCCTCGCTCAGGGCGAGGAGGAGCGCGGAGACGACGAGCGGCTTCTCGTGGTCGCCGAGGTTGCCATAGTCGCGCAGGGCCTCGTGCAGCGCGCCCGCGCTCTTCAGGATGTCCTCGAGCTCGACCTGTTCGACGGGCTTCTTTCCGAGGATGACGTCGTTGTAGTATTTGCGCACCTTCGCCGGGGTCGAGAACGCCGAGAAGTCGAGGGCGCGCGGGAGGAGCTTGCTGCCGACCGCCGAGACGAAGATCGGGCGGATGAGGAGGTTCTGCTCGTCCTCGCCCGAACAGCCGATGGCGATCACCTTCTTGAAGGAGGAGTGCTGGACGATGTGCTTCGCGTAGTGGACGGCGCCGTTCTCGGCGTAGTTCACGATGCTCGAGGTGTCCATCAGGAGCGACGTCCGGGTGTCGTCGATGTATCTCGCCTGATGGGACGTGTCCGCCTTGTCCTCGATCACGAGGAGGAAGTCGCCGACCTGGGCGACGAATTCGGGATAGCCGCTCTGTCCGTTCCCCTTCTTGGAGGCGGACTTCAGGGCTTTCTTGATGTCCTTGACCGCGCTTCCGTTCGGGCAGAAGTGAATCCCTGCGGCTTTCAGTTTCGCCGCGACGATGAGGTCGGTGTTCTTTTCGTTTGCCATGGTTGTTCTACGCACGATTCCAGTCTCTTGCGCCTCTGACGTTCAAGCCCAAGCATGACCCCCCCCCGCACGCCCTCGCTCGAGGGGCGCGGCGTCAGGGCCGGATGGCGGGCAGGTTCGACGGGGAGGAGACTGCGCCGAACTGGAGGTCAAACTCGCGGCGGCGCAGGTCGGCCAGGCGGTCCGATTCCTGTTCGCGCGCGCGCGCCAGCTCCTCTTCCCGCAGCTTCGCGACCTGGTAGGCGCGCTCCACCTCCTCGTAGGCGCGCGCCGCGTCGGCGGCCTTCGCCTGCAGGGCCGCGAGGCGCGCCTCCTGTGCGGGCAGGGCGGACTGCACCCGGTCCAGCGCGCGGGCGACGGCGGACCGAAAGCGGCCGAGCGCCGTCTGCATCGCCTTGCGCTGCGCGATGAAGGCGGGGTGCTTCTCGGTACACGTGCCGGAGAGCGCGTCCAGCTTCGCCGCCGCCACCGCCAGCGCCTTGTAGGCCGCCGCCACCTCGTTGTCCTCCGGGATGTCCCGCGCCACGCTCCCGTAGGCCGTCGCCTGGACCTTCAGCGCCGAGAGGGCCCGCTTGAGCCGCTGCGCGGCCGCGACCTCCCGCTCGCACGCCTCGGCCTCCTCCTGCGCCGTCCGGCGCGCCTGGTCCAGCGTCCCGCGCCGGACGTCCAGCGCCGCCGTCCCGCCCGATTCGAGAAAGGCCCGGTAGTCCCCGAGCGCCCGGTCGGCGCGCGCCTTCTGCTGCGCGATGGCGACGCGGATCCCGGCCAGACGGTCCGCCCGCTCCTGTTCGCGGGCGGCGGCCTCCTGCGCGCGCAGCTCCCGCAGGGCCGCGAGGCGCTGCGCCTGCGCCGCCGGACGCGCCCCGCCGACGGTACGCTCCAGGAAGCCCGATCGGACGCCCCAGACGAGCCCGCCCGCCCCGGCGAGCGCGAGCAGCAGCCACCGCCCGAAGGCCGGCCGCCGGGCCGGGCGGGGGCAGTGGTGGTGGCGGTGGTGGTGATGCCGCGAAGCGTGCTCAGGCCGGTCGTCCACGGCGGCGTCCCCCGTCAGCGGGCCTCCATCGGCACGTAGTCGCGGAGGCTGAAGATCGGCTTGTAGGCGGGGCGGATGATGGGCCCGCCGTTGTCGAGCTCCTCCATGCGGTGCGCGCACCAGCCCACCACGCGCCCGACCGCGAAGAGCGGCGTGTAGAGGTCCTGCGGGATGCCCAGCATGTCGTAGACGAAGCCCGAGTAGAGGTCCACGTTCGCGCAGACGTCCTTGGCGCCGGGGTGGACGGACTTGATGACCTCGGGGCCCAGGCGCTCGACCGCGTTGTAGAGGGCGAACTCCTCCATGCGGCCGTTCACCTCGGCGAGCTGCCGCGCCTTGTCGCGCAGCAGCACGGCGCGCGGGTCGGAGATCGTGTAGACGGCGTGCCCGAGGCCGTAGATGAGGCCGGTGCCGTCGCCGGCCTCCTTGCGGACGATCCGGGCGATGTAGTCGGCCACCTCGCCGCTGTCGGTCCAGTCGCGGATGTTCTTCTTCATCTCGGCCATCTGGCGCGACGTGCGCAGGTTGGCGCCGCCGTGGCGGCTGCCCTTCAGCGAGAGCGTGGCGGCGGCGATGGTGGAGTACATGTCCGAGAAGGCCGAGGTGACGACGTGCGCGACGAAGCTGGAGTTGTTGCCGCCGCCGTGCTCGGCGTGGAGGATGAGCGCGAGGTCGAGCGTCTCGGCCTCCAGGCGCGTGCAGCGGCCGTCCTCCCGGATGAGGGCGAGGATGTTCTCGGCCGTACACTTCAGGGGGTCCGGGTAGCGGAGCATGAGGGAGTGGCCGAGGTGGTAGTGGGCCTTCGCCTGGTAGGCGTAGGCGACCATGGTCGGAAACCCGGCGATGAGCTCCACGGCCTGGCGGAGGTTCGTCTCGAGGTCCAGGAGGTCGGGGGCCGTGTCGTAGGTGTAGGCCGTGAGGACCGCGCGGGCGAGGGAGTTCATGATGTCCTTGCCCGGCGCGCGGACGACCGCGTTCTCCTTGAAGCCGTCCGGCAGGCGGCGGTGCTCCGCGAGAAGGGTCTGCCACTCCTCGAGCTGGCCCTTGGTGGGCAGGCGGCCGAACAGGAGCAGGTACGCGCATTCCTCGAACCCGAAGCGCCCCTCGGCCGCGCAGTTCTTCACGAGGTCCACCACGTCGATGCCGCGGTAGAAGAGCTGGCCCGGCACGGCCTCCCGCTCGCCTTCGCTCACCACGTAGCCGTGGACCGCGCCGATCGTGGTCAGCCCCACCAGGACGCCCGTCCCGTCGCCGTTTCGGAGGCCCCTCTTGACGCTGTACCTCTGGTACAGCGAGGGGTCGAACGTATCCGCGCGCCTCACGTCGGCGGCACGCGCCTTCAGCCATGCCGGATCAATCATCGTCTTCGCCTTTCCTTTCTTCTTCTGCTTGTCGCCCTTGCGCCGCCCCGAAGGCGACGGTCGTGAAAGCGGCAGTATAGCACAAAAGGCGGCGAAGGGAAAGCGCCCGCCTCACACGTCGATGCAGCCCACGCGGCGGCCGCAGCGCGGGCAGTACTCGGCGTCGTCCGGCAGGCGCGCGCCGCAGCGCGGGCACGTGAACGCGGGGGACGGGCGCCGCGCCACCGTCCCCTGCGCGCGGTCCGCGCGTTCCCGGCGCATGCGCGCCACGACGCGCACGAGGGTGAGGATGACGGGGCGGAAGAGGACCAGCACGAGGACGCCCCAGATGACGAGCTGCCACAGGCCGATCTTCATCGTCTCTCCGTTCCGGGGGGGCAGGCGCCCTGCGCGAGGGCGGCCGCGACGGACGCGGCGAAGCCGGGGATGGCGGTGAGGTCCTGGCCCCAGAGGTCGGCCCGGCGCATCACGTCGTCCGGCGAGGGGTTCGTCCGGAAGTAGGCCATGACCTCCGGGCTGTCGTTGACCCGGTCCGTGCGGTAGAAGCGGAGCAGCCACGCGAAGGAGCGCGTCAGGTTCTCCGGCAGCGTCCCCTTCAGCCGCACGTAGTCGAGGATGGTGGGCAGCACGCGCACCTTCCACTTCGAGACGCTGTTGAGGGCGATGGAGAGGAGCTTGTGGTGGGCGAAGGGGTTGGCGAAGCGTTCGAGGACGCTCGCCGCGTAGGCGCGCTTCTCGTCCTCCGGCAGGTCCACGGTGGGGAAGATCTCCTCGAAGAGGATCTTCCGGAAGTGCGCGTTGAAGTGCGGGTCGGCGACGAGCTGGTCCACCTCCGAGAAGCCGGCGAGGAGGCCTTCGGGGATCGTCGCCGTGTGCGCGCCGTTGAGGAAGCGGACCTTGCGCGTGCGGTAGGGCTGCAGGTCGGGCGTGTAGACGACGTTGACGCCGGCCTTTTGGAGGGGCAGCTCGGCCTCCAGGTCGAAGCCGGGGGGCGTCTCGACGACGAAGAGGTGGAAGGGCTCGCCGCAGACGAGCGCGTCGTCGCGCTCCCCGAGCTGCGCCGCATAGCGGCGCGCGCTCTCGGGGTCGGGGCGGCCCGCGACGATGCGGTCGACGAGGGTGGAGCAGAAGACGCAGGCGCGCGCGATCCAGGCGGCGAGCGCGTCGTCCCCCCAGTCCGCGGCGTACTGCAGCACGCAGCGCCGCAGCGCGTCGCCGTTGCGCTCGATGAGCTCGCAGGGGAGGAAGACGAGGCCCGGGAGGCCCGCCGCGAAGCGGGCCTTCAGGAGGCGGGCGACCTTGCGCGGGAAGGTATCCGCGTCCCTCTGGTACACGATGCCGGCCTCGGTCGTGTTCGAGACGACGAAGCGGAGGGAGGGGAGGCGCGCGCTCGCCTCCACCTCGTCCCACTGGGACTGCGCGCAGATGACCTTCTCGACGGCGCGGTTCTCCTCGATGGCCTCGACGGGCCTGCCGTCCACCACGCCGCGCAGGCAGGTGTGGTAGAAGCCGCCGCGCGCGTTGAGCGCGCGCGACGGGGGCGTCAGCGCGTCCCCGATCGGCTGGACGATGCGCACCGCCCCGCCGAACCCCGCGCGGTCGTTCATCCGCTGGACCATCCAGTCGATGAAGCAGCGCAGGAAGTTCCCCTCGCCGAACTGCAGCACCTTGACCTCTCGTTCCATCTCCGTTCTCCTTCTCTTTCCCGTCCTTCGCCCTCTCCAGGCAAAATGCGTTTCCACATTATATACCAACCAGCAGGGGAATGGAATATGGTAAAATAGCGGGCGTGCCGAAAAACGCCAACATCCACCTGATCGTGGGCGAGGACGACTACCTCGTCGAAGCGGCCGCCCGGAAGATCCTCGAGGCGGCCGTCGAGCCGTCGCTCCGCGCGACGGCGGTCGAGACGGTCGACGGCGACGCGGGGAACCAGGAGGAGCAGCTGGCCTCCCTCGGCGCCTGCCGGGCCTCCGTCCAGACGCCCCCCTTCCTGGACCCCGTGAAGCTGACGTGGTGGCGCAACGTGACCTTCCTCCCCGGCGCCGCGCGCAGCGGCTCGCCGGCCGCGGACGTGAAGAAGGCGCTCGAAGACTTCGCGGCGGACCTCGCCGCGCATCCGCTCCCCTCCGGCCAGGTCCTCATCGTCTCCGCCCCGAAGCTGCTCAAGGCGAGCGTCTTCGCGAAGACCTTCCGCACGTTCGCCCAGGTGGTGGAGTTCGCCTCCGGCGGCAAGAGCCGCGACCGCGTGGAGGCGGCCCTTTCGCGCCTCCCGGACCTCGCCGCCGCCGAACGCCTCGCCTTCGCCCCCGGCGCCGACCAGGCCTTCATCTCCAAGGTCGGCGCCGATACGCGCATCATCGTCTCGGAGCTCGCCAAGATGCGCACCTACCTCGGCGACGAACGCGACACCGTCACGGCCGCCGACGTCGCGGAGGTCGCCTCCGTGGGCGGCGAGGAGCCCGAGCTCTGGGACGTGACGGACGCCCTTGCCCAGCGCAGCCCCGCCCGGCTCCTCAGGACGCTCGCGCGCTTCGACGGCGAGCCGGGCTTCGGCATCCTCCTCGCGACCGTCGCGGAGAAGTTCTTCCGCGAGCTCATCGTCTACCGCGACGCCCTCGACAACGGCTGGCTCACCCCCTACGGCAGCTGGGCGAAGGACATCCCGCCGGACACGCTGGCGGACCTCGACGCCGCCGGGGTCGGCCCCGGCGCCGCCCGCAGCCCCTGGGCCGCCAGGAACGGCGCGCGCAACGCGAAGGCGTTCACGCCCATGGAGCTCCGCGCCGCGCGCTTCCGCATGCTCCAGGCCCGCGAACGCCTCGTCTCCTCCGCCGCCGACGACGCCCTCGTCGCCCAGGAGCTCCTGCGCATCGCCGCACGGCCCCGGCGCGCCTAGTCCTTTGAAACTCTCCAAGACTTCCAGATAAACGCAGATGCTTCGCATACGCAAAATCGTGCAAAAAGGCATGTGGCTACAACGGCGACTTACGTCGCCTACGCCACAATGCCTTTTTGCACAGAAACTTCGCCCCAGGGGCCTCGCTGGGATTCCATGCAAACTGGGCGAGAACCGATTGTGGCGTAGGCCCCGCAGGGGCCGTCGTAGCCACATCGGTTCTCGCCCGATTCCGCGTATCGCGTAAGCGCTCTGCGTTTTATTCGTTTGATTTCCACTTTCCACCAGACCTACAGGACACACATGAAGACGTTGAAGAACCTCTTCTCGATCGAGACAAAGCCCGGCGCCTACTTCCGCCGCATCGACTGGACCGCCTTCTGGGGCGCGACGCTCATCGCGTTCCTCGTCTACTTCTTCACGCTCGGCCCGAGCGTGGGCCTGGAGGACTCGGGCGAGCTCGCCACCGCCGCCGACCACCTCGGCGTGCCGCACCCCCCGGGCTACCCCTTCTGGTCCCTCTGCAGCTGGATCTTCTGCCGCCTCTTCTCGTGGGTCACCTACATGGGCCAGCCCACGCCCGCCTGGGCCGTCTCCCTCTTCTCCGCCGTCGCGGGCGCCTTCGCGGCCGGCTGCACGGCGATGCTCATCTGCCGCTCGGGCAGCGACATGCTCGACTCCGTCCCCGCCGAGGGGGAGGAATCGGACGGCGACCGCGCGCGGAAGAACGCCCTCATGTCGCTCGCCGGCGGCCTCGGCGGCTCGCTCGTCTTCGCCTTCTCGCCCGTCGAGTGGTCGCAGTCCACGATCGTCGAGATCTACTCGCTCAACGC
>CAVEVC010000179.1:5634-8961 GCA_963618935.1 Clostridiales bacterium CCNA10 | reverse complement strand
AGGCACGTCTCGGACCTCACGCCGAAAGAACTTGACGACCTAATCAAGTACGGCGGAGACGACGCGAAGGAGTGCTGGGAAATCTGGCACGTCTACTCGAAGTACTGGCCAGAAATCGAGCGGAAGATCTCCTGCCAGCTCCGCGAATCCATCATCCGCGGGATCAAGATTGACGTCGACTACGCAACTCGGGCTCTCAACCAGCTGCGCAACTACCAGGAGTCGTTGCTCGCCGACCTCCCGTGGTACCCGTACGACAAGCCCAACTCGGTCAACGGGTTCAAGAACGCGCTCATTCGGATCAAGCTGAATCCGCCGAAGTCCGTCGCCAAGAACAATCCCGATTTCATCGACTTCATGAACGCGCACCGCGACGTGCCGTTCATCGACGCGAGGCTCAAGTACGCCGCGACCGTCCCGCACATGAGACGTCTCGAGGTGCTCACCCAGCAACTCGACAGGAACGGCTTCGCGCATCCGGGAATCAAGTACTTCGGGGCGCACTCGGGGCGGACGTCTGCTGGTACGGGCGACAGCGAGTCCAACGCGAAGAATGTCAATATGCTCAACATGACCCGCTCCGCCGTGTTCAAGGGAATCCCGGAGATCATGGACGGCAAGGGAATCGACATGAGGCGGCTCAACGTGGCGCGCCCCGGCTACAAGTTCGTCATCTTCGACTACAGTCAGGTCGAGGCGCGGTTTCTCCTGTGGCTCGTCAACGACACGCACATGATGTCCGCGATGCACAAGGAAGGAAACCTGTACCAGGCGAACGCCGTCGAGATGGGATGGTGCAAGTCGGGCGAGGACATCAAGCACAACAAGCCCGACCTCTACCGATTGGCAAAGTGCTGCGTCCTTGGCCTCGGATACCAAATGGGAGCCGTGAAGTTCATTGACTCGTGCCGTGCGCAAGGTCTCGACTTCCCTTCTCTGCCCCGTGATCAGTGGCCGTCGCTCGACGAGAACATGTTCTACCTCCGCAACATCGCGGAGATCCCCGACCCGAAAGACCCCAAGTACGAGCATCGCGTCGGGCAGGTGTTCCGCTCGCGGCAGATCGTGAACGAGTGGCGGCAAGCGAACGCCAAGACCGCTGAGAAGTGGAGGCAGTACCACGACGCCATGTATATGGCAGCCGCCGCGAAGAAGGACAAGTTCGTCTTGAGATTCCGTTCGGGGCGGAAGAAGGTCTACTTCAACCCGCGTATCGTGCGCGAGGTCAAGACGCAGTACGACGAGAAGGGCGTCGCGCACCCGCGCACCCAGGAGGCGCTTCAGGCCGTGACCGTCCTCGGCAAGCCCGCGCGGTTCTTCACGGGCGGCAACATCGTCGAGAACGTCGTGCAGGGCACGTGCCGCGACATCATGAACTACGGCGCGGTCGAGATCGAGGAGAAACACCCGAGCTGGAGGTTCGTCCTCAGCGTCTACGACGAGGTCATCTTCGAGGTGCCCGAGGCCGAGGTCGAAGAGGCGCGGGTCGCGATGCCCGAGATCATGTGCCGAGGCGACTACATCAAGGAATGGACGCAGGGCCTGCCGCTTGACGTCGAGGGCTGCGTCTCGGACTACTACGTGAAGTAAAGGAATCGCGACAATGTACTTTTCGATTCCCAACCTTCGCTCCGACTCCGTCACGGAAATCGCCGAGCCGTGGAACTACGAAGTTCCCGAGGCGGTCAAGGCGATGTCGCCCGACCAGTTCAAGGCCGAGTACTCCGTCTCTGCGACGACGCACCACGCCTTCCTCTCCTTCGCCAAGGGGCAGAACCCGGCGTTCCGCGTGACCAAGGACAACGAGATCGTCGAGCTGCACGGTTTCTTCGGCGACTACGACGGGGTGTTCTCGACCGACATGATCAACCGTCTCCGCACGAGACCGCCGTCCAACTTCTACCCGACGTGGTGGATCCGCACGGTCTCGGGCGGACTGCGCCTCGCGTGGGAGTTCGAGTCGCCGATCCGCGTGTCGGGCAACGGCCACGCCGCCGACCTCCTCAAGCACGTCGCCTCGGTCATCAAGGCGGTCAAGTGGGGGAGCGACTTCGACCAGAAGTCGAAGACCGGCTTCCAGTACATGGACGTCGGTCGCGAGTGGAACAGGTTCTCGGACAACAGGATCTCCCGCGACCTCCTTGAGTCGTGGGCGGCCGACCTCGCGGTCAAGCGCGCCCGCGTCTACTCGGGCGAAACCGTGACCATAACTGCCGAGAAGGCCATCGAGCTTTGCCGCGAGAAGTTCGGCGACCGCGTCCGCGAGGGGCTTCGCGCCGGGTCGCGGTGCCGCCGCTTCTGGGACGCGGAGTCTGACAACGACAACGGCTGCGTCATCACCGACGCGGGCGTGTTCGTGTTCGTCCCGCATGACAAGCCGTTCATGTCGTGGACTGACATACTCGGCCACGAGGTCGTCGAGGAGTACACGGCCAAGCAGGTCTCGCCCATGCTTCGCAAGTGCTTCTACTGCCCAAGCGGACACGGCGGCGTGTACTGGCGACTTCGGGAACACGACGGCGCGTTCGTCCCCGCGCCGAAGACCACCTTCGTCGACGACCTCCTCAACCTCACGGACATCTCGCCCGACACGCCGAAGGGAGGGACGAAATCCCCGATGGACGAGTTCCTGTTCAAGGTGCGCGAGGAGAAGGCCGTGGACTGCGCGGCCCCGATCCTCTACGCGCCGAGCGGCGCGATCGAGCTCAACGGACAGACCGTCCTCAACATCTCCCGTGTCGTCGCGCTCGCGCCCGCCGCGAGGTTTCCCGCGTCGCTGACCGAGGAAGAGCGGCAACGGTGCGTCGGGCGCTTCGACATCAAGCAGCGTTATGTGCAGCAGCCCGACACGCCCGCGTGGGACAACCCGTTCGTCGTCCGCTTTTTTCCGCACATTCACCGGTACCTCACGACGCTCTTCATGCCGTCGTCGCTCATGTTCAAGCGGTGGAAGGAAGCGGGCTTCCCTCTCATCGACATCGAGGGCGACGAACCTGGGGCGCCGAGCGTCGACGTCCTGCACGACAGGCAACTCGTCCTTCTGCTTTCGTGGCTCTCGTATTTCTACAAGCAGGGCGTGTTCCGCCGTCAAATGACCCAGCCGGGGCAGGCTCTCATACTCGCGGGCGGCGTCGGCAAGGGCAAGACCTTCTTCGCCGAGCAGATCGTCGGCAATCTCATGGGCGGGGCGCAAGAGGCCAGCGACTACTTCATCGACGGGACGTCCTTCACGGACGACATCACCAACAAGCCCGTTCTGCTCATCGACGACAAGGCCTGCGACACGGACAGCCGCACCCGCTCGAAGTTCACCATGCGCGTCAAGGC
>CAVEVC010000179.1:0-4697 GCA_963618935.1 Clostridiales bacterium CCNA10 | reverse complement strand
GCGCGGCGATCCGCGCGAACGTCGAAGCGGTCTATGCGCTCGGCACGGTCGACTGGCGCGTCGCGCTCGGCGGGCGGTCGAACCTGAAGGACTCCGAGGTGCGCGCGGAACTCGTCCGCGTCCTTGGCGAAGAGGCGGATTCGCGCGTGACGGCGGTTGCGAAGTCGCTGAAGAAAGAGTATAATCTCCCCAAACCGATCGGATGCCACCTGCGCGACGCGGTCGGCGCGGCGGTCGGGGCATATCTCATGAGCAGACGGGGAACGCCTGTCGTTACGAGGGAGGTGTGGCGACATGGAAACTGACAACAAGACTCCCGACGAAATCGCCGCCGCGATTAGGACGCCTGACTTCACGGAGGCGTCCCCTGCGCTGAAGCGCAACTCGGCGGTCGTTCCGAAGACCGTCGAGTTCGAGGCGGAAGCCGTAGCCGCAAAGGCCGTGGAGACCGCGCCCGCCGTCGAGCTCGCGGACGACGGCTCGCCGCTCGGCACCCTGCGGGTGGACGGCAAGATCTACGCGAAGGACGCGATGGGCGAACTGAAGAAGGTCGCCGAGACGGAACTCGCCCGCTCGCGCTCATTCGACATAACGGGCGACACCGACGCGGACAAGGGGCTCGTCGAGCTGTACGAGGGTTACGAGGACAAGGACAAGCGTAGGCAAGCCCTCGTCCGCTACGTGCGGGATGGGCTCACGGCACGGCAGGTCGCGAACGAGTTGAAGATTCCCGAGCGCACCGTGCTCATGTGGGCGTACCACGGGAAGTGGAATCGCGCCGCGACCCGCGAGCTCTCCGTCCGAATGGAAGAGGAGGCCCGCGCCCTCGTCAACCTCCGTCTCGAGAACCGCGAGCGGCTCCTCGTCCAGCAGATCAGGGACTCGGAGAAGATGCAGCGCAAGCTCATGAGGAAGGTTGAGGACGACGAGGTCTCGATGAAGTCCGCCGCCGAGGCGCTGGCCGCCCTCGCGAAGATCCAGAACTCGGCGATGGGCGTCGCCGACACGGGCGCGGTCGTCACCGACCCGAAGCAACAAGAGGAAAAGGATGGAAAGGGCGGGAGCAAGGTGCTCGTCGCCGTGTTTCCCGGAATGTCGGGCATCCCGACGCTCGGAAAGAAAGAGGAGGTCATAGATGTCAAGGTCGATTAGCGAACCGTGCGCCGAGTGCGCGAAGAAGCACCTTTACGCGGCGCTCGCGTACGCCGTCGCGTTCCCGTCGGGGCGGTGGTACCCGGGTGCCGACGAGCGCGGGACCGTCGCGGACACGGTCGAGGGTCTCGTGTCCCGCGCGTTCGTCCTGGCGGCGGAGACCCCCGCGTACCCCGACCATCTCGCGCTCGCGATCGGGACGCTCGTCCGCGCCGAGGACGAGGCCATGACGCTTGGTTGCGACAAGACGGCGACGGAAGTCCGCGAACTGCGGCTCGCCCTGTCCGACGGGGACATGGTCGACCTGCGGAAGTCCGCCTACTGCGACCCATGGTACGGCCACGTCCTCGAGGCGAAGAGGGAATGGCCGTCGCTCGGGCTTCCTGAGGGGCTGTCCCGCGACGGGTTCGTGAAGGATTTCGGAACATACATCGGACAGGTCTGTCCGGCCGAAGGAAAGGAGGTGATCGAAGATGGCGAAGACGACGAAGAAGGCCGCGGCTAAGGCCGCGAAGTTCGCCCCGAAGAAGGGGCTCGAGAAGGCCGCGTGCAAGGCGGCGTGCAAGGGCGGCGCGTGCAAGAAGGGCCGCAAGTAAAGAACGCAAACCCCCTGTCCGGCCCGCCCTTGGAATGGTCATAGGCGGGGCGGGTCGGGCAGGACTTACGGAAACGGACAAGATGAAAAAGACAACTGCAGATGTGCGCAAGAGGAAAACGGAAACGGGCGGAAAGCGGGCAGGGCGAACAGGGCGAACCGCCGAAACGCCGAAAGAGGCGAAACGCCTACCGACTTTCCGCCCGACTGGGGCGAGGGTTCTCGTCATGTTCCCCCAGTCCGACTGGGTGGTCGGCCCTGGAGGATTCGTCATTAAGACCGGTCTCGTCGGAGCAGGCTATCGCATGGACGGGATGGTGATGGCGGTCGGGACCCGGGACATACCCGAGGGCGTGGGCGTCGGCTCGACCGTATACGCCGACCCGCGTCTCGGCGAGATCGTCAACGTCGCGGGAACGCGATGCCACCTCATGGCGTGCCGCGACCTTCTCGCGGTCGCGGAACAGGAACGGACATGACGGCGAACGAGTTCCAGAAGAAGGCCCACAAGTTCGCGTCGTACGGCGGCAACCCGATGTACGCGTACCTCGGTCTCGCCGAGGAGGCGGGCGAGGTCGCGGGGAAAGTCGCGAAGTTCATCCGCCACAACGACGGGCTTTCGCCGAACTGCGGGCTTCAGTACGCCCTGCACGACGAACGGTCGAAGTTCGTCGACGCGCTGTCGAGCGAGCTGGGGGACGTCCTGTGGTTCGTCGCGGAGATCGCGACGCTCAACGGACTCGACGTGGAGAGCCTGATGGAACGAAACATCGCGAAGCTTTCGGATCGAAAGGACCGCGGAGTAATTGACGGGAGCGGAGACAACAGGTAATGACATTCGAGAACATTTACGTCGGCAATTTTCAAAACGCGCTTCGGGGAATGAGGAACCCGATGAGCGGATGGGCGAAGTCCGATACGGACGGGCGGACTGTCGGCAAGTCCGACCGCGAGCTTGCGAGCCGCCTCGTCAAGGCGGGGTCTCCGCACAGGAAGTTCCTGCGACAGATCTTCGTGAGCGTCGACATCCTGAAGGCCCCCGCCTATTGGATGCACGAGTTCGCGACCTACAAGGTCGGGACGACGCTCGACTGCTCGAGCACAATGCACAAGCTGACGAGCCGCCCGCTCGGAGACCTCGATTTCGAGAGTCCCGAGACCGACGTCGAGCGGTGCGAACTGACGCATACGATTCAGGCTCTCAACAAGTGCCGCCAGTTCTACCTTCTCGCGAAGGACAACGGTGGGACCGAAGAGGCGGAAAGGTACTTCCGCATGATGAAGCGGTTGCTCCCGCACTCGTACCTCTACGAGAGGTTGACGTGGACGGCGAACTACGAGGTGCTTCGTAACATCTGGAAGTGGAGACACAACCACAGGCTTCCCGTTTGGCGGCAGTTCTGCGAGGAGTTCATCGAGAGCCTGCCAGGCGCGAAGGACTGGATCGTAAGCGAGGATTTTCAGGCGAACGGTTCGCCGGAAAGAAAAACCAAAAAGGACAAGGAGAGAAAATGAAAAACGAAATCGAGGTCGTCATCACGACGCGCAAGGGCGGCAAGACAAAGAAGATCTCGTGGGGCAGCCGCGAGCATTTCGAGAAGCTCTTCGGCGGCACGGACGTCCGCGAGCTGTCGCGGAAGTGCAAGGCGACGAAGTTCGTCAAGGACGCGGCGGCGAAGGCGTCGACGAAGGCCGACGGGTTCTCGGTCGACGGCGTATTCGACGTGACCGACGCGGACGGCAACCACCTGACCGTCGCCCGCGTCTACGCGGGGCTGCTCGGCGACGAGTCGTGCCGCGGCTCGCAGGCCGACTACTTCCTCGCGATGTCGAAGTTCCTGAAAGGCAACGCGTTCGCCGTGCACGACATCTTCGCGTCGACGAAGTTCGACTGCCTGCTCGCCATCGTCTCGAAGGTCGGGGAGTGAGCGTCATGGCCTGGGGCAAGAAGCTGAACACGCCGGAATCGGCGAAGGGCATGTTCAAAGGCCGCACGAAGGCCTCGCTTCGTTCCGAGCAGTCGCGTCTCCGCTCGAAGGAGACGCGGTCTGCCGCGGAGTCGAAGCGGCTGAAGCGCGTCAACTTCGCGCTTCGCGCCAAGAACAAGTTCGGAAAGGCGAAATGACATGGGCGACAGGGTCTACACGAAGGCGCGTCCTTATCCGAAGATGAAGGAGAAAGTCGCGCACGTCAGGTCGCGGATCGCGGAACTGGTCAAGGCGAACAAGGCGTCAGGCGACGTCGCCAAGACGCTTCGCGATGCCGACCACACGCTTCAGTATCTCGTCGAGTACGTCGACTACAACTCGCCGAAGTTCTTCATCGGAACTGACATGATCAAGTGCCAGTTCGCGTTGCAGACGAAGGGCTGGATTTACGGTTTGGCTCTCGCCCTTCGGCACTTCACAGCCGCGTGGCGAGGGGCGAGGACTTTTGTCTGTGTCTCACTCGCGGCGCGACGAACGCGCATGTAGGTGCAACTACGAAAAAGACCGAGGCGTGTTCCTCGGTCTTTTTTCGTGTCCGTTCATATCCGTTGGTTTCGTTGCTCCTGCCACTCGGCCTCCCTTGCAGTTAGTTCGTGGTCGTTGGCGAATACCTCGGACTTAACGCCCTGCGGCGCGAACTTCTTGTCCCCGTCGTCAGTCGCCCCTCCGCCGATGTCCGCGTGTGTCGACCCTTCCGTCCGCGGAGCGGCGGGCGGCAGTCCCGCGGGCTTCACCGCGGCGACGAGCTCCGCGATGCGGTCGACCGCCGCGGCCTCCCAGTCGTTCGACGGCTGCTCGCGTTCCTTGAACGCCTGAAGGAACTCCCCAGCCTCCGCGAGTTGCTCGTCCGTCGGGTCCTTCACGCTCGTGTCGAGGGTGAGGATTCGGGCGATAATGGTGCGGCGCAACTGCACCTCGTCGTCGGCGTAGGCCGTGTCGGCGAAGAACCTGCGCTGCTTCGG
>CAVEVC010000178.1:0-8968 GCA_963618935.1 Clostridiales bacterium CCNA10 | reverse complement strand
GGAAGCATCCGGCCTCCCGCGCCTGTTCGTAGGTCGGGAAGCCCCTTGTCTTGCCCGTCAGCGAGAGGATGCGGCCCTCCCACGGGAAGCACAGGCGGCAGTGCGGGTCGCCGCCCCGCGAGACGCGCACGAGGTCGCTGCCCGTCGCCCGCCCGATGGTGTCCGCGAGGCTGTCGTTGTACACCCGCATCGCGTTCGTCCGCACGTTCATCGCGACGTAGGTCCGGGTGTCCCAGACATGGCCCCCCGCGTCCACGAACTGGAAGTTTTCGCCGTCCTTCGCCGCGCCCAGCCACTTCTCTTCAAGGGTACGGGCAAGCTCCTTCATCGTGCCGCCCGCCACGGCGTTCTCGCGCATCGCGGAGACGGTCGCGGAGCGGAGCGCGTCGACCACGTTCTCCGCCATGTTCTCCGTGAACACGGCGGCGAGGTTCCCGCCCTGCCCCTCCGTCACCAGCGCGCAGATCTCGTCGGCGCGTTCCTTCGAGTAATGCACGTCCAGCGTGTCGCCGTCCGCCCGCGCAATGTCTTCGGCGGCGAGGAGCCCCGCGTCGAATCCCTGCCGCGCCGCGTATTCGGCCGCCGCGCCGGTCAGCCGCTCCAGCCGCATGCGCATTCTGGCAAGCCGCTTCCTCGCCGCGTCGAAAACCGCCTCCCGCGCCGCCGCGCTGCGCCCCACGTCCGTCTCCCGCGTGAGGAGGGCGATTTCCGACCGCACCTCGCGCAGGGCCTTCCGGATCGCCGCCTCCGCGTCCTCTCCCACGGCGTCGGCGCGGCGCAGAAGCCGCTCCAGCGGCCCGCGTTCGCGGTTGCGCGGCTGTTTGTCCTTTGCGTGGCGCGGCATTCCGGGCCCGTCCTTGCGCGTCTGGCGGCGTCCTGCGCTGCGGGGCCGCTACGCCAGCGTCACCGCCACCGTCAGCCTATCCGCAAGCCACGACAGCGCCCGCTTGCTCCAGTTCCCGAAGCCCTCCTTCAGCGTGTAGCCGACGGGCCTGCGGTCGTCCGCGTCGAGCGACGGGATGGCCGCGCCGCTCCCCATGGGCTCCGCGTCGCGCACGAGCGCGTAGAGCGCCTGTTCGTAGACGGCGTACTCGTCGCGCTTCGCGTCGCCGTCCGCGTAGGGCGGCTCGTCCTCGCGCATGGGCCGGCGGAGGGCCTTGCCGAGTTCGCGCTTCGCCTGCGCGATGGCCGCCTCCCTCTGCTCCGTCGAGTATTCCGCCCACTTCGCGGAGAAGGTGGTCTTCCTGAAGTAGGCGGACGCGCCCTGCACGTTGATCGCCATGCGGCTATCTGCCCTTCCTGTTGGACGGCGCGGCCTTCGCGGCCTGCGCCTTCAGCGCCTTCACCTGCGACTCCGCCGTCGAGGCGCGCGCCTCGCTTTCGGCCAGAAGCCCCTCCAGCTCCGCGATGCGCCGCTTCAGCGGCCCGACGACCCTTGCGCAGCGCCTCTCCAGCGCCGCGTCGTTCCGCGCCCGCGCCGCCGCCGCCAGCTCCGTAAGTCCCGTCATGCCGTGCCTCCTACTTCGTGAACGTCAGGTAGACGAAATGCAACAAGCCTCTTCGTCCTTCCGATCCTCCCGTGCCTTTCCGCGCGGCCTGGAAGGGGCGTGCGCGCGGCGGCGGGAATGCCGTAAACCGCCGCCGCGCGCCCGCCAGCCCGTCAGCCGAGCTTGCAGACGAGCTTGACGACGCGGATGTCCTTGTCGTCGTACACCTTCGTCCAGTTCGCCGCGGTCGCCAGTTCGGCGTTCGTGGGCGACGCCCCGGCGGGCGTGCCGGCCCACTTGATGCCGCGCACGTGCGCGATCCCGGCGTGGCGCGAGACCACGTAGTCCTCGCCGCCGTTCTTCAGCGGGTCGCGCCCGGCCTCGAACGGGTTCTTGCTCGGCATGTCGTTCAGGGCCACCGCGCCCGCGCCGAAGAGGTAGATCTCCGCGACCTTCGTGGACGGGTCGTAGCCGAGGTTGTCGTCCATGACGATGCTCTTGCCGTTGTACGTCGGGAGCGTGCCCTTCGCGTCGGACGGGCGGTAGAGCGTGGACTGCGCGTCGAGCGACGCGAGGAACGCCTCGGCGGCGGAGTTCATCGCGACCGCCGTGAGGTTCGCCTTCTGGTCCCCGAGCAGCTGCGCGGCCCAGATGAGCGTGTCCTTGTCGAGGAGCGCGCCCGTGCCGGACTCGCCGGAGATGTCGTACACGAGGTTCGCGCCCGCGCCGCCGGCCGCGAAGATGCCCTTCAGGGTCTGGATGACCTTCACGTTGTCGCGCTTCGCCCAGTACGCGCCGAGGCGGGAGGCGATCCAGCCCATCGGGTCGGAGCCGGCGAGGTCGACGGCGAGGTCGGTGATGCCGAAGGCCTTGTCGCGGCGGGTGATCACGGCGACGTCCTGTCCGGCGGCGATCTTGGAGATCTCGATGTCCCCCGTGTCGCTGGAAACGCCGTCCTCGCCCGTCAGGTCGCCCCAGAAGGGCATGTTGACGGTCTTGCCGCCGAAGCCCGCCTGTGCGCAGCGCGCCGCGATCACGGGGTCGGTGGCCGCGATGCCGCTCCTGATGAACACGGAGTTGTCGTGGTACGCCTTGTTGAAGAACGGGGTGAACGCGGCCATTGAGGCGGCGGAAACCATGTCGGAGAGCTTGGTGATGGCCATTGTGCCTTTTCCTTTCGTTGGTTGTGCGGCCCGTCCGGGCCGCGTTTCGGGTTGTCTACAGCTGAAGCGCCACGCCGGCCTCTGCGGCCAGCCGCTGCGCCTCGGCGGGGTTCGTGTTCAGGAGCCGCATCTGCTCCGTCAGGTTCACGTTCCCCTCCTTCCAGGGATTCGCGCCGCCAGTCGCGCAGGCGCCGCCGGCCGGACGGCCTCTGCCGCCGACGCCGCCCCTGCCGAGGTCGGCGATCATGGCGGGGTTCGCGGACTTGAACGCCTCCAGCGCGCCCTTCAGCGCGTCGGCGTCGCCCACGTCGACGTCCCCCACGGCGCGGTCGAGGAGCATGTCGAAGATTTCTGCGGAGATGCCCTCGGCGGACACCGCGCCGTTCGCCTTTGCGGCGGCGCGGATCGCCTCCATGCGGGCCGTGGCCTTCAGCTTGGCCTCCGCCTCCGCGTTCTTCTTCGTCAGCTTCTCGACCTCCTTCGCCAGCTTGGCGAGCTGGTCGTCCTTCTGCGGGTTCCTGAGCGCGGCCTGCGCGGCCTCCAGGTCCTCGGCGGCCTTCGCGGCTTTCGCCAGCGCGTCGTCGCGTTCCCTCTCGGCCTTGCGCCGGGCGGCGGCGGACGCCTTGTCGATGTCCGCCTGCGGATCGTACCCGCCGAGGAATGTCTTCTCCCCGTCGGTCAGGTCTTCGCCCTTGGCGACCTTCGCCAGGATCTCCTTGATGTCCATGCTTTGCGTTTCCCTGCTTTGCCTGTCGCGGCCGCTTCAAAGGCGGGCCGTGTCGCCCCTGTCCGCGCCGATTCCCCGGAAGGGCGGGCCGGCGTGCCGCCCGAAGTCCACAGTCAGCGGAGAGGTCAAACGGTCTACTCCCCGCCGTCGTCGCCTTCTTCGCCGTCGTCCCCGCCGTCGTCAAGCCCCCCGAACGGGTCCGGCACGACGGCGGGCTTCAGCGCCTTTATCTCCGCCAGGGTTTCTGCGTACTCGTCCGCCTCCACCGCGCCCATGTCCTGCAGCAGCCTGAGGCCGGAGCGGAGGCAGATCTTCCTCATGCCGGGGGTCGCCTGCGGGAGGTTCACGACGACCTGTATCGCCTGTGACATGGCCGCCGCGTCTATCACGTCGAACTTCGTCGGGTAGACCGGGTCGTACTTCCCGAAGCGCGGGTCGAAGTACAGCGACAGGGCGACAAGCTTCCTCTCCGCCTCCTGCAGGAGGAGGGCGCGGTTGCCGAGCGTCGCGTTCGTGTCCATCTGGTCGAACGCCTTCGCCTCCGCCGTCTGCACCTGCCGCGTCTCGCGGTTGAAGAGCGCAAGGCCCGCCATGTCGAAGAGGAGGTTGCGCTTGCGGGCGCACTCTTCCGGCAGGAGCTTCACCCCGTCGGACGGCGGTATCAGGTACCGCGTCACTCCCTTGTCCTCCGCCGTTTCGTAGAAGGGGTTCTTGCGGCCCTTTATGAGTTCGCGCTGCAGCGCGATGATCTCCTTCCCGCTCATCTTCTCCAGCGAGAGGTTCACGTCCAGCGTGTTCAGGAGCGACATGGGCGCGATGAGCTGCGGGTACAGCGTCTCGATGAGCGTTTCGAAGTGGTTGCTGTCGAGGTTCAGCGCCTGCGCCTGCAGCATTTCCACGTCGTCGAACCACCATGCGTCGGGCGACGGCCTGCCGACCAGCACGAACGGGATGCGGTCAAGCCCGGCGATCTCCGCGTCGCTCCGCAGTTCAAGCCCCGTGCCCTCCGCGTCCGCCTCCTCCGTCACGTACACGCGCCCGTCGTCCGCCAGCCTGTAGAGCGTGTGGATAGTCACCTTCTTCGCTTCCGCGAAGGGGTTGTCGTTCAGGTACGCGACGCTCTGCGTGATGAGCCAGCGGAGTACGCCGGACGCGTCCATGCACCAGTCCGTCACGTCCACCGCCTCCCAGAGCCGCCACGTCACGGGCGCGCGGTCCGCCAGCGTCCGCGCCACGACCGCGCCCGTCTCGTCCAGCGCATACGGCGCGCGGTCCGCCTGCAGCCAGCACCATCCCTGCGTCGTGATCGCGTTGCAGACGGCCTTCCAGAAGTCGGTCACGCCCCGGTCGCCCGTGCAGTTCGCCAGGAACGCGGGGTCCGCCCCCGCGCGGTCGATGGGCTTCTTGAAGATGTACTGCTGGATCTTGGACGCGATGCGCTGCGCGTCGTTGACGAGCGCGGTGCGCTCCTTCCGGCCCACGATGCCGTCGTCGCGGTCTCCCTGCCACTGCGCGTCCGTCTCGTTCGGCGCACGCCACAGGCGAAGGTTGATGTAGTCGGCGCCTCCCAGCACGGCCAGGCGGTTGCGCGCCAGCTGCGCCGCGCGCTTCGCGTAGTAGGCGTGGCGGCGGCTTGAGATGATGCTTGTGCCCATTCTGTCGCTCCTGTTCCTTTCCCTTCCATCCCAGCCGGAAGGTCAAGCGGCGCGGCGGGCTAGAACTGGCGCGGGGCGTCGCCGTAGAGGATGTCGTTCTCCAGCGCGTACCGCACGGCGTCTATCGTGTGGTTGTCCCTGTCCGGGTAGCGGTCCGTCAGCTCGCCGCGCCCCGTCCGCTCGTACTCGTAGGAGGTGAACTCCCTCGTCGCCACGGGGCAGCGGCGCGGGTCGACCACGATGCGGTACAGCTTCCGCAGCCACCGCAGGCCGTCCGCGACGCTCCCCCTGCCCTTGACGGTCTTCGCCATCCGGCGGCAGCCCATGCGCTGGAGGTTGCCGATCGCGGAAGGGGATGCGTTGTCGGCTATGATGGGCTTCAGCGCCACGCCCGAATCGTTCCAGCGCCCCCTGCCGAGCGTCTTCATGGCGGCGAAGATGCCGTCCTCGAACTTGCCGTAGTCCACCCACTCGTCGAAGATGTAGACGGTCCTGCGGGCGCGGTCGTAGCCCACGCACAGGAGCGCGGAGGGGTCGTTCTCGAAGCCGAAGTCCAGCCCGAACCTCTGGACCGGGAACGCCCTTATCTCGTCCGTCGTGATTTCGCGGACGCGCACGTTCTCGAAGACCTCGCTCCCCGTCCCCGTCGCGATGCCCAGGTACTCGTGCCTGTACAGGCGCGGGTTGTTCGCCTTGAGGCCATCCGCCTCGCGCATGAACTCGTCCCCCAGCCACTCGCGCGGGCCGTCGAGGTAGGTCGTGCGGTACACCCGCCTCCCGGAGACGGGCCTCAGCGCCTCTGCGTTCGTCCAGTTCGTGGAGGATATGGGCGGGTTGTACGAGTAGAAGGACTGCGCAAGGCCCTGCCCCCGGAACACGCTCTGTCGCAGCGTGCGTATCTCCTTCATGCCGTCGAACTGGTCCAGCTCCTCCAGCCACAGGAGGCGGAAGCGCCCGAACGGCGGCTTGATGGACTTCTTCTTCTCCACCTTGTCGAGCCCGTGGAAGAAGATGCCCTGCCCCGTGTCCCTGCGGATGATCCGGTACGGCCTGGTCTTCATGTCGAAGTACCGCCGGAAGCCGAACTTGTCGATCGCCCAGACAATCTGGTTGTAGACGCTCTCCTCGATCTCCGCCGCGACCTTGCGGAAGACGATGCCGTGCCAGTCCGCGTGGGCGCGCGGGCAGGACGCCAGCACGGCGGTCATGGCGGCGGAGACGTAGGACGACTTGAAGGAGCCGCGCCCGCCCGCGAACCACTGCTCGACTATGGCCTCCGGCGGCGGCGGCAGGCGGAACGCCGAGCGGAAGAGCGGGTCTGCCATGAGCATGTCGTTCCACGGCCCGCCGTACACGGGGGCGAACACTCCGCGCGCCGCCTCGCTTCCCGCGAGGGACGGCGGCGACGGGCCGTAGGAGACGACGTTCAACCGCGCCCCCGTGCGTCACCGCCCGTCCCGCCGTCCCCGCCAGCCTCCGCGCCGTCCACCGCCACGGGCGGCACGACGGGCAGGAGGCCGAGCGTGATGGGCGGCGGCGGGGTCAGGTCCTCCGTCCGCTCCACGGGCTTCTCCCCGATGGTGTCGCGGATCGCCACGTACGCCAGCGGGTTCTTGGCGGCGCGCGCCAGCATGCCGAGGTTCGGCATGTCCTGCACGGTCGGCTCCCAGTCGATCCCCAGTTCCCGCATCTGCGCCTTCAGCTTGCCGTAGTACGGGGACGACTTCGGGACGCGGCACGAGAGCATCGCCTTTAGGGTTTCCGCAAAGCTCTTGCGGGCGGCCCGCGCCCTGCCGGACGCAATGCCGCCTTTCCGTCCCCTCTCCCGTGCCTCCTCCGTGCTTGAAGGGGGGCGCAGGTTGTCCACGTTTCCTCGTCTTTTCGCCATGGGTCTTTCAAAAACTTGACAGTCCCGCCGAAGGGCCCTATATTATGCCACTCCAGCCGATTCGGCGGCGTCGGCGGCGTTGCCGAAGTCGAAGAGCGTCTGCTGCGTTCCCGCCGCCATGCGCCCGCCCTTCAGCTTGCCGAGAAGCCCGTTCGCGATTGACCGGAACACGGGCCTGCGGCGGAACAGGGCCTTGCACCGCGCGTGCGCCGTCTGCTTCGACAGGCCGTTGGCGCGGGCGTAGGACGACATGGTGCCGCCGTTGAGGAAGTGCCGCACAAGCCCGAACTCCATGCGGTCAAGCCCCTCGAAGGCGCGGACGAGCGTTGCCAGGTCGTGGACGCGCTCGTACCTGACGGCGGAGAGGTCGGCGAGGAGCGCGGTGAAGGCGTCGCGGTCCATGTCGTCCCGCGAGGCCCCTGCGGCGGGCTCGTCGATGGCGCACGGGTCGAAGTCCGCGCTGGACCGCAGCCCTGCGGCGCGCTTCGCCCTCATGCGAGGGTCGTCGATCCAGCCGTCGGTCATGGCGTCGAGGGAGAACGTGCCGGACACTGCGCACTTGTCGCCGAGTTCGCATTTGGAGCATATCGCGCGGAGGCGTTCAATCTCCGCGTTGTGCTGGCATCTGTGGCAGGTCATTCGGAGTCTCCGCCGTCAGCCGGAACGTCAAGAGCGCCCCCTTCGGACGGCCCGATGCGCCGCTTGACGCTCCACGCGCCGCGCTTCCCGCCCCTGACGGCCCAGAGCCAGCGGAAGAAGGGGAACTGCGCGGCGGCGGAGGTGAAGGCCGTCCACGCGCGGCCCTCCGATCCGAGGCGGTAGGAGCCCTTCACCTCGTGGAAGGTCGGCACGCCGTCGTCGAGCGTCATGAAGTCCGGCGTGTAGCGGCAGCCGCCGAGGATGTGGAAGGTCACGGGCTCGTAGCGGCCCGCGCCATGGAGGACTTCCCGCTGGTACGCCTCCTCGGTCTTGTTCATGCCCGCGCCGTACGGGCGCATGGGCGGCTTCTGGCGCGTTCCGTGCCGGTAGGGTGCGAGGTCGCGGCCGGCGGGCGCGGCGGGCCAGGAGGGCCGTTCCTGCGCGCCTGGCGGCGTTTCCGGCCCGGAGGGCGCGGACGGGGCGCGGTTGCGCGGGGCGAGCTGCCGCTCCGCCTGTTCGCGGAGGCGCGGAGGGAGGTCCGAGAGCCTCATGCGGGGGTCCTCCCGTACTGGTGGTGGAGGCACGGCCCGCGCCCGGCGGGGAGCCGCCGGTTTGGGACGGGGTGGTTGTCGAAGCCGCGCCCGTCCCGGCGGCATGTCACGGTCGCGCGGTCGCCGCAGTCCTCGGCGAACAGGCAGTTGCCGCAGCGGCGTCGCGGGCGGCGCATGGACGCGGCCGCGGGCATTTCGGGCGTCGGGGGCGTCATGTCCGTTGCGCCCTCCGTTCCGCCGCCTGCCTGGCGGCCTTCTCGTATGCCCGCACGACGCCCGCGTTCGGCCTCGTGCGCCTGTTGCTCCCGCCCGTGCAGGACACGGACGCGGCCATTTCGTGGATGCGGTCGACGGTGCGCGCGCCGTACCGCCTCTCCAGCTCGGCGGGGGAGAGGTTCGTCGTGAAGTGCGTCCGCCCGGGCGCGGCCATGCGCATCTCGATGAGCCACGGCAGGATGTCCCAGCGGTTCCCGTACTCGTTGAACGTCGGCTCCGCGCCGATGTCGTCCAGCACCACCTCGGCCCGCGCCGCGCCCGTGAAGAACGCGCGCACCTCGTCGACCTTCCGGCCGACGGTGTCCATCATGGCGTAGACCACGGGCCGCGCCATGCCGTGCCGCGCCCGCACCTCGCCCAGCGTGCGGAAGAAGTGCGTCTTGCCCGTGCCGACGCCGCCCATCAGGAGGAGCCCGTACCCGGCGAGGTAGAGGCGCAGGGCCTCCAGCGTCCTCTCCGTGTGGCGGTAGCCCAGCGCGGACAGGCGAGGAACGCGGTCATGCGGCTTGCGCTCAGCGTCTCCTTCGCCATCACTCCACCGCCTTTCCGTCCCTGCGGCCGCCGCCGGGAAACCGTCTCTCC
>CAVEVC010000177.1:0-9759 GCA_963618935.1 Clostridiales bacterium CCNA10 | reverse complement strand
CCCGACCTCTACGAGGCGTTGCGCGTCTGCATGAGGCAGATGTGCGAATACTGCCTCAGTGAGGCGGCACACTCGTCGCCCGGCACCGTCTGCGACAACGGGTGCGCCGTCATGCTCGCGGCGAAGAAGGCCCTCGAAAAGGTGGGAGGCGCGGAATGATCTCGGCAGGACGCGCAGACGTGTACTGCGGCCATGGCGACGACTACTCTTTCGCGATAGCCGTGCGCGACGGGGACAGGCGCATCGTTGTTAAGGCGTCCGCCTCGTCGATTGCCCCGCGCGTGGGATACGACGAAAGGGAAGACGCCGCGAGACGGTTCGCAGACAGAATCGTGGATGCGATAAACAGGGGAGGCGCACAATGAGCAACTGCTACGAGTGCGCTGGATCTTCCTGCGCGTCCTCGCGAAGGAGGGAATCGATCCGTGGAATCTCGCGAAAGGAGGGATGGCAACATGAAGGTGACGCGATTCATGAAGAACGCGCGGCGCGCGAAGACGGCGTGGATTCCGCGCGAGGCCAAGGCCGTGGTCGGCGGCAGACCGACAGGCCCGAACGCCACCGAGGCCAGGTACCTTCGCGAGGTGCTGAAGCCGGAATGCGACGGACGCGCGGCGGTCGTCTACCAGCCCGCCCCGCTCGTCATCACCGCGCGTACGCGCCGCGAGTACACCGCCGACTTCCGCACCGACGGCGGTTCCCTCGGCGACGTGCCGGCCTACCACGAGGTCAAGGGCTCGTACCACCTGCCGACGCACGAGCGCGCCCGCCTCGCGTGGGAGGTCGCCGCCGAGGCGAACCCGCAGCTCGACTTCGTGTGGGCGGAGCTGACGCGGCGCGGATGGAGATCGAGCGCTGGCAGGGAGGCGGGCGGGTCATCCTCGTCCACGACCCGGACATGGCGCCGGGCGAATGGCGCGAGGCCCCGCCGGACTGGCGGCGGCACAGGCCGCGAAAGGCCGCGAGGCGCGGAAGGAGGCGCGCATGACGGATTCCCAGGTGTCCGCGATCCGCGCCGCCCCCCTTCCGCGCCTCGCGGAGATCTACCGCCGCGTGTGGGAGGCGAACGACCGCGACGTCGTGCGGGACTTCATCCTCAACGACCGCTTCTTCCTGCTCACGCAGGCACTCGGGGTCGCCGTCGCCTGGCACCCGTGGGTGTACGCGCGCTGCCGCGAGGTGGAGGCGGACCCCGACGAACGCCTCGACCTCTGGAGCCGGGGGCACTTCAAGTCGACGATCATCTCCTTCGCGGGCGTGGTGCAGGAGGTCCTGCGCAACCCGGAGGTCTGAGTCTGCATCATCAGCTACAAGGCGGGCGCGGCGGAGGCGTTCGCGGGGCAGATCAAGGGCGCGTTCGAGGCGAACGAGACGCTGCTCCGGTGCTTCCCCGACGTGCTGTGGACCGACCGACCCGACCACCGGGGCGACCAGTGGAGCGTCGGCGACTTCTGCGTGCGGCGGAAGACGACGAAGAAGGAGTCCACCGTCGCGACATCCGGCCTCGTCTCGGGCATGCGCACGGGCGGGCACTACGACCTCCTGGTCTACGACGACGTGGTGACGCCAGACAGCGTGATCACCGCCGAGATGCGCGGGCGAACCACCGCCGCATGGTCGATGAGCCTCAACCTCGGCGTCACCTCCGGCACGCGCCACTGGTACATCGGCACGCGCTACCACATGTTCGACACATACGCCGAGATGATCCGGCGCGGCATCACGGAGCGGCGGCACGTCTGCATCGACGCGCGCGGCGAGCCGGTCCTCCTCCCGCGCGCCGAGCTGGAGCGCAAGCGGCGCGAGATGTCCACCGCCGACTGGAACTCGCAGATGATGCAGACCCCCATCGGCGCGGGCGAGCTGCTGTTCCGCCCGGAGTGGATCCGCACCTTCGACCGCCCGCCCTCGATCCCGATGAACGTCTACGTCGTCGCCGACACCGCGCAGAAGCAGCGCAAGTCGAGCGACTACACCGTGTTCTGGGTGATCGGCCTCGGCGCAGACCGGCGCACCTACCTCCTCGACTGCGTGCGCGACAAGCTCCCGCAGTCCGGGCGGTGCGACAGGCTCTTCGGCCTCGTCGAGAAGTGGATGCCGATCTGCGTCTTCTACGAGGAGAACGCCGCGCCGGACGACCCCTCCTACATCGAGGCGCGCATGGCCGAGCGCGGGCGCTTCACGCTCGTACCGTTCCGCCAGACGCCCGCAGACAGGGCGAAGGCAACGCGCATCGAGACGCTGGAGCCCGAGTTCCGCGAGGGGCTGGTGTGGATGCCATCGGCCCTGCGCTACCGACAGTTCGACGGCACGTGGCGCGACCTCATGCACGACTTCCAGGCCGAGGAGCTGCTCGTCTACCCACAGGTAACGCACGACGACATGCTCGACGCGCTCGCCTCGAAGAACCACGCCGACGTGAGGCCCCGCCTCTCTTTCCCGACATTCCGCCAGCCGCCCGCCCTCGCAGCCCCGGAGCGCGAGCGCGTCCTCCGCCGCCGCGACGACCACCTCTTCGCGCGCTGAAACGGCACGGAAACGGCCTTCCACGAAAACCTGTCAAGAAGAAAATCACTTGAAATGGCTTTAATGGCTTCGGAAAAACGGGAATTGAAGCCATTACAGCCATTGCGCAGGGCCGAAAAAGGACCCGTGAAAACTGGGTGTACAATTGCGCGCGCCCGGGACCATGCCGGCTCCGGGCGGAAGGGAAGGCGGAAATGGGATCTTCAGGCGGCGGAAAGAGCGGGATGGACAAGTACTACCAGGACCGGCAGCTCGCGATCCAGCGCGAACAGCTGGCACTCTCCAACCGGCAGCACGAAGAGTCGATGGCGATCCAGCGCGAGGCGCTGGACAAGCCCGTCGCCGCCGTATCGAAAAACGTCGCGCTTGCCACCCAGCAGATGGTGGGCGACCAGCAGGCCGAGCGCGCGACCCTGCGGGGCATCCGCTCGACCTACTCGCAGTTCGCCCGCCGCCGGGCGGACGACGACGGCTCCGGCACGGGCGGCAAAACCCGTCTAGGCGACTAGGGGGAGAGGACATGGCGAAGAGGGACAACGGCGCGATCCGCCGCCACGCGGAGAGGACGAGGGCGAGGCTCTTCGAGCGCATCGACCGCAACCGCGCGCTCTACGCGGACGTGAACCGCGAGTTCTACCCGCTCGGCGTCGCCGGCTGGACGCGCGAAGCCGAGGACCTCGCCGACCGCGAGCTCTACGACGAGGACCACCGCCTCCTCACCGACATGCCGCTCATCTGCCAGCGCAAGGCAGCCTCCGGCTTCAACGCGAACCTCACGAGCCCCGCGCGCCCCTGGTTCCGGCTGAAGAACCCCTCGTTCCGCGAGGACGCGACCGTGCGCGAGCGCAACGCCCTCGACGTGGTGGCGCGCGCCGCCGCAGAGGTGATGAGCCGCTCGAACACCTACAAGGCCCTCTCGAAGCTCTACGACCACCTGGTCGTGAACGGCTTCGCGTGCATGCTCGTGACGCGCGACGAGAGGACCGTCGTGAACGTGCGCACCCTCCGCCCCGGCACCTACGCCCTCGGCGTGGGGGCCGACGGCATCGTCAACCGCTGCGCTCGGCGATTCGCCTGGACGGCCGAGCAGATCGTGGGGGCGTTCGGCGAGGACGCCGTCCCAGACCGCGTGCGCGCCGCATACGGCCGCATCGACCGCCTCTTCACCGTCTACAACCTGATCGAGCCGCACGCCGCATCCAGGAGCGACCGCCTCGCGGGGAAGACGGGCCTCGCGAAGGAACTTCCCTACCGCTCGTTCTACTGGCTTAAGGGCGCGCGCGACGACGACCCGCAGGGCGGCGTGCTGGAGGTCGCGGGATTCGCCGTGAAGCCCATCATCGCCCCGCGCTTCGACTACGAGCTGGGGGACGTCTACGGGCGCAGCCCATGCCTCGACGCCCTCGACCTCGCGCGCGGCGTGCAGACCTTCCGCTACGACGTGCTCAACATCTCCGGTCTCCGCGCACGCCCCCCGCTCGTCGTCTCCGCAGACTTCAAGGACGAGGGCTTCGACGCGGGACGGGGCGGCATCAACTACGCGCGCTTCGGCGACCAGAACCGCCAGGCGTGCGCGCCCGTCTTCCAGGTGCCGCCGGACGCGAACGACGCGCGACTCTCGATGTCCGAGGCCGTGGACGAGCTCAAGACCATCCTCTTCGTCTCGGCCTTCCAGACCATCGACAGCCTCAAGAACAACCGGGGCGTGAAGACCGCCACTGAGGTGGACGCGCTCGTGCGCGAGAACATGGAGATGCTCGGGTCCATCGTCATGAACCTCGACCGCGAGCTGCTGGACCCGCTCGTCACCGCCGTCGTGAGCTACTGCCTCGACTCGGGGCGCCTCCAGCTCGACGAGGGCGAGATGGCGATGTTCGACGGCGCGGAGATCGAGTACATCTCGCAGGTCCACGTCGCCGCCAAGCAGAGCCAGATCTCCGCCCTGCGGGACAACGCACAGCTCGTCCTCAGCCTCTCGCAGACCTACCCCGCCGCGCGCCACCGCCTCGACGTGGACAGGACCATCGACACCTACGCCGACCTCACTGGGTGCCCCGCCGCGATCTTCGCGGACGAGAAGACCGTCGATGAGGCGCGGGCGGCGGACGCGAAGGCCGAGGCCCAGCAGCGGCAGATGGCCGCGATGGAATCGCTCGGCAAGACGGCGGGCGCGGTCGGCGGCATGCCGACGGACGATGCGCACGCGGGCTCGAAGCTCGTCGAGGCGCTTGCCGGAGGAGGTGCGGCATGAGCGCGCCGGGGAAGGCCAATGGCGCGCCGCGCGCGCCCCTCGCCGCCACGCGCGCCGGGGCGCGGCGCCCCGCGCGGAGCGGAGGGCCGACCGCCGGGGAGGCGCGCCGCGCCGCCCTCGCGCGGCTCCTCGTAAACGCGGACTTCAAGGAGTTCATGTTCGCCGCACTCGTGCAGCTGAGGGCGTTTTCGGACGACCTCATCCAGGACGCGGACGAGTGGCACCGTGGCGTGCGCGCCGCAGGGGCGTTCATCCGCCGCGAACTGCTCGGCGCGGGAGACGGCGCGCCCGGATTCTTCGCCGACCTGGAGCGGCGCTACTACGAGGGCGTGCGCCGGGGCATCCTCGACGAGCGAGAGAAGCTGGAAAAGGCCAGAAACGAAGGAGAGACGAGATGACGGAAGAAGAGACAAAGGCGGGCGAAGCCGCCGAAACGACGGCGCAGGGCACGGCTCCTGCGGACAATCCCGCAGGCTCCGCGCCGGAGGACGCGCCGCCGGAGGACGCGCCGCAGGATGGCGGCGACCGCCCGTTCCTCGGCGGCTCCGGGGAGACGGACGGCGAAGCGGGGAAGGACGGCGAAGCGGGGAAGCCGGAGGGCGGAGGCGAAGCGGGGAAGCCCGACGAACAGGCCTACCTCGACGCCGTGAAGAAGGACGAGGGCGTGCTGGGGAACGACCCAAACCTCGTCTTCGACGACCGCCTCGTGAAGGCGGTGATTCCCGCGTGCCGCGAGCACGGCGTGAGCCCCAAGGCGGCCAACGCCATCGCCAACGCTTTCGCTAAGGCCCAGCTCGACGCCGCGCGCGAGGCGTACCGCGCCCGCTGCGAGTGGTTCCAGAAGCTCAACGGCGAGGCCCGCGCGAAGTACACGGACGGCGACTTCGCGCAGATCAACAAGGGCATCGACCGCTGCTTCCGCCCTGGCGGCGTGATGAACAACGTCGTCCGCAACAGCGAGCTGGGGGCCGACCCCGAGTTCCTCGCGCTCATGCACCGCATCGGCGCGGAGGCGCGCGAGGACGACGGCAAGGGCGCGGCGGCGGGCGGCGGCGCGGGCGCGTACGACCCGAACGCGGCGGAGCGCGGCCTCTCGGACATCTGGTAGCTTCCGCCGGGGGCCGGGTTCGCGGGTGCGACGAAAGGCCCCGGGCGGGGAAAAGGAAAGGAAACGGAAAAATGCAGGTAAACGGAAACCGCGTCCTCACGTACCCGGACTTCTTGAAGGGTCTGGATCCGAAGGGCAAGTTCCTCGACCGGTGCATCGACCTGGCGACTCGCGCGAACGAGATGCTGGAGGACATGACCGTCGTCGAGGGCAACAACGGCAGCGCCATGGAGACGACGTTCCGCACGGAGGTGCCGAAGCCCGTGTGGACGCAGTACTACTCTGGCATCCCCTCCAACAAGGGATCCAAGGCGAAGCTGAAGGTCGCGTGCGGACAGATGGGCACGAAGATCACCATCGCCAAGCGCCTCTACGACAAGGCCTTCTCGAAGGGGAAGGCCTACGCGGACGCGCTCCTCGCCGACGAGGTGGAGGCCGCGCAGGAGGGCATGAAGCTGGAGATGGGCAACGCCCTCATCTACGGCCTCATCTCCGACAACCCGCTCGGCTTCAACGGCCTCTTCAAGCACTACGACCGCTGGGGCGGAGACGGCTGCGACGACCGCAACAGCGCCCACTACGTCATCAACGCGCTCAAGGCGTACTCCGGCGAGACGGCTGCGGATGACGGCGGCAACGAGGGCCGCCTCGGCTCCATCGCGCTCGTCGGCTGGGCGCCGAACGCCATCTCGGCCTTCCACGCCGAGAACCACCCCTCCGGCGGCATCGAGGTGACGGATAAGAAGGAGATGCAGGTTCCAGACCCCGACATGGGCGCGGACGCCACCTTCGAGGCATACGTCCAGTACATGTACTGGGAGCTGGGCCTCGCGGTGCGCGACTTCCGCTGCGGCGGGCGCATCTGCAACATCCAGCGCGACAAGATGACGTCCGGCGCGACGCGCGAGGCGCGCCTCGCCTCGGCCGACGCCTACATCGAGCTGATCGACCGCCTCTCGCAGCGCGTCCACGAAAAGGGCCGGCAGGCCTGGTACATGGACAAGGGCATGTGGGAGAACGTGGAGGTCGCCTACTCCCGCGCCACGCGCTCGAACGCGATCACGTTCCAGCACGTCGAGCAGCGCAAGGAACGGCGCCTCTACGGCATCCCCGTGCGCATCATGGACTGCATGAAGGTCAACGAGGAGAAGGTTCCGGCGTTCGCCTGAGCGCCACGAGAAAGGAGATGGCATTATGTTGTTCGACAAGCTTTCCCTGTTCGCGGACGGAACGACCGTCCACAAGGCGGCGAACGCCGCCACCTACTCCCGCGTGCTCGACCTCCGCCGGTGCGGCGAGATCGGCATCGACGGCGGTCTGCGCCTCTACGGCCAGGTCGTCGGCGCGCCGAACGCGTCCGGCTCGGTCACGACCGTGGTGCAGACCTCCGCAGACGGCTCGGCGTGGACCGACCTCGCCAGCCAGCCGCAGAGCGGGAACATCCTCCTCGCGATGTTCCTCCCGTTCGGACTGGAGCGCTACCTTCGCCTCAAGTTCGCCGTGGGCGCCGCCGCCCTCTCCGCCGACGTGAGGGTCAAGGCGGGCCTCGTCGACCAGTTCGACGCGGGCGCGCTTCCGCCCCTCCAGGGCCTCCCGTCCCCGGGCGGCTCCGGCGGCATGGTGGAGGACCTCGCGGAGGACGCGCTCTACGCGCCGCTCGCGCTCGCGGCGGCGTCCGGCTCCATCGGGAAGGGCGCGAGCGGCACGGTGGGCGTGCTCGCGGGCCGCGTCACCGCCGTCGAGGCGCCGAACGGGTACACCGTCACCGCGACGGGATCCACCGTCACCGTGGCGCTCGCCTCCAGCGCGGCGTCCGGCACGGTCACGCTCGTGGGCGGCCTCGGCAACAAGGTGGCCTACGCCGTCACGGCGACCTGACAACCCCTCCCCCGCGCGGTCCATGTTCTCCGTTCCGCGCGGGGGGCTCTTCGGAAAGGACGCGTAAATGAAGATCATCGCGAGATTCCACGCCCAGCTGGGTGGGCACGTCTACGCCCCCGGCGAGGCGTGCGAATTTGATGGGCCGGTCACGGCGCGCATCGCATACAACTTCGCGTCGGAGGACGGCTCCTCGCTCGCGCCGGACGTGGCCGGGCCGGCGGGCGCGGCGGAAGGCCCGGCGCGCGACGCAAGGACCGACGAGAAGGCGCTCGTCGAGAGGACGGTTGCCGCCCTGAAGCGGGACGGCATCTGCCGCGCGCTCGACGACATGAACATCTCCTACTCGGCGAAGTCGTCAACGGCCTACCTCGCGCGCCTCCTGCTCGTCAACCGCGGCGAGATCCGGGAGGATGCGTAGCATGGCGAAGGCGGTCGAGGTCCGCGTCGACGAGGAGACGGGATCGCTGCGCGTCGAGGTCGGCGCGCTCCACCTCGGCGAGCTGGCCCCTGTCTCGTTCACCGGCGCGGAGGCGCCGGAAGGCGGGGCGCTGCGCCTGACGCTCTTCGCGTGCGACGGCGTGACGCCGCTTGCCGACAATTCCGCCGACGCGGGCGCGCTCGACCTGCGGGGCGACGCGCTCCGCCGCGCGTTCTGCGGCGGGCGGTGCGGACGCGCCTTCGAGGCGTTCCTCTGCGCCGTGGACGCCTCCGGCGCGGTGTCGCCCGTCGTCCTCGCGCGCGGCATGGTCACGGTCGCGTGGTCGCCGATGGTCTTCGACGCGGCATCCGGCACGGTCGCGACGCTGAGGGACCCGCAGGGAGGCGCTGGCCCGCAGGGCGCAACGGGGCCGCAGGGGCCACAGGGTCCGCAGGGTCCGCAGGGCGTGCAGGGCATCCAGGGCATCCAGGGACCGAAGGGCGAACGCGGCGAGAAAGGCGAACTCGTCGACACGCTGACGGCGGATCAGCTGAAGGCCGTGAACAGCGGCATCGACGCGGGAAAGGTCGCGAAGATCGACGCGCAGGGCGCAATCTTGGCGACGGCGGACGCGAAAGCGGCCTCGGCAAAGGAAGTGGCGGAAGCGCAGAAGGAGCGGATTGACAAGGTGAGCGCGGCGATGGAATCGGTTGCCGCGCCCAAGGCGTCGGTCAACTCGCTGAAAACGTGTGTCGAGGCGATACTGAAAGCGTTGAAGGAGGCGTGAAGATGAAGAAGTGGATGATGTTCGGCGCGGTGCTTTCGGCGTCCCTCGCGTTCGGCGCGGGGGCGGACGTTGACGGCAACGCGATTACGGACAAGACGCTGTTCGGCGACGTGGACGGCGCGGAGACGACGGTCGGCGACGTGCTGGCGGTGGGCGAGTTCGCTACCAAGGACGACCTCGCGAAGGCGACGCCGGGCGACTACGCCAACGTCTCGAACAAGGCGATGAACGCCGCGACATCCGCCGACCTCGCCTCGGCGACGAACGGCCTCCTGCGCGCAGAGGAGGACCCGGCGTTCGCCGCATGGACGAACGGCACCTCCATCGCGCTGGGGCAGGGGGCGAAGGCGAGCAGATACGCCATCGCGCTCGGAGAGCTCGCCTACGCCCCGTACACTGGGTCTTTCGGCATCGTGCAGACGCCCGACAAGTTCTACTTCAACTCGACGGTCCTGAAGGGGCGCGGCCAGCCGCGCACCATGCAGTCCTACCTCGACGAGCGCGCCTACGCGACGAACGTCTACACGAAGGCCGAGACGGACGCGGCAATCTCCGCCGCGACCCCGCGGACTACGAAACGGTCAAGGCGAACGCGGCGACCGCCCTCACCAAGGCGAACGCCGCCGCGACGCAGACCGCCCTCGACGCCGAGGCGACGCGGGCGAAGGCCGCCGAACAGGCGAACGCCGACGCAATCGCGAAGAAGGCCGACGCATCCGCGCTCGCCGACTACGCGAAGTCCGCAGACCTCGCCTCCGTCGCGACCACGGGCTACTACTATGACCTCA
>CAVEVC010000176.1:0-9874 GCA_963618935.1 Clostridiales bacterium CCNA10 | reverse complement strand
GGGGGAGGAGGGGGGACGCGCGCGCTCTCGCGCGCTGGGCCGATTCGCGGGAGGGTCGCGCTTGTCGCGACCGAACGGGGGCGCGGACGCAATGAATTGCGTCCCTCCCGTAGGTTGAATTGACGTGCGGGGCGGCTTTGTGCTATACTTCGCTCGTAAACGGTGGTTTACGGAACGGTGGTTTACGGACAGGAGAAGGCATGAAGTTCCATGATCGGCGCAGGGAATTGGCGTTTTTGCGTTCAATTCGCGAAGAATCGAAGACGCGGGCCCAGATGACGATCCTCAAGGGGCGTCGCCGCGTCGGCAAGACGGCGCTCCTGCAGGAAGCGTATGGGGATGGCGACTACCTGTATTTCTTTGTCGCGCGCAAGGATGAAGCGGATCTTTGCCTGGATTTCCAGGCGGAGGTGGCACGTTATTTCAAGATGTCCCTGCCGGGGACGGTCCGTTCGTTCGAGGAGATCTTCAGATTCCTGCTGGAGTTGTCCGAACGTGAGCACTTTACGCTTGCCATTGACGAATTTCAGGACTTCCTTCGCGTGAATCCGTCCATTTTCAGCACGATGCAGCGGGATTGGGACATCTGGAAGGGCCGTGCGAAGATGAACCTTGTCGTGAGCGGCAGCATCGACCGGATGATGGAGCAGATTTTCAGCGCGGAGCAGCCGCTTTACGGGAGGGCGACGCACGAGTTCCGCCTGGATCCGTTTTCGACGGATACGATGCGGGAGATCTTGACCGACTGCGCGCACGCCTGCGATTCCGAGGCGCTGCTGGCGTTGTGGACGTTGACAGGCGGCGTGGCGAAGTACATTGAGCTTCTGATGGATGGCGGGGCGTTCGACCTCGAATCCATGGTGGGGAACTTCATATCGGACGGCTCGACGATCCTGAACGAGGGCAAGGTGCTGCTGGTCGAGGAGTTCCGGAAGGACTACGGGACGTACTTTTCGATCTTGTCGCTGATTGCGTCGGGGCGGACGAGCCGCAGCGAGATCCAGGACGTCATCGGTTCCGATGTCGGCGGCTATCTCACGAAGCTGTGCGAGGACTACGGGATTGTCGCGAAGAAGAGGCCGTTCGCCGAAGAAGGGTCGAACCGGAACATGCTCTATGAGATCGACGACCACTTCCTTCGTTTCTGGTTCCGCTTTGTCTACCGGTACCAGTCGGCGATCGAGCTGAAGGCCTTCGGACGTCTGCGCGCGTTCATCCTGCGCGACTACAGGATGTTCAGCGGAAAGGCGTTGGAATCGTACTTTGCGAAGAAACTCTCCGAATCGGGTGAATGGACGCGGATGGGGAGCTGGTGGGACCGGAAGGGGGAGAACGAAATCGACCTGATCGCGGTGGACGAATTCGGGAAGCGGATTCTCTTCTGCGAGGTCAAGCGGAACGCGGCGAAGATCGGCGCGGGGACATTGCGCGAGAAAGCGGCGGTCTTTCTTCGCGCCCATGCCAACTATGCCGCGTTCACGCCCTCCTACCGCGCGCTGTCCCTCTCGGAGATGTAGGGGCGCAACGGTCGCGCGGGAGGGTCGCAACTTGTTGCGACCGAAATCGGACGCAATAAATTGCGTCCCTCCCGGGGGGCGCGGTTTTGCTATACTTTCCGCCGTTGGTCCCATAGCCGTTGGCCCCAGAGGAGAATTCGCCATATGTCGTTCCGCCCATCCCAACCCCTGCTCAAGTGCCGGTTCGCGCATCGGCTTCCGGGGCGCGTGCGCATCGTCTGCCGCGCGGTGAAGTACCTGTCGGCCGAGCAGACCGACCTGGAGGACCACTTCTCGCAGCTGAGGGGCGTGCGGTCGCAGCGCATGAACTGCGCGGCGTCCAGCGTGGTGCTCGCCTACGACCCGGAGGTGACGGGCGAGGAGGAGCTGCTGGAGTCGGTCGAGAGCCTGATCCAGATCCACTCGCTGAGCGCGCTCCGGAAGGAGCGCGAGGAGCGCAACCGCCTGCGCGTCCGGGAGCGCGACCTGCACGAGGAGGCCCTGCCCGCCATGCTCGCGCGGGCGGGGATCGCGGGGGCGCTGCTCGTGGGCTCGTGGTTCTTCAAGCGGGCCGTGCCGGCGACCGTCCTTGGGCGGCTGCTCTCGCCGACCGGCTTCGGGGCGCTCGCGCTCGCGGGGCCGATCTTCCGCAGCGGAATCGGGGCGCTCGTGCGCACGCTGCTGCCGAACGCGGACACGCTGAGCGCGCTCGCGGTCGTCTCGAGCGTCGCGTCGGGGCGCGCGGGCTCGGCGCTCACGGTCCTCCTCCTCCACGACCTCGCGGAATCGCTCACGGCCTACACGATGGACCAGACGCGCAACGCGATCCGCGACATGCTGTCGGTGGACGGCGAGGAGGCGTGGCTGTCGGCGGACGGCGAGCCGGGGACGCCGCTCCGGCGCGTGCCCGCCTCGGCGCTGCGCCCGGGCGGCTTCATCGTCGTCCACACGGGCGAGAAGATCGTCGCGGACGGCGAGGTGGTCTCGGGGCGCATCCTCGTCGACCAGTCGTCCATCACGGGCGAGTTCGGCCCCGTGCCGCGCGAGGCGGGCGGCAAGGTCTACGCCGGCACGCTCGCCGTGGACGGCACGGCGACCGTGCGCGTCGAGTCCGTCGGCGAGGGCACGGCCGTCTCGCGCATCATCCGCATGGTCGAGGACGCGGAGGGGAAGAAGGCGGAGATCCAGACGTATGCGGACCGCTTCTCCGCCGCGCTCGTGCCCGTCAACATCACGCTCGCGCTCGCCGTCTTCTTCTGCACGCGGGACGTGAACCGCGCGCTGAACATGCTCGTGATCGACTACTCGTGCGGCATCCGGCTCTCCACGGCGGCGGCCCTCTCCGCCGCGATCTCCACGGCGGCGCGCAACGGCGTGCTCATCAAGGGCGGCGGCTCGCTCCAGGCCCTCACCGAGGCGGACACGCTCATCCTCGACAAGACGGGCACGCTCACGGAGGGCCGGCCGCGCGTGACGTCGATCGCGACCGTCTCGGGCCGCTACTCCCGCGAGGAGGTGCTGGCGCTCGCGGCGGCGGCGGAGGAGACGAGCCGCCACCCGATGGCGAACGCGATCCTCGCCCAGCTCCAGCGCGTGGGCGGGAAGGTCCCGCGCCACCAGGAGGTCCACACGGCCGTGGGGCGCGGCGTGTGGACGAAGGTGGGGCGCAGGACGGTGCGCGTCGGCTCGAAGCGCTTCCTCAACGAGGCGGGCATCCACACGCACCCGATGCGCGACCAGGCCTCGAAGCTCTTCGCGAACGGCGAGAGCGTCATCTACGTGGCGAGCGGGACGGAGATCGTGGGGCTCATCGGCATCCGCGACCCGCTGCGCGAGAACATGAAGAAGGCGCTGAACCGGCTGCGCCTCGGCGGCGTGGACGACATCCTGCTCCTCACGGGCGACCAGGAGCAGCAGGCGGACGTGGTGGCGCGGCGGCTCGGGCTGGACGGCTTCGAGTCCGAGCTCATGCCGGAGGACAAGGCGAAGGTCATCCTGCGCCTGCAGGCGGGCGGCAACGGCGTCGTGATGGTCGGCGACGGCATCAACGACGCGCCGGGCCTCGCCTACGCCGACGTGGGCATCGCGCTCGGCAAGACGCGCACGGACGTCGCGATGGAGGCGGCGGACATCACGATCGCGGGCGACAACGCGATGCTCCTCCCGGCGACCTACGGCCTCGCCCGGCACACGATGGGCGTCATCCGCCAGAACTTCTTCGTCTCGGTGGGCGTGAACACGGTCGGGCTCCTCCTGGGCGGCCTCGGCCTCATCCCCGTCATCGTGGGCGCGACCCTGCACAACGCGAGCACGATCCTCGTCGTCGGCAATTCGCTGCGCATCTTTTTCTACGACATGCACGAGGCGAAGAGGTGATAAAGATGGTATACTAGCGGCGGTCTTTCCAGACAGAACGACTCCAACCGAAAGGAACGAACATGGCACTTACGACAGATCATCTCATCGGCGCCGCCGTCGGCGTCGGCGCGGCCGCCGCCGGCTTCTACCTCTACAGGAAGAACCGGGACAAGGTGGACCAGTTCCTCCGCGACCACGGCATGAACGTGCCCGTGCGCGAGGACAAGCCGCTCGCGATGATGAGCGTGGAGGAGCTTGCGACGCTCAAGGAGAGGGTCGAGGACCTTCTCGCCGAGCGCGAGGCCGCGGCGAAGGCGGCGGCTCCCGCCGAGAAGGCCGCGGCGGCCCAGTAGGCCGGCGGCGCATCCGGACAGGCCGGGCGGCGGAGTTCGTTCTCCCCGCCCGCGCCTTTGCTTTGCGCGAAAAGAGGGGGGACGGAAGAGTGGGAACGATGCAGAGGCTTGACCCGACGAAGATGAAGGACTGGCAGATCGCGGAGGCGGCGGAGGCGGCGCTGCGCCCCGCGAAGGACCTCGCGGCCGAACTGGGGCTGGAGGAGGACGAGTGGACGCCCTACGGCCGCGCGCTCGCGAAGGTGGACGTGACGAAGGTCCTCCGGCGCCTGGGCGGACGGACGCGCGCGAAGTACATCGACGTGACGGCCATCACGCCGACCGCGCTCGGCGAGGGCAAGACGACGACGACGCTCGGCCTCGTGGAGGGCCTTGGCCGCCTCGGCAGGAAGGTGATCGGCTGCGTGCGCCAGCCGTCGGGCGGCCCCACCTTCAACATCAAGGGCAGCGCCGCCGGCGGCGGCCTCGCCCAGGTCGTGCCGCTCACGGCGCTCTCGCTCGGCCTCACGGGCGACATCGACGCGGTCACGAACGCGAACAACCTCGCGATGGTCGCGCTCAACAGCCGCATGCAGCACGAGCGCAACCACGACGACGCCTGGCTCGCGGCGCGCGGCCTGAAGCGCCTCGACGTCGACCCGGAGCGCATCCAGTTCCGCTGGGCGATGGACTTCTGCGCGCAGGGGCTGCGCGACGTCGAGATCGGGCGCGGCGGCCGGCTCGACGGCTTCGCCTGCCGCTCCGGCTTCTACATCACCGTCGCCTCCGAGGTGATGGCGGTCCTCGCGATGGCGACGGACCTGAAGGACCTGCGCGCGCGCCTCGGGCGCATCGTCATGGCGTACTCGAAGTCCGGCGCGCCCGTGACGACGCACGACCTGGAGGTGGACGGCGCGATGTGCGCGCTCCTCGTGAACGCGCTCCAGCCCACGCTCATGCAGTCGCTGGAGGGCCAGCCGATGTTCGTCCACGCCGGGCCGTTCGCGAACATCGCGATCGGGCAGAACTCGGTCGTGGCCGACCGCCTCGCCTGCGCGCTCGGGGACTACGTGGTGACGGAGAGCGGCTTCGCCGCCGACATGGGCTTCGAGAAGTTCTGGAACATCAAGTGCCGCTGCTCCGGGCTGCGGCCCGACGCCGTCGTGCTCGTCGCGACCGTCCGCGCGCTCAAGGCCCACGGCGGCGCGCCGAAGGTCAAGGCCGGCCTGCCGCTCGACCCCGCCTACACGCACGAGGACCTGGCGCTGCTGGAGAAGGGGTGCGACAACCTGCTCGCGCACATCGACATCATCCGCCGCGCCGGGATCCGGCCCGTCGTGTGCCTCAATGCGTTCTGCACGGACACGGAGGCCGAGCGCGCGCTCGTGCGGCGGGTCGCCGAGGGCGCGGGCGCGCGCTTCGCGGTCTCCGACCACTGGCTCCGGGGCGGCGAGGGCGCGCGGGAGCTGGCCGAGGCCGTCCTTGCGGCGTGCGACGAGCCGAACGGCTTCGCGTACCTCTGCGACCTGGGCGAGCCGCTGCTCGCGCGCCTCGAGAAGCAGGTGAGGGAGGTCTACGGCGGCGACGGCGTGGACCTTGCGCCGGCGGCCCGCGCGAAGCTGGAGGCGCTGCAGGCGGACCCCGAGACGGCGCGCCTGCCCGTCTGCGTGGCGAAGACGCAGTATTCGCTCTCGCACGACCCGGACCTCCTCGGCCGCCCGCGGGGGTGGCGCCTGCCGGTGCGGGACGTGCTGCTGTACCGGGGCGCGGGGCTGGTCGTCCCGGTCGCGGGCGAGATCAAGCTGATGCCCGGCACGTCGGCCTCGCCGGCGTACCGCCGCATCGACGTGGACGTGGAGACGGGCCGCGTCCGGGGCCTCTTCTAGAGCGCGGCGATTGGGCTTTCCATCCCGACTGGATTCGGCTATAATTCCCCGAAAAGCCAAAACGGAAATGAAACGAGACAGGACAAGGCAGGAAGCAAGGAACAGAATGAGCAAGGAAACCAAGTACGTGTATTTCTTCGGCGCGGGCCAGACGGAAGGCAACGCCGACATGCGCAACCTCCTCGGCGGCAAGGGCGCGAACCTCGCCGAGATGGCGAGCCTGGGGCTGCCGGTGCCGCAGGGCTTCACGATCTCGACCGAGGCGTGTACGCGCTACTACGACGACGGGCGGAAGATCGGCGACGACATCATGCGCCAGGTGCTGGAGTACGTCGGCAGGCTGGAGAAGTCCGCCGGCAAGAAGTTCGGCGACGCGAAGAACCCGCTCCTCGTCTCCGTGCGCTCCGGCGCGCGCGCGTCGATGCCGGGCATGATGGACACGATCCTCAACCTCGGCCTCAACGAGACCGTCGTCGAGTCGCTCGCCAAGCAGACGAAGAACCCGCGCTGGGCGTGGGACTGCTACCGCCGCTTCATCCAGATGTTCTCCGACGTCGTGATGGAGGTCGGCAAGAAGCACTTCGAGAAGCTCATCGACCAGATGAAGGAGAAGAAGGGCGTGAAGCTCGACGTGGAGCTCACGGCGAAGGACCTCCAGGCGCTCGCCGGCCAGTTCAAGGCCGAGTACCGCGCCGCGCTCGGCAAGGACTTCCCGGACGACCCGCGGGAGCAGCTCGTGGAGGCGATCAAGGCCGTCTTCCGCAGCTGGGACAACCCGCGCGCGAACGTCTACCGCCGCGACAACGACATCCCCTACTCGTGGGGCACGGCCGTGAACGTGCAGATGATGGCGTTCGGCAACCTCAACGACAAGTCCGGCACGGGCGTCGCCTTCACGCGCGACCCGGCGACGGGCGAGAAGCGGCTCATGGGCGAGTTCCTCATGAACGCCCAGGGCGAGGACGTGGTGGCGGGCGTGCGCACGCCCATGCCGATCTCGAAGATGGCCGACGTGATGCCCGACGTCTTCAGGCAGTTCCAGGCGATCTGCGCGAAGCTCGAGAAGCACTACCGCGACATGCAGGACATGGAGTTCACGATCGAGAACCGGAAGCTCTTCATGCTCCAGACGCGCAACGGCAAGCGCACGGCGAAGGCCGCGCTCAAGATCGCCTGCGACCTCGTCGACGAGGGGATGCGCACCGAGCAGGAGGCCGTCCTCATGATCGACCCGCGCAACCTCGACACGCTCCTCCACCCGCAGTTCGACGCGGTCGCCCTCAAGAACGCGAAGCCCATGGGGCGCGGCCTCGCGGCCTCGCCGGGCGCGGCGTGCGGCAAGATCGTCTTCTCGGCGGCCGACGCGATGGCGTGGAAGAAGAACGGCGAGAAGACCGTCCTCGTCCGCCTGGAGACCAGCCCCGAGGACATCGAGGGCATGAAGGCCGCCGAGGGCATCCTCACGGTGCGCGGCGGCATGACGAGCCACGCCGCCGTCGTCGCGCGCGGCATGGGCGAGTGCTGCGTCTCCGGCTGCCAGGAGATCGCGATGGACGAGGAGGGCCGGAAGTTCCGCCTCGGCGGCAAGCTCTTCAAGGAGGGCGACTGGCTCTCGCTCGACGGCTCCACCGGCAGCATCTACGACGGCGTGGTCCCCACCGTCGACGCGACGATCGCCGGCGAGTTCGGCCGCATCATGATGTGGGCCGACAAGTTCCGCCGCCTGAAGGTGCGCACGAACGCCGACACGCCGCGCGACGCGAAGAAGGCGCGCGAGCTCGGCGCCGAGGGCATCGGCCTCTGCCGCACCGAGCACATGTTCTTCGAGCCGGAGCGCATCGCCGCGTTCCGCGAGATGATCTGCGCCGACACGGAGGAGGAGCGCCGCCTCGCGCTCGCGAAGATCCTGCCCTACCAGCAGGACGACTTCGAGCAGCTCTACGAGGCCCTCGAGGGCGAGCCGGTCACGATCCGCTTCCTCGACCCGCCGCTCCACGAGTTCGTGCCGCACACCGAGGACGAGATGGTCCTGCTCGCCAAGGCCCAGAACAAGCCGGTCTCGCGCATCCGCGAGATCGTCGACGGCCTCCACGAGATCAACCCGATGATGGGCCACCGCGGCTGCCGCCTCGCCGTCACCTACCCGGAGATCGCCCGGATGCAGACGCGCGCCGTGATCCGCGCCGCGATCAAGGTCCAGAAGCGCCACCCGGACTGGACGGTCAAGCCGGAGATCATGATCCCGCTCACGGGCGAGGCCAAGGAGCTGAAGTTCGTCAAGCAGATCGTCGTCGACGCGGCGGAGGCGGAGATCGCCGAGGCCGGCGTCGCGCTCGCCTACGAGGTGGGCACGATGATCGAGATCCCGCGCGCGGCCCTCACCGCCGACGCGATGGCGAAGGAGGCGGACTTCTTCTGCTTCGGCACGAACGACCTCACGCAGATGACCTACGGCTTCTCGCGCGACGACGCCGGCAAGTTCCTGACGGCCTACTACGACAAGAAGATCTTCGAGAACGACCCGTTCGCGAAGCTCGACCAGACGGGCGTCGGCAAGCTCATGGAGATGGCGATCAAGCTCGGCAAGGGCATTCGCCCGAACCTCCACTGCGGCATCTGCGGCGAGCACGGCGGCGACCCGACCTCGGTCGAGTTCTGCCACCGGATCGGGCTCGACTACGTGAGCTGCTCGCCCTACCGCGTGCCGATCGCGCGCCTCGCCGCCGCGCAGGCCGCGCTCCGCGACTGAAGACCGGAAAGGCCGGCCGCCCCGGAAAGGGGCGGTCGGGGAAAGGCTCGCTGAAATGAACGACATCACATTCGGACAGGCCTGGGCCTACGGCGGCTCGCTCATGTGGGTCCTCGCGGGGATCTCCGTCTTCGCGCTCGCGGTCGTCCTCTACCTCTGGGTCGCGCAGATGCGCGTCGTCTTCGTGCCGTCCGCCCTGAAGCGGCTCCGGGCGGCGAAGGACCTCGAGGCGGAGGGCAAGCGCATCGCCGCGCGCGCGAACGCGGCGGTGGACTGGCTGGCGGACGTCGCGGCGGTCGCGCCGCTCGTCGGCCTGCTCGGCACGGTGCTCGGCATGTTCCAGGCCTTCGGCGGCATCGCGAGCGACGTCTCGGCCGGCGCGAAGCCGGTCGTGCTCGCCCAGGGCGTCTCCCAGGCGATCGTCACGACGATCTTCGGCCTCGTCGTCGCCATTCCCGCGCTCGTCGCCTACGCCTTCTTCCGCCGCCGCTGCGCGAAGCGCATCGCCGAGCTGGAGGAGGCCTGCGAGGAGATCGCCGCCGCCGGAGGGCGCGCGAAATGAGCTTCGACGTGCCGCGCTCGAAGGCCCCGACGCTGGCCCTGACGTCGATGCTCGACGTCATCTTCCTCCTGCTCTGCTTCTTCGTCACGGTCAGCGTCTTCTCCCAGTGGGAGAGCGAGATCTCGATCCGGCTGCCGAGCGCGGAGACGGCGAGCGAGCCCGAGCGCCTGCCGGGCGAGATCATCGTGAACCTGTCCAAGGACGGCACGGTGCGCGTGAACGGCGCGGCGTGGACGCTCGCCGACCTGAAGGCGCGCCTCGCGCGCATCGCGAAGTTCTACCCCGGCCAGCCGGTCATCATCCGCGCCGACCGCGAGACGAAATACGAGACGCTCGTCGAGGTCATCGACACGTGCCGCGCCGCCGACGTCTGGAACTTCTCCCTCGCGACGGAAGGCGCGATGAAATGACGCTTGCCCTTCTTCTGGCGTCCCTCGCGGTGCTGCCGGCCGACCGGCTCGCGATGGCCGACCGCCTCTTCAACAAGGGCG
>CAVEVC010000175.1:0-11102 GCA_963618935.1 Clostridiales bacterium CCNA10 | reverse complement strand
GGGGGGGAGGGGGGGGGGGGGGGGGGGGCCTCACGCCCCGCTGCCGAAGAAGTCGTAGAACTGGTACCACTGGTCAGGATGGGCGAGGGTTTCCGCCTCCAGGAAGGCCGCGTATTCGTCCAGCATCCGGTCGGGCGAGGCGGCAGGCCCCGTATAGCGGCGGACGTGGCATGCGTAGGCGTTCCACCCCGTCCGCACGCACGTCACGAAGAAGACGGGGCACGCCATGAGCTTCGCGAAGACGAAGACGCCCTTCGGCCAGCGGCACGGCCGCCCAAGGAACGCATGGCCGAGCGTCTTCCCCGACCCGGCGGCCACCCGGTCGCCCGCCATCAGCACGAGCGCGCCGCGCCCGATTGCCTCCTGCATCCGCACCGCCGTCTCCACGCCGATCTCCTCGACCGCGTGCAGGGTGACGTGCGCCGCATCGAAGTGGCGCATGAACAGCTGCGTGAACACGGCATCGTGCCCCATCTGCCGGAAGGCGTGGACGTGGGGAATGGCCTCCCCCATGCCCTGGCGCGCCGCCGCCAGGGCGGGGAGGACTTCGGCGGCGCCGAGATGGGCGGAGACGAGGAACGCGCCCTTCCGCGCGGCGACGAGGTCCCGGAACGCGCGCCAGCCGGCATCGTCGCGCACGGACATCTTCGGAAGGTCCTTCCGAAGCGTACAGGCGTCCGTCTTGTCCGCAAGCGACCAGGCGAAGCCCAGCAGATGGCGGTAGAGCGTCCAGACGCCGACGGGCGGCGCGCCCTTCCGTCCGCGAAACGCATCGAGGGCCGCGTAGTACGTGCGCAGCGCGCGCCGGGCCGGGGCGGCGAAGGGGTAGATGAACGCCACCACCGGCACGGTGACGAGCTTGAGCGCGGTCTTCCCGCATCGCGCATAGACGGCCCACATGAACCGCAGGCGCCACCGCCCCGCGCTCTGCTCGCGCTGTGCATGCCAAGGCGCGACGTCCTCGGCGCGCCGCGCATCCGGCGCAACACCTTGGTAGGGCGCGACGTCCTCGGCGCGCCGCGTACCGCCCGCCGTCGCAGCACCTTGGTAGGGCGCGACGTCCTCGGCGCGCCGCGCATCCGCATCGCCGAGGGAGAAGACATAGGCGAAGAAGAGCCCGAACGCGAACGTGACGCCCATCGCCTGCGTGACGGGAAACGCCGTGAAGGCGAGCAGGCCGAACCCCGCAAGCGACGACAGGAACGAGGCGCGCACCGCGCGGCGCGGCGCCGCCCCCGGCCGACTCCGGTGGAAGACCACGTAGTCGAGCCCCAGCCCGACCATCACGAAGAAGCAGAGGAGCGTGAAGCTCGTGAGCGGCATCCCGAGCCAGCCGAGCATCCCGCCCGTCGCGGCCACCGACGCCGCCACGGGTCCGGCATACAGGAGGACCCTCCTGCGGAAGAGCGCCAAAAGGAGAACGGCGAGCAGCGCCAGCGAAACGCCGAGCAGGCGGCACGTGGACGCGAGAAAGCGCGCGAAGAGGTCCTCCAGCGCCGCGCGCGGATCGAGGACCACGACGTGCGGATCCGCCGGGACGAATCCCTCCGGACAGGGCGCGACAAGGCGCGCCGGCGCGAGGTGGAACGGCGCGACGAAACGCTTCAGCGCGCCCGTCGCCGCCGCCTCCGCATCGAGAAATCCATTCGTCGCCACCTCGGCGGACACGCGCAGCCCCGTCAGCGCCGCGTAGCGCGCCCCCTCGTGCACGGCGAGCCGCGCGACCAAGGCCGCGTTCTCGCGCTGGCGCTTGACGGACGGAATGACCGCCGAAAGCCCCTTCAGCCCGGCCGCCTCCTCATGTTCGAGGCACGCCTGCAGGGAGTCGCCCGTGACGAGCGCGACCCGGACGCCCGCCGCCGGGCCCAGCTCCAGAAGCCGCCGCTCGCCCGCCGCGAGAAAGGCGTCCGGCCGGTAGAAGGCCGTCGGGCTCGTGGAGACGCCGAGGCGGAAGAGGCCAAGCGCGGCGCCGCACAGGAGAAGCGCGCGCGCCCAGCGTCCGACGCGCCCTCCGCGCCCGCGCGCGCGCGGCGGCGGTTCCGCCACCGCCGGGAGGCCCGGCCCGCACGGGCCCCAGGCGAAGACAGCCATGAAGACCGTCCCCAGGCCCGCCATCGTGAAGAGCGCCATCTGCCGCAGGGCGGCGACCTCTGAACAGAGCAGGGGCGTGAAGCAGGCGAGCGTCGTCAGGAGCGAGACGCCGAGCGGACGGGCGACGCGGACCGCGCCCCCGGCGGCGCGCGCATGGTAGACGTAGTCGACGGCGAGGCCGATGAGCGTCGTCCCGAAGACGAACGTCAGCGCGTGCGGACGCGGATAGACGGCGAAGAGCGCGCCCGACGCCACGAGGAAGGACGCCCCGACGGCGAACAGCAGCTGGGGCACGAAGCGCAGCGACCGGAAGAGCAGGGCGCCGATGAGGACGACGCACGCGACCGACACGCCCGAGAGGACGTTGACCTCCGCCTTCGCCCGCACGGCGGCGCGCGCCGTATGGAACAGCGGACCGCAGCACCAGATCCGCACGCCGTCCGCCGCCGCCGCGCTGCGCGCCTCCGCGCGGCGGCGGACGGCGTCGGCCGCGTCCAGCGAAAGCCCCTCCGTCTCCAGGTCGAGCAGCAGGAAGTGCGCGCCGTCCCGCGTGCAGACGGGATGTCCGTCCCGCAGCGACCAGCCCGGCGGGAGGTCCTTCTGGAGCGCCAGCACGTAGTCCGTCGCGAGCAGAAACGGATCGTCCTTCACCGAGAAGAGCGGCGGCGCCGGGCCGAAGAGGCGCGCCGCCGAAGCCGCCGCGACCTCCCCGTACCGGCCCGCGCGCAGAAGGCCGCGCGTCTCCGCCGAGAGGAGGCCCGCCGTCCGCCCCGCAAGCGCGTGCAGGGCCGCCCGCAGGTCGAAGGCCGCGCGCGCGGGAAGGTTCGACGAAAAGGCGTCCGCCGCCGCGCGCACGGCGTCCGCGTCGGGCCCCTCGAAGAGGAGGCGCCCCTGGCGGGTCCTGCCCGCCGAGACGTCGCGCAGGGCCGGCAGGCTCTCCGCCGAGACGAGCGAGGCCAGGTCGGTCTCGACCCGCAGCCCGCCGCACGCGCGCCACGCGAGCACGCCGGCGGACGCGGCGAGCAGAAGGCCCAGGGCGACGCGCAGACCCTTCATCGCCTCAGCTCGATCTCCAGCCGGTCGCCGTTCCTGAACGCGACGGACACCCGGTCCGGGAAGCCCGTCGCGGGCGCCGCCGTCACGCTCTTCACGAACGCCTTCACCTCCTTGATCTCGAAGATCTGGACGATCGAGCCGACGCTGCTCTCCAGGCGGTGCGACGTCGTCCGGCCGTTCACCGTCATCGCGTAGTTCGTGGGCGTGGCGAGGAAGGTGGAGGGCAGCGGTTCCTGCGTGTTCCACTCGAAGAGGCGTCCCTTCTCGAAGCGGAACGTGCCGCGCGACGTGATCGTCACGTCCACGTCGGCGAGCGTCTTGCGCTGCACGAACGTCCCCGCCGCCCGCTCAGGCATGCCGTCGTCGCGCGCGGCGGCGTGCAGGGCAAGGGGACAGGCCCAGCCGAGCAGCAGGCACGCCCACCCCGCCGCCAGCCGCCTCAGAAGCACATCACGCCGCTTGAACATGCCGCATCCCCCTTCCGGTACTCGTAGGAAACCTCGTTCTCGGCGAGCCGCGCGAGCGTCAGCCGCACGCGCGCGCCCGGCACGACCACGTGCGTGAACTTCATCTTCTTCACGGACGCGAGCGCCACCGCGCGGCGCAGGAACTGTTCCGCGAAGTGGTGCGCGATCCCGAGCTGCACGACGCCCGGCAGCACGGCGCAGCCGGGGAAGTGCCCCTTGAAGTACGGCGCGTCCGCATCGAAGACAAGCTCCGCCGTCCACGTCGTATCCGTCTCGACCTCGTCGAGGACGAACGGCTCCACGAGGTTCGATGCGAGGATCTGCCGCAGCCGCGCCGCCGGCGCCTTCCCCTGCGCGTTGCGCGGGATCTCCCGGACGAAGCGGTAGCGCTTCGGCGCGGCGCCCTTCGGGAAGAGCGGCAGGAGGAGGCGGCGCAGCGCACGCGCGAGCGCGCGCTTGCCCACGGCAACGTCCACGGCGCCGGGGTCAAGCGCCACCACCGCGCCCAGGTACGGGCCGTGCGGACCGTCCAGCGCGACGAGCGCCGCCTCCCGCACCTCGGCGAGCCTCCCCATCTGCTCCTCCATCTCGGGGAGCGAGACGCGCTGCTCGGCGATCTTCACGAGGCGGTCCCGCCGCCCAAGGAGGCGGAAGCGCCGCCCGTCCGGCGCCAGCGCCGCGCCGTCGCCCATCGTGAACCCGCGCTGGAACGAGAACGGCGAATCGACGAAGAGGCGGCCCTCCGCGTCCGCACGCACCTTCACGGGACCGAAGACCGTCCAGTCGAATCCGTCGCCCGGCGCCGCGCCGCCCTGCCGCCGCCACGCGACGCCGCCCGTCTCCGTGCTGCCGAAGATCTCCAGCGGCGCGACGCCGAAGACGCGGCGCGACGCCGCGCTCGCCGCCGCCGCCAGAAGCGCGCCCGACGTCACGACCTCCACGCAGTTCCGAGGCACGTCGTACTGGTCCGCATACGCGCAGAAGCGGACGAGGAAGCTCGGCGTCGTCACGAGCACGGCCCGTTCCGCCGCGCGCATCTTCGCGAGCAGCGACTCGGGCGTGCGGATCACCTCGGGATCGGCCGCGCACCCGGCCGCGCGCGGCAGGAGGACGCGCCAGAGCCTCCCGTACAGGTGCTGCGGCTCGACGGTGGAGAGGAAGACCGGCTTCGCGCCCGGCGCGTTCAGGCACGGCAGGCGGGCGCGGTGGTAGGCGACCTCCTTCGCGAGCGTGGCGAACGGCTTCACGACCGCCTTCGGCCGCGCGGTGGAGCCGGACGTGTGGAACGTGACGGCGAAGCGGCGGCGGCGGTACAGCATCTCCGCGAGGACGATCAGCCCCGTCGCGCCGTAGGAGAGGCAGCAGTTCCAGACGACCCATGCGCACGGCACGTCGAGCCCCGCCCGCTCCAGACGCCAGACGGGGCCCGGCGCGTAGATCGTCGCGCACGCGATCAGGCCGTTCACCGCGAGCCACGCCGCCCAGAACGCCGTGTAGGCCCGGCAGTACCGCTCCGCGCCCTCCGGCAGCACGTGGGGCGGGATCTTCCGCGCGAGCGCGAGGCAGAGGGGCTCCCGCCCCAGGAGCGAGAACGCGAAGCCGCCCGCCACGGCGGCGCTCATCAGGACGGGGTACCAGGCCACGTAGGCGAAGCGCCTGAAGACAAGCGCGGCGGCGATGCACGCCGCCAACACCATCCACGGAGCGTATCGGCGGAGGAACGTCACGGTTCGTTCACGAGCTTCGAGACGGCCTTCGTCACGTCCGCGAGCGTGCGGATCTGGCGGAAGTCCTCGGGGGCGACCCGCTTCTTCGTCTCCTGCTGGAGGCGCACGACGAGGTCGACGGCGTCGATGGAGTCGAGGTCGAGCTCCGTGAAGAGGTCCGTCTCAGGCCTGAGCGCGGCGGGGTCGCACGCGAACTCGGCGACGAGGATGCCCTTGATGGTCTTCTCGATTTCTGCGTCCGTCATGTCTCAGGCCTTCTGCCGGGCTTCAACGTAGTCGGCCAGCGTCTTGACCGAACGGAAAATCCGCCTGTTGTCGGCGGGATTGGAGGAGAAGGAAACGCCGAACGCCTTCTTCACGGCCATGCCGAGCTCCAGGGCGTCGATGGAGTCAAGTCCAAGGCCCTCGCCGAAGAGCGGCACGTCCGTCCCGATGTCCTCCGGCGCCAGGTCTTCCAAGTCAAGGGAGGCGACCACCGTCTCCTTCAGCTTCGCTTCGATTTCTTCGCGTGTCATGGGCTTTCCAGTTTAGCACAAACGAGGCGTCCCTGCACGCGCGCCGAAGCTCCTTGGGTCGAGTCGTCGAGCAGCGGCTGAGGCATTCGGACGCCACGCGCCGAGGGCGGCGCGGGTACATCGCGCGCCGGGCCAACGTCGGGGCCCGCGTGTACCAAGGCCAACAGCGGGGCCAGATGGGGTGGGACGGTGGGTGGCAGGGGCCGACGTCCCCGGCGGCCCGCCCCCGGCGCGTGGTGGCCGACAGTCGAACGGCCTACAGCACGCCGAGCGAATCGATGAAGGGGAAGAGGACGGCGTGGACGAGTTCGGCGTTCATGCGGTGGCCGCCCGCGAAGGTCTGGGACATGCCGGGATAGTGGCGCTCGAAGATCGGCCGCGCCTCGACGGCAAACTCGTCCGCATCGCCGAAGAGCCCGTGGCAGAAGAGCCGGTCCACCTCGTCCAGCCCGTCGAACTGGTGCGCCTCCATCTCGGCGAAGTGGGCGATGACCTCCTTGGTGACCTGGAACGTCAGCGCGCCGTCCTTCCGGGGGTTGAGCCACTTGTGGCGCCCCACCGAGAGGCGGGAGTAGAGCTTCGACATGCCGAAGGAGGGGTTGATGCAGACGCGCTCGAAGCCGCGCAGCTGCTGCGCGTACATCGCCCCCATCGACGTGCCGACGACGAGCGCGGGCTGCTCGCGCGCGGCCAGCTGCCGCAGCATCGGCAGCGCCTCCGCCGGGTCGACGGGGATGTCGGGCGCCAGGACGACGACCTTGTCCGCCTTCCGGCGGTCCCAGTACGCATGCCGCAGCAGCGCCACGGTGCCGCTTGCGCCGGAGGAGGCGAAGCCGTGGAGGTAGAGGAGCTTCTTGTGCGGGGCCGCGTCCATCTTTCAGCGGCGCGGCGCGTAGACGATGAAGCCGCCGATTCCGAGGCGGCCGCCCTTCGCGGCGAGCGTCAGCGTGTGCGGCCCGTTCGCGCAGTTCTGCACAAGCGTCGTGCGCGTCCCGGCGGCGGCGGGCGCGTAGGGCGCGGCGAAGAGCGGCCTCGTCTGCCACTTCACCTGGAAGCCGGGCTTCGCCTCCTTCTTCGCGTAGCTGTACTGCCAGACGCAGTTGATGTCCTTCGGGTCGAGCACCGCGCGGCCGGACGTCGAGCGGAAGCGTTCGCGCGTGTTCCCCGTGCCGTCCGGACCCGTCACGCTGCCGACGACGGAGTAGAGGATCGGGTTGGCGTCCGGCTTCGTGCCCTCCAGGAAGGTGAGCGTCCAGTCCTCCGCCACCGCCGGCGCGTCGATGTCCACGTGGTCGACGAACGGCATCCACATCGGGCCGCGCCCCGGGCGCGTCGTGTACCACAGTTCCGGGAACGTCGCCGGGTCCCGTCCGTCGAGGGCCACCGTGCCGGCCGCGCCGGCCGCGCCCGTCCCGTCCGACACCGCGACGACGCGGTTGCCCGTGAAGGCGAGGGCGAGCGAACCGTCGGCGGCGACCTTCACGCGCGGGTCGTCGAGGGGGACCGTCTCGACGGAGCCGTTCACGGCGGGTTCGGCCTCCGCGCCCGGCAGGCGCGCCATGTCCTCGTAGATGAACTGCGCGTAGAGGTCGAGCGCGGGCGTCTTGCCGCTCATGTGGATGCTGTCCGCCAGCAGGTCGTACTCGGCCCAGCCGTTCCGCAGCAGCATCTCGCACCACTTCCGGTTGAGGTCCACGTACATCGTGCCGTAGCGCGATGCGATGCCGGCGATCGTCTTCGTGCGCGCGTCGCGCTCGGCGAGCATTTCGCGCGGGCGCTGTCCGCGCGAGAGGTGGCTGGACCAGAGGACGATCTCGGCGGTCGTCGTCTCGCGCACCTTCTTCACGATCTCCTCGTACTTCGCGAGGCTGCCGTAGTCGTGGAAGAAGAGGAGGTCGGGATAGAACGGGTAGAGGTCGCTTTCCGCCGTGCGGCTCAGGCGTTCGGCCCCGTAGCCGCCGATGGCGCGGTTCTGCACCTCGAACTTCACCGTCGGGTAGCGCCGCGTCAGCTCCTCCATCACCTGGCGCGACCAGTGCTGGCCGACGATGGACTGCCCGTAGAAGAGGATGCGCACGTGCGCGGGGCGCGCCGCCGTCGAGTCCGCCATCGCCTTCATCGTCCGCTGGATGTGGCGCACGGTGGGGTTCCGGGGCGCGGCGTCGGGATCGACGGCCGGGAGGCGCTTGAGCTCGTAGCGGTGGGGCTTCGGCGCGCGCAGCTTCAGGAGCGCCGACCAGCGCGCGTCCTGGTCCTGCTCCAGCGCGGCGCGCTTGCCGTAGCCGCGGATGTAGTCGGGGAGGCGGCGCTCGAAGTAGCCGGTCTTGTCCTTGAGGCCGTCGTAGTGGGACTGGACGGCCGCGAAGTCGTCCGGATCCACCTTGCGCAGGCGCAGGTACCAGCGGGACGCGGCGAACATGCGCAGCTCGTCCTGCTCGATCGCGCAGCGCGCGGCGTTCGCGCGCTCGACGGCGGCGGCCTGCCTGAACTGCGGCGTCTTCGGGTTCATCGCGAGGTTGACGCCGAAGCCGAGCTCGCCCGCCGTCCACGTGCCGACCTCCTCGCCGTCGATGAGGAGCGCGTAGCGGGCGCCCTTCTCCAGGTCCGTGACGGCGAGCGTCTCGCGGTTCAGGTCCTCCAGGATGCGCGCGAGCGGCAGCGCCGCCTCGGCGTCCTTCTGGATGGGCCAGGGAAGGGCCCGCTCCAGGACCGTGAACGCGCAGCCGTCCGCCGTCCGGGCGAACGCGCTCACGGCGGCGTTGACGCTCCGCGCCACGGCGCCGTCCTTCGCGGAGACGGCGACGGCGGAGACGGGGTTCGTCGCGCCCTGCGCCTTCAGGAACTCGTACGCCATGAAGAGGTGGCCGGGCGCGGCGGGGTGGACGCGGTCCGGGCGCACGAACGAAAACGCGGGGTTCTTCCGCTGCTCGGCGACGACGAGGGCCTGGTAGGCGGCGTTCCAGTCGACGGCCTCGCTTCCGGTCTCGGCGGCAAGCGCCTTCCCGAAGTCCGCAAAGCGCTTCAGCGCCGCCACCGTGCCCTTCAGCGCGGGCGTCGGCTTGGGGCCCTTCTGCACGGCCGTCTCGTCATACGGCGTGGGCGTGAGGAACATGAGGCGCGCCCCGGGCGTCTCCGCGCGGAGGACCTGCGCGAGCTTCGCGAGGTTGTTCGTGTAGTTGGCGTAGCACGCCTTCTCTCGGGCGGGGAGCTGCGCCCGGACCTTCGGGTCGGACATCCGCGCGGGGCTGTACATGTCGCGCCACGAGTCGTTCATGCCGAACATGAGCGCGACGACGGTGGGGTCCCGGCGGCGGACGTCCTCCTCGAAGCGCGTCCGCGCGGCCCCCGCGTTGTCGCCCGCGACGCCCGCGTTGTAGAAGCGCACGGCGCGGTCGGGGTAGCGCGTCAGGTAGAAGTCGGCGAGCATCTTCACGTAGGAGCCGCCGTGCGTGATCGAGTCGCCCCAGAACACGACCCTGTCACCGTCCCTGAAAGGCGCCGCCCCCACGGCCTGGGAAAGGCCAAGCGCCGCCACGACCATCAGTCTCTTCGCTTTCATGCGCACAGTATAGCATAAACGAAGGGCGCCCGCACGGTCGCGGGCGCCCCTCTCCAGGCCGTCTTCCCGGTGCGGGTCACTCCGCGATCTCGCCGGCCTTGAGGCGCTTGAAGTAGCTCTTCGTCTCCGCCGCGACGACGCCGGAGAGCGCGAGGAGCGCGATCATGTTCGGCACGGCCATCAGGCCGTTGAAGATGTCCGCGATGCCCCACACGGCGGAGATCGTCATGTAAGGCCCGATGAACACGGCGAGGATGTAGAGCCAGCGGTAGACGTAGACGGGGCCCATGCGGCCGTTCGTCAGGTATTCGAGGCAGCGCTCGGAGTAGTAGTCCCAGCCGAGAATCGTGGTGAAGCCGAAGAGGACGAGCGAGATCATGACCATCAGGTCGGTCGTCCACGCCGGCAGGAACGGGATGCCGACGGCGAAGGCCTTCATCGTCGCGGCGGCGCCCTCGGCGGCGTTCGCGTTGTAGAGCTCGGCGACGCCCTTGAAGGACTCGGCGGAGACCGGCTGGTGCGTGAGCGTGAGCGCGAGGCCGGTCATCGAGCAGACGATGATCGTGTCGAGGAAGGTGCCGGTCATGGAGACGAGGCCCTGGCGCACGGGCTCCTTCGTCTGCGCGGCGGCCGCCGCGATCGGGGCCGAGCCGAGGCCGGCCTCGTTCGAGAAGATGCCGCGCGCGATGCCCTTCTGCATCGCCACGATGACCGCGCCGACGACGCCGCCCGCCGCCGCCTGGAAGCCGAACGCGCTCTTGACGATCGTCAGGAACGCCCCGGGGATCGCCTTGTAGTTGTAGCACACGAGGATCATCGCGAACGCCACGTAGAGGACGACCATGAGCGGGATCACCTTCTCGCTCACCTTCGCGATGCGCTTCAGGCCGCCGATCAGCACCAGCCCGACGACGACCGCGAGGACGACGGACGCGATCACGGTCGACCAGCTGTAGGCGTTGCCGAGGATCGTCACGGCGCATTCCGTGTTCGGGTCGAAGAACTGCTTGATCGAACCGCAGATCGAGTTCACCTGCGAGAACGTGCCGATGCCGAAGAGGCCGACGCAGCAGCCGAAGAACGCGAAGACGCACGCGAGCCACTTCCAGTTCCTGATGCCGAGAAAGCCCTTCATGCCGCGCTCGATGTAGTAGAACGGGCCGCCGAGGACGTGGCCCGTCACCGGGTCGTGGTCGCGGTACTTGACCGCGAGCAGGCCCTCGGAATACTTCGTCGCCATGCCGAAGAGCGCGGCGAGCCACATCCAGAAGATCGCGCCCGGGCCGCCCGCGACGTAGGCCGTCGCGACGCCGACGATGTTGCCCGTGCCGATCGTCGCCGAGAGGGCGGTGCAGAGGGCCCCGAAGCTCGTCACCTCGCCCTTCGCGCCGTGCTCGACCTTCTCGTTCTTGAACATGTACTTCAGCGCGCGCGGCAGCTGCACGAACTGCATCCCGCAGAGGCGGATCGTCAGCCAGATCCCGCCGAAGAGGATGAGGATGATCAGAAGGGGAACCGGAAACCCGCCCACCTCGAACGAGGTGCCCCAGACCTTGTCGTCGACCAAGTTCACGTACTCCGTGAACGAATCCAGCCACGTGGCTGCCTGCATCATGTTTCTTTCCTTTCCGTCCTTTTGCCTGAGAGATCGTCCCCGACCCTTTCGGGGAGTTACACCTTCGGCACC
>CAVEVC010000174.1:0-11591 GCA_963618935.1 Clostridiales bacterium CCNA10 | reverse complement strand
GGCGTCGGCATGACCTGCCTCTGGGCGTTCGGCCTCGGCCTCGTGCTGTTCTACGCGCTGAAGAGGATGAAGCTGCTGCGCGTCTCGGAGAAGACCGAGCTCAAGGGACTCGACCTCTGCGAGCACGGGCAGGACGCCTACGCCTCCTTCCAGTTCTTCTCGAACATGTAAGGCAGGGGAGGATGTGCGGACAGAGGCCGCACGGAGCGCCGGATTCCGAAAGGGGTCCGGCGTTTTCCGTCGAGGCGCCCCGCGCGCAGTACCCGCGCCGCCCTCGGCGCGTGGCGGGGTGGGGGGCAGGGGACGGCGGCCGCAATGAATTGCGGCCCTCCCGTTGGGGTCCGTGCCGGGCCTTTCCGAAAAAGGTGCGAAATGTGTTGGAACTGCGGGGGGAGACTGTGCTATTCTTTTCCGAGCCCTTGTCCTGAGGCGGCGGATGAAATTGGTTTTGGCGGATGCCGGGGCGGGATTGTTGAATCAGGAGATGTCATGAAAACCGAACGAAACGAGTATCTGCGCGTCGCGGCGGCCGTGCCGGCGGTGCGCCCGGCGGACGTGGGGGCCAATCTCGCGGCGATCCGCCATCTGCTGCGGCAGGTGGCCGCGGAGCGCGTGCAGGCGGCCGTCTTCCCCGAGCTGTGCCTGACGGGCTACACGTGCGCGGACCTCTTCTACCAGCCCTACCTCCTCGAAGCCGCCGAGCGGGCGCTCGCGGAGCTGATCCCGGACTGCGGCGACGGGCTCGTCGCCGTGGGCCTCCCCGTGCGCGTGGGCGGGCGCATCTTCAACTGCGCCGCCGTGGTCGCGGGCCGCCGCCTCGTGGGCGTCGTGCCCAAGACCTACCTGCCCAGCACCCACGAGTTCTACGAGTCGCGCTGGTTCGCGAGCGCGCTGGAGGCGGCGGAGGACGAAATCGAGCTGGCGGGCGCGCGGGCGCCGTTCGGCAGCGACCTCGTCTTCGATCGGGGGGACGGCGCGGTCGTCGGCGTGGAGCTGTGCGAGGACATGTGGACGGCGAACCCGCCCTCGACGCGCCTCACCCTGCGCGGGGCCAACGTGGTCCTGAACCTGAGCGGGTCGAACGAGCTGGTGGGGAAGACCGAATACCGCCGTTCGCTCGTCCTCGGGCAGTCCGCCCGCTGCCTCGCGGCCTACGTCTACGCGGGGGCCGGGGTGGGCGAGTCGACGACGGACCTCGTCTTCGGCGGGCATGCCCTCGTCGCCGAGAACGGCGCCCTGCTCGCGGAAGGGCGGCGGTTCATGCGCACGCCGCAGCTGACGGCGGCGGACGTGGACATCGGCTTTCTCGACTTCGAGCGCTCCGCCAACTTCGCGTTCCGCAGCGCCGCCCGCACGGTGGGGGAGGTCCGGCGGATCCGCGTGGACGGCGGGCGGGGCGCGGACGGCGCGGAGGGGCCCCTGCGGCGACCCGTCGAGCCGCACCCGTTCGTGCCGAATGCGCGGGCCGGCCGGGACGCGCGCTGCGAGGAGATCCTGGCCATCCAGTCCACGGGGCTCGCGACGCGCCTGGAGGCGATCCGGTGCCGGGACGTCGTGATCGGGCTTTCGGGCGGGCTCGACAGCGCGCTTGCGCTCCTCGTGTGCGTGGAGGCGTTCGACCGGCTGGGTCTCGCCCGCACGGGCATCCACGCCTTCACGCTGCCGGGGTTCGGCACGACGGCGCGCACGAAGGGGAACGCCGAACGGCTCTGCGCGGGGCTGGGCGTGCCGCTGGAGACGATCGACATCACGCCGATGGCGCGGCAGCACCTGAAGGACCTGGGGCGCGACGAGGCGGTCCACGACGTCACCTACGAGAACACGCAGGCGCGCGGGCGCACCTACCTGCTGATGGACAAGGCCAACCAGCTGGGGGGGCTCGTGATCGGCACGGGCGACCTCTCCGAGCTCGCGCTCGGATGGTGTACCTACAACGGCGACCACATGAGCATGTACGGCGTCAACGGCGGCGTGCCGAAGACGCTTGTGCGGTACATCGTGGACTGGTATGCGGAGGCGCGCCTGGCGGAGGCGGGGGGCGGCACGGCCGCGCCGGATCCCGCCCTGGCCGCCCAGGCGCTCCGCGACATCCTCGCGACGCCGGTCTCGCCCGAACTGCTCCCGGCGAACGCGGACGGCTCCATCGCGCAGGTGACGGAGGACAAGGTGGGTCCCTATGAGCTGCACGACTTCTTCCTCTACCACTTCCTGCGGCGGGGGGCGGGGAAGGAGAAGATCCGCCGCCTGGCGGAGACGGCGTTCGCGGGCGCCTACGACGCGGCGACAGTCGGGCGGTGGCTCGACGTGTTCTTCCGGCGCTTCTACGCGCAGCAGTTCAAGCGGAACTGCCTGCCGGACGGCCCGAAGGTGGGCAGCATCAACCTCTCCCCGCGCGGGGACTGGCGGATGCCGAGCGATTGCGTTTTTACCGCCTAGCCGCATGAAGCTGGAAAGCGGGTCTGACGAAGATCGAAGGATCCGACGGAGCCTATGGATGGCGCGCAACGTACCCGCGCCGCCCCCGGCGCGTGGCGTCCGGACGGGAGGGACGCGCTTGTCGCGTCCGCCGGCCCCATCCGCGTCGGCCCCGACCAACGGGCGGGCCGCCGGGGACGTCGGCCCCTACCAACGGGCGGGCCGCCGGGGACGTCGGCACCTACCATCGGGCGGCCCTTGCGGCTGGCGGCGGATTGGTATATAATTGTGCGTGCCTTGGATCGTGTAGCCAGGGAAAGGAGCTAGGACATGCAGATTTCGCGTAGGGCGTTTCTTGGAAGTGCGGCCGCCGTGGCGCTCTTCCGGGACGGCTTCGCCGCGCCGGGCGGCGACATGAAGGTCTTCGCGCCGAACGGCGGGCAGGCCGCGGACTTCCTCATCTGCCGCCGCCTCTACCTCGACATCTGCGGGCGCATCCCCACGCCCGACGAGGTGACGGCCTACACGACGTCGCGCGACGTCCGGAAGCGCGAGAAGCTGGTCGACCAGCTGCTCGACTCGGACGACTACGCCGACTACTGGTCGATGCGCTACTGCGACGTCCTGCGCGTGAAGAGCGAGTTCCCGATCAACCTCTGGCCCAACGCCGTCTACGTCTACCACCGCCGCATCCGCGAGTCGATCCTGCGCGACGAGCCGTGGAACGACTTCGCGCGCGCGATGCTCTTCGCGCGCGGCAGCAACTTCCGCGTGCCGGAGGTCAACTTCCTGCGCGCGACGGCGGAGAAGACGCCCGCGGGCATCTCCGAGGCCGTCTCCTCCGCGCTCCTCCTCGAGCCGACGGACAAGTACGCGCGCTACTTCTCGCGCGTGGGCTTCAAGTCGACGCGCGAGTGGAAGGAGGTCGTCGTCTACCTGAAGCCGGGCCCGGAGGACGCGACGCCCAATGCGTTCATGGCCGAGCTGGAAGGGCCGCTGGCGCCCAAGTTCTTCGCCACGCCCGTCCAGCGCGTCCACTGGTGGATCTACGGCACGCTCGCGAAGGGGGGCGAGCTGGACCGCTGGGTCTCCGCCTTCCGCAGCGGCGGCTGGCGCCTGAAGCCGCTCCTGCGCCACGTCTTCAACCACTCCGACTACCGGCGGGGCCCGGGCAAGGGCGGCTTCCCGGCGCGCCGCCTCGACGCGGAGGTGCTGGACGACGCGATCTGCTCGCTCACGGGCGCCGTCCGCTCCTTCGGCTCCACCGCCCCCGAGCCCTACTCCTTCCTGCCGCCCGCGCGCAAGTCGATCCTCGTGGAGGACGGCTCGATCGCGAGCGCCTTCCTGCTCCTCTTCGGGCGGCCGGCGCGCGACACGGGCCTCCTGGAGGAGCGCAACAACGCGATCACCGCCAAGCAGCGGCTCTACCTCTACAACTCCAGCAGGATCTGGCGCAACCTCGGCCGCATGGTCGGGCGCGCCGAGTTCAAGGCGCTGTCGCACAAGGACCAGATCGTCGACCTCTACATGCGCTTCCTCTCGCGCCCCCCGGTGAAGGACGAGCTGTTCTACCTCGACCAGAAGAACAGCATCAGCGCCCGCGACGCCGCGTGGTACATCCTCAACTCCCGTGAATTCCTCTACCGCATATGAGCACGCCTGACAAAAGCAAGTCCGCGTCGCGGAAGTTCGCCAAGAGCGTCATCGAGATCTGGCTGGGGGGCGGCCCCTGCCAGCTGGAGACGTTCGACCCGAAGCCGGACGCGCCGCATGACTACAACAACGGCCTGAAGACCGTCAAGACGAACACCGGCGCCGAGCTGCACGAATGGATGCCGGAGCTCGCGAAGTGCGCGGACCTCTACTCGATCATCCGCTCGATGACGCACCCGCACTTCGGCCACGAGACGGCCGCCTACCTGATGCAGACGGGGCGCAACCCCGGCGGCGGCGTGACGTACCCCTCGGTCGGCGCGCTCATCTCCTCCTCGCGCGTGCAGGGCCCGGGCAAGAAGAACTCCGTCCCGTCCGACCTCCGCTACGAGGGCGAGCTGCCGCCGTTCGTGATCCTCACCCAGGGGAAGGGACGCTTCTCGGACGTGGGCTTCCTCGGCGAGGCGTACGCGCCGCTCGTCACCGGCGGCAGCGCGGCCGCCCGGCAGTTCGAGGTGGACGGCATCGTGCCGCCGGGCGGCATGTACCCGGGCGGGCTGCGCCCGAAGCAGCTCAAGGAGAAGATCGAGGAGCGCTTCGCCCGCTGCGGCGCGCTCGACCGTCTGCCGCCCGACGCCGCGTTCGAGGCCGCCGGCGCGGCCGCGCGCGGCATCATCCTCGGCAAGGCCGCCTCCACCTTCGACCTCTCGCTCGAGAAGGACGCGCTGCGCAAGCGCTACGGCACGACGCAGGGCGGCGGCTACACCGAAATCGGCCAGCGCCTCCTCGCCGCCCGCCGCCTCGTCGAATACGGCGTGCCCTACGTCTCCATCAACCACGGCATGTGGGATTCGCACAAGCGCCACTTCGAGACGATGCGCCAGCCCACCCTGAACCTCGACATGGCCATCGCGGCCCTTCTGCAGGACCTCAAGGAGCACGACCTCCTCGACTCGACCGTCGTGTGGGTGAGCGGCGAGTTCGGCCGCGTGCCGAAGGTGGACCGCCAGCCGCCGTGGAACGGCGGGCGCAACCACTTCCCGCGCTGCTTCTCCGCGCTCGTGGCGGGCGGCGGCTTCAAGGGCGGCTGCGTCGTCGGGAAGAGCGACGAGACGAGCGACCACGTCAAGGAGCGCCCGGTCACGCCGCAGGACTTCCTCGGCTCGATCATGGAGCTGGCGGGCGTCGACCCGGACGACCGCCTGCCGAACCCCAAGTGGCTGAAGGAGTACGGCCCCGTCATGAGCCCCACCGTGAAGTCCGAATGCGGACGCCTGAAGGAGATCTATGTCTAGCGCGCGCAGCACCGTCCTCGCGGCCGCCGGCCTCCTCGCCGCGGCCGCCCTCGCCCTCCCCAAGCCGGGCTACTACCACCCGTCGAGCGTCCAGGCCGGCACGACGACCCGCGTCGTCATGGGCGGCGACGCCGTGTGGGGCGTGCGCGGCGCCTGGATCACCGGCGAGGGCGTGAAGGTGACGCGCATCGTCCCCGTGCCCGGCTTCCCCCGCGCGGCGGGCCGGACCGAGCGGTCCTTCGTGCGCAACTGGCTCTACGACATCCTGGAGAAGAAGGTCGACCCGAAGAAGCACCGCAAGCTGCCGCCGGAGGCCACGATCAAGGAGACCGACTGGCAGGAATGCGACTGGTGGTTCTTCCTCGACGCCCTCGACGACCTGGAGCTGCAGATCGTCGCCCGCGACCTCTACACCCCCGAGCGCTACCCGCAGGACACGCCCGCGCTCAACCACCTGCTCATCCTCGACGTGGAGGCGGCCGCGGACGCGCCGCCCGGCCTGCGCGACATCTTCCTCTACGACGGCAGCAGCGCGAGCGCCCCCCATCCCTTCTTCGTCACGAAGGAGCCGCACGTCGGCGAGCCCTTCTTCGTCATCCCGGCCCGCGACAACCGCATCTCCCTGCCGCACGTCCTCCACCTGCCGCCGGACATCAGGCCGCAGCCCCTGCCGATCCACCTGGACGGGCAGATCTGGCCCGGCGAGACCGACAGCTACACGCTCCGCCTGGAGGAGGGCCAGCAGCTCGTCTGCTCCGTCGTCGCCCGCGAGCTCTGCCCCTACCTCGGCGACGCCGTGCCCGGCTTCTTCAACCCCGTCCTCCGCCTCTACGACGCGCGCGGACGGGAGGTGGCGTATGCGGACGACTTCTACTACCTGCCCGACCCCGTCCTCGCCTACAAGGTCCCCGAGAACGGCTACTACGTGCTGAAGATCCACGACAACCTCTTCCGTGGCGGGCCCAACTTCGTCTACACCGCCTTCTGCCGCGACGCGAAGACCGACCGCCCGCTCTACGCGCCCCGCGACCGCGCCTTCGAATGCTACCCCCAGCCGGCCTCCTTCGTGCCGCCCAAGGCCGCGCCGGGGCGGATCGTCCGCACCGGCTCGATCGACATGCCCGGCCGCGTCGACCGCCACGTCTTCACGATCGAGGAGCCCGGCGCCTGGCACTTCGAGCTCTACGCGCGCCGCGAGGGCTCGCCGCTCGACGGCGTGATGCAGCTCTACGGCCCGATGGGCAGCCTGCCGCTCTCCGTCGCGCCGCTCCTGGAGACGTGGGACGACACGCCCGGCCGCCTCTACGTGACGAAGAACGTCGGCAGCGACGACCTGCCGATCGTCAAGAAGTTCATGCTCTACGAGGGCTGCATCCCCCAGGCCGAGTGCGACCCCTCCGGCACGTTCACCTTCCAGGAGCCCGGCACGTACTGCGTGACGGTGGCCGACCAGCCGGGCCTCGGCGGCGAGCACTACGACTACACGCTCGTCATCTCGCCGGCCGAGCCCTCCTTCGAGGTCTTCGCCCTCCAGTCCGCCTGCCTCGTGCGGGACGGCCGCGCGAGCTTCAAGGCGTGCGTCCTGCGCAAGGACGGCTTCACGGGCGACATCACGTTCAACGGCACGGACGACTACGAGGTGGACGGCGCGTTCACGGGCGACGCGCTCGAGACCGACGTCTCCATCAGCTTCGGCGACAAGATGTCGTGGACGGGCGTCACGAACCTCCAGCTCACGGCCTCCGGCGAGCTGCCGGACGGCCGGACGCTCACGGTGCGCGTCACGCCCACCGACCCCGCCGAGCAGGCCTTCGCCTACTCGCACCTCCTGCCGGCGCGGGGCTTCTACTTCGGCGTCGCCGGCGAGAGCATCCGCGAGAAGTTCAAGCATCCGGGCCCGCACCTCACCCCCGAGAAGACGCAGCACAGCGGCGGCAAGAGCTGCGTCTCGTGCCACGACAAGAAGAAGTCCAAGCACCACAACAAGGGCAAGGCCTGCAATGAGTGCCATGCGGACAAGGAGTAGCGCCGCCGCCGGGGGGCGCCCCCCGCTCGTTCCCGGCGCACCGCTCTCGAACAGGCCGCCGAAGCGGCGGGGCTCGCCGCTCCCGATCCTCATCCTGCTGGCCCTTGTAGGCGCGGCGGGCTACTTCGGCTGGAAGGAGTACGACCGGCGCCGCGCGGCCCGCCTTGCGCGGGAGGCCGAATACGACCGTCTGCTCGCCGAGCAGGAGGCGCGGGAGAAGGCCGAGGCGGAGGCGGCGCGGCGGGAGGGGAAGAAGAAGCCGGCCGATGCCGTCGCCGAGACGGCGCGGGAGGCCGAGCCGGACGCGCCGAAGCCGAAGAGGAAGACCCCGGCGGAGATCTGGCAGGAGCGCGAGGTCGGGCGCAAGGCCGTGCTGGAGAAGGTCGCCGAGGCGCGCGCGAAGCCCGACGCGCGCCCGCTCAACGGCTTCGCCGGCATCCGCTTCGGCGAGCCGCTGAAGGACGGATCGGCCGTGCGCTGGGGCACGGTGCTGGACGGCGACGCAGGCGATTCCGTCGCGAAGCGCGGCGCCGCCTTCGCCGTCTACGGCCCCTCGCTCAAGAAGCCGTTCATGTCCCTGGGCGCGAACCCGCTCGTGTGGGTGACGCCGAAGACGCGCCGCCCCTACCGCATCGAGTTCTCCCGCGCGCTGGCGCCGAAGCCGGGCGCGCGGCACGACGCCGAGACGACCAACCTCGTCGCGTTCCTGTCGAAACGCTTCACGTGCGAGCCGTTCGCCACGCTGCCGCTCGACCCCGACGTGCCCGGCTGCGAATACGTATTCCCGATGGGCAGCGCCACGGTGGTGGTGGCCGAAAGCGGGGACCGGCTCACCTTCGCCGTCGAGCGCGAGGACCTGCGCGCGGAGGCCCTGGCGGAGTCCGAGGCGCTGCGGGCCGCCGAGAGGCAGGTCGCCGAAGAGGACGGCAAGGCCCTGGACTCCCGCCGCTATCCGCGCCGCCCGCCCGACAAGGCCCTGTATGCGGGCGTGCGGTTCAAGGACGAGACGCCGCGCGCGTTCTGCGGCGTCGTCTTCGCGAGCCGTCCGCCGGAAAGCGTCCCGCTCGTCGTGCCGCAGAAGGGTCCCAAGGGCTTCTTCCTCGACTACGAATGGGCGAAGTGCCGTCCCTTCCGCGGCTTCACGCGCGGAAGGGCGGACGTCGACGCGAAGCGCGGCGGCGTCTTCGCCGTCACGCTCTTCAGCGAGGGCGGCAGCGGCGGCCTCGACGACGCGGACTACTTTGAGTCCGTTCGGACGGCCCTTTCGGAACACTACAAGGTGACGCCCGAGGAGAAGAAGGCGGCGGGCGCGCGCTTCCCGCAGCTCGTCTACCGCATCGGCGATCTCGTCGTGGCGTTCGGCCCCGACGCGCGCGGCGGCTTCCGGCTGCGCGCCGAGAACGACGTGCTGGCCGCCCTCGCCAAGGAGGACGCCGCCGCGGGCCGCCCCAGCTCCGCCCGCCGCTAGGCCGCCCTACTTCACGGGGACGAGGCGGTCGACGCCGCCCATGTAGGGGCGAAGCGCTTCGGGGAGGAGGACCGAGCCGTCGGCCTGGAGGCGCTGCTCGAGGAGCGCGACCATGAGGCGCGGCAGGGCGACGCCCGAGCCGTTGAGCGTGTGCACGAGCTTCGTCTTGCCGTCCGAGTCCTTGAAGCGGCAGTTGAGGCGCCGCGCCTGGTAGTCGGTGAAGCACGAGCAGGACGACACCTCCAGCCACTGCTGCTCGCCCGGGGCCCAGAGCTCCAGGTCGTAGCACTTCGCCGCCGAGAAGCCCATGTCGCCGGAGCAGAGCTGCAGGACGCGGAAGTGGAGACCCAAGCCCGTGAGGACATCCTCCGCCTCCTTGACGAGAACCTCCAGCTGCTCGAACGAGTGGTCGGGGTGGACGAAGTTCACCATCTCAACCTTGTCGAACTGGTGGACGCGCAGCATCCCGCGCGTCATCTTGCCGGCGGAGCCCGCCTCGCGGCGGAAGCACGGCGTGTAGGCGGTGAGCTTGACCGGCAGGTCCTTGCCGTTCAGGATGTCGTCGCGGTAGAAGTTCGTGACCGGCACTTCCGCCGTCGGGATGAGCCAGAAGTCGTCGATCTCGCAGTGGTAGAGGTCTTCGGCGAACTTCGGGAGCTGGCCGGTGCCGGTCATGGAGTCGCTGTTGACGACGAACGGCGGCAGCATCTCGGTATAGCCCTGCTCGCGGCAGTGGAGGTCGAGCATGTACTGGATGAGCGCGCGCTGGAGCTTCGCGCCCTGGCCGAGGATGATCGGGAAGCCGGTGCCGGTGAGCTTGACGCCGCGCGGGAAGTCGAAGATGCCGAGCTTCTCGCCGATCTCGATGTGCGTCGGGATCTTGAACGCCGGGTCCTTCCACTCGCCGACCTTGCGGACGACGACGTTCGCCGTCGAGTCCAGGCCGGTGGGGATCTCCGGGGCGGGAATGTTCGGGATCATGAGGAGCGTCTCGCGGAGGTCGTGGTCGACGCGGGCGAGGTCGCGGTCGATCTCGGCGATGCGGTCGCCGACCTTGCGCATCTCGTCCTTCGCGGCGGCGATGTCGCCGCCTTCCTTGGCGATCTTGCCGATCTCCTTCGAGGCGGCGTTGCGCTTGGCCTTCAGGGCCTCGGTCTCGCCGACGAGGGCGCGGCGCTTCGCGTCGAGGTCCTTCGCCTTCTGCAGCGTCTCCTTCGCGACGCCGCGGCGCGCGAGCGCGGCCGCCGTCGCGTCAAAGTCTTCCCTCAGCTTCTTGATGTCGATCATCTGTTTGCCTTCCTTCCGAAAAATTGCCGCGTATTATACCACATTTTTCGGCCGTATCGGCAAGCGTCCCTCGCTGAGGCCGAACCGCCGACGGTATTTCGCGACCGTCCGCCGCGCCATCGGGAAGCCGGCCGCCTTCATGCGTTCCGCGACGTCCTTGTCGGCGACGTGCGGACGGGACGGCAGCGCCTCGAGGATCTCGCGGAGCTTCTCGATCGGGGCCTGGTCGACGAGCGGGAAGAACTTGCGCAGCGGCACCGTGCCGCGCGGCGTCTTCACGTATTTGCGCGCCGCCGCACGAGAGACCGTCGAGACGTCGCACTTCGCCTTCCGGGCGATTTCGCTCATCGTCTGCCGGCGAAGCCCGGCCGTCCCCTGCGTCAGGAACGCCCGCTGACCGCCGATCGCCATCTCGGCAATCGCCGCCATCGTCTCCTGCCGGCGGATGAGCGCCGCCCGGAACTCGCGCGCCTTCTTGACCTTCTCCACCGCGAACGCGCGCGCCTCCGGGTCGGCCTCGCGGTCTTTCGCCAGCTCGACATACTTCGGCGAGACGCGCAGCTCGGGAATGTCGCCCTGGTCGACCTCGACCGTGCCGTCCTCGTCGACCCGAACGTCCGGCACCACCGTCTCGACCCGCCGCCGGTCGTAAAGGCGACCCGGAAACGGCTCCAGCGACTGGAGGAGCCGGAAGGTCTGCGGGTCGGACGGACGATACGCCGCGAGATTTCCGTCGGCAATCGCCCGTGAGAGCTCGTCGAGCGCCTTCTCGACGGCGGGACGCTTCGCGGCGGGGATCCGGTCGAGCTGGGCGCGATAGCACTCGGCGAGGTCGCGCGCGCCGCAGCCCTTCGGGTCGATCGAGAGGATGCGCCGCCGCGCCGCCTCAAGTTCGGCGACCGTCCCCCCCGTCGTCATCACCAAGTCCGGATACGAGCCCTTGAACCGCCCGTCGTCATCCAGTTCCGCAACAATCGCGCGGCAGAGCTCGAGTTCGCGGCCCTCGACGCCGTCCATCCGCAGCTCGCCGAGAAGATGGTCTTCCAGACTTTCGCCGCCTTCGGCCGCCACGCGCTCGAAGTCGAAGCCCTCGGACGCGCCGTGCGCGCCGCGTCCGGGATTGAAGTCGCGCTCGATCTCAAGGGCCGGATTCGAGTCGACCTCTTTCTTGACCGCCTCGCGCAATTCGGCGAGGGGCAGCTGCAGGAGGGAGAACTCAAGCATCATCGCGGGGGTCGCGACCTGACGCTGGAGCTGACGAGCCTGGAGGGAAAGTGCCATGTTTCGGCGATTATACCAAAATCCGCGGGCAAATGAAAACGCCGCAGCCCTGACGGCCGCGGCGATTCCGTTTGTCCGAAAAAGAGGAACCTTTCGAATTACCAGGCGTAATGCGCGAACGCCTTGTTGGCGGCGGCCATCTTGTGGACGTCGTCGCGCTTCTTGA
>CAVEVC010000173.1:10494-11966 GCA_963618935.1 Clostridiales bacterium CCNA10 | reverse complement strand
AAGGAGGCGGCGGACACGGTGATGGAACGCTTCAGGCAGGGTGACTACTCTAACACGGAGGACAAGTTCCTTGAACTGAAAACAAGGGAGGTTGAGTGATGAAGAACCTATTGTTCGGCATTGTCGCGTCCGCGCTCGTCGCCGGATGCGGGAACGGTTGGGAGATGACGAAAAAGAACTTCAGGTCAAACTACAGCGACCTGAAGCGAGAGGTCTTCGTCTACGATTCTGTGAGTGGGAAGGAATTGTGGCGTTTCACGGGGGTTGTCTACCTCTCGGACGCTTCCAAGCCAGGAAATCTCTCATTCGTCTACAAGGACAATCGCGGCGAATATCGCAAGGTAGACTTCCTTGGCTATATCGTCTCCGCATCGATGAAAGAGGTGGCGGAATGAGCGCGTCCGACAGGGTGGACTGCCGACACCTCAAGACTTCCGTGACAAGCCATGGAATCACGACGGACTGCTATCCGTATTGCGAACTGACGGAGAAGGAGTGCCGCGTCTACGAATACGGGAAGAGCCTGACCTGCGAACGGCGTGAGCCTGTGAACGGAGCGTGGCGATGACGGCGCAGCCAAAGCCGTTCGAGGAGATTCCGCTCGCGCCCTGCCCATGCTGCGGGGCGAAGCCGGAGGCGCACTTCGGCTATTTCTACGGCAACCTGTTCCGGGAGCGGCGGTCCTTCTGGATTTCATGTCCCAACCACGAGGACTTCAAGACCATCCCCTACGCGAAATACTCCCTCGCGGCGGCTGACTGGAACCACAACATCGCGGGGATGCCGAAGGAGAAGAAGGGGAAATGAGGACAACGGGCAAGGCGCGGACCCCGGCGAAAACGCCAAACCGCTACCTTGGACGTCCGCGACGGCATCAGAACGCGCTCGCGGACGCTCTGCACGGCGGTGCGCCCTTCCTTGACCGACGGGAAGCAAACTCCTACAAGCGGTGGCGGCGTGGAGAGACACGCGCATTGACCCGGCGAATAACGCGGCATAAGCAAAGGGCGTGTCAAGCCCGATAAGGCAAAGGCAAGCGAGAGACTGCGACATGAGCAGAATGGTAGACGTGAAGAAAACGCACAGGGGGGTTCTCCTCTGGCGCGAGGACATACTCAAGTGCGAGCGGACGCTGAAACGCCCGCTTTCGGGGTTCGTGCGCGAACTGCTCCACGGGGCGGTCGCGGGCTACGAGCTCGACTGCGACGGAAAGGACGCGCTCGCCCGCCAGGTCGAGATGGCTATGGAGGAGCGGCGGCTGAAGCATCCGGGCGGACGGAGGCGCGGCAGGAGAAACCGCACCCTGACCGTCGACGTGGCGGCTTTCCCGAAGAAGGTTCGCGGCAAGGCGGTGTTCGTCAAGGGGTGAGCGGAATGGGGAGCGGAGTCCATTTCAGCCTTGACCAGTTGCCGGAGCGATACCGGGCGCAGGTCGTCCGCGACGCGCTCGGACAGAAAGGCGCGGTTGCCGC
>CAVEVC010000173.1:7079-10358 GCA_963618935.1 Clostridiales bacterium CCNA10 | reverse complement strand
GTCGGCAAGTGCCGCGCGCCAATCAACCTCCCGCGCAATGCGGCGCAGGGACCCAACAAGACGGAGGCGCGGTTCAACCGGGAGATGCTTCTCGGTCGCGGCAAGTACGAAGCCCTGACCCTGCACCTCCCCGGAGGCGTGAAATACACCCCCGACTTCGTTTTCGAGAACGAGGGCAAGGTCTATCTCGCCGAGGTCAAGGGCGGCTACCGCCTCCCGACGCACGGGCGGAGCGTGATGGCGTTCAAGGTCGCGTGTTCGGAGTTCCCGATGTTCGGCTTCGTGTTCGCGGAACTCCGCGGGGACGGACGCACATGGAAGGTCGGGGTCTACGAGGGCGGGCTCCTGAAGCACACCGCCGAGGGGACGGCACTTGAACTCCACGGAACGGGAGGCGGAACGGAAGGGGAATGAACTGCTCGGAGTGCAGATGGAACAGGTTGCGGACGGACGCGCGGCTTCGCGAACGCGAGGGCGCGTCTATCGAGTCCGTGCGTTCCGCCTGCGCCCGTTGCGCAGAGAGGTTCGCGGCGGAGTGCGCCGCAACCCCGCGCAACTGCTTCGGGTGCGAATGGCGCGACAGGTCGCTTCCGCACGAACAGCGGCGGGCGCACTGCCGCGTCTGCGCGGAGGCGTGGTCAAGGGGCGTCCACGAGTGCGACGGGTGCATCTGGAACGACCCGAAGCGTCCCATGCCGTCGGAGGCGGCTCTCGCGCACTGCAAGGCGTGTCTCGCGTCCATGGGCGGAAAGACGGCGATGAACTGCGCCTCGTGCGCCTGGAGGGACGCGCCGAAGTCCGTGAGGGCGAAGCGGTGCGCCGCCTGCTCCATCGGGTTCTCCGGCAACAGGAAGGTGGCGGCGTCCACCAACGAGCTCTCCAACAAGGGGCAGACGATAGAGAGCTACGACAACCACAACGCGGAGATGGCGGACGACCGCGACATCGTGTCGGAGATCCGCGAGGACTATCTCGAAGCGCGGAAGTCGAAGTCGGCGGACGGGACGCCGCATCCCGTGTTCGCCGCCGCCGACAGGTGCGGGATGAGCGTGGACGATTTCGCCCGCGACGCATACGACTTCGTGAAGCGGTTTGTCTACGAACTGTCGGAACTCACGGACATACAGGCGTTGCTCTTCCTTTCGACTGTTCGCGGGGAGCGGCAGAGCGACTTCTCGCGGTCGCACGGGCTTTCGTCCACGGCGGTGAACGCGCTCTTCAAGCAGGTGCTGGGGCGGTCGGAGGTGTTCCGGCGGTTCGTCCTGCTGACGCGGGGGACGCTTGAGGGGACGCGGGGTCGCAAGGCGAAGAAGAAGCCGGGCGGGATGGCGTTTGCGGCGGCGAAGCCGAAGGGGCGGGCGGAGCTCGGCAAGTCGGCGAACTTCGCGGCGGCGCAACTGGGGTTTGAGATTTAGGCGGCGGCGGTTTCGCGGCGCGACTGTGCGGACGCACACGCGGACGGAAACGGCAATGCGAACGGAAACGGCAACGGAAAGCGAGGACGACTATGGCTGACGAAGCGAAAGCGAACGAGAAAGAGAAGAACGCGGAGACGGCGGAGAAGCCGGAGACGGCGGGCGCGGAGGGCGCACAGGAGACGGCAAAGGCGGCGAAGGGGAAGAAGCCCGCGCCCAAGGCCGCAAAGGCGGACGCCGCCCCCAAGCCGTCCAAGCCGCTCCGCGAGATGCCGTCCGCCGTCGAGCTCACCGACGAGCAGTACGGGCGCATCGTCAAGAGGGCGGGCGGCGCGGTCGCGGAGAAGTCGAAGCGGCGCAAGTGGAACCCCGACCTCGTGAAGCGGCACGACGAACTCCTCCAACTGCTCCGCAACGGCGTGACGACGCGCGTCATCCACACCAAGTTCGCGATGCCGCGCTCCGCCATCGTCTCCTACATCGACGGACACGACGACCTGAAGGAGGCCTACCGCGACGCGCAGGAGGACATGCTCGACCTGTCCGAGGAAATCGTGAACGAGATCGCCACGCTCGACTGCGAGATGCAGCACACGGAGAACGGCAACTTCCCGCGCTACGACGGGCGGACGCTGGCGACGAAGTTCAACGCCGCGAAACTGCGCCTGGAGCGTCTGGGCGCGAAGCGCGGCTGGGGCCAGAAGATCGAGACAAACGAGGTGGGGAACGGCGGCGGACGCGCCCCCGTGATTTTCATGGGGAGCTTCACGGAGGAGATGATCGCGGAGGCGGACGCGGAGGTGCGGCGGGCGAACGAGGAGGCGGTAAAGGGGCTTGAGGGCATACCCCACGGGTGACGGAAGGGACGGGGGGGCTTGACAAGCCCTGCGCGGATTTGGTACAATACGCGCCGAAACAGGGCGGAGGAGGCCGAAAAACTTTTTTCGCCCCGGGGGGTTGACGGCGCGGCCGGAAAAATGATACAATACCCACCGTTGAGCGTCAGTAGCGCGAGCGAAAGCGTGAAACACGGAGGTAGCACTCTGGTTGGCCGTAAGACTTGGTAATTTCCCAAATCCCCGTCTGATGGTCTGCGTCCTTACGGCGCAAGTGCTACCCATCCGGCGGGGATTTGGGTTTTGTAAAGTGAGGTAGCACTCATGAGCAAAGAGAACAAGAAGGTGCAGGCGGCGGGTGCCGCCATTCTGGTCAACGCGAAGGTCGGGGACTTCCGCAAGGGGACGCGCGACCGCGCCGACCGCCTCGTGGAGGCGGTCAAGCCCATCACGGACGAGTGGTTTCCGCGCATGCGCAAGGCGGCGAACGCCGGGACCGCGGAGCTCGTCGCCGCGTGGGACGAGTTCTACGGCGCGATGTTCGGCGTGGACTACCGCACGGCGGACTGCTTCTTCCGCTACGCCGCGATGGAGATGACGCTCCACGCGCTCGAAGGGAACGGCGGCTATCCGGCCGGGGTCGAGACGCTGATCCAGCACCTGCGGCACTTCGTCTGGCTGGCGGTCCACGCGCGCGGCGGGGAGTTCGGCGGAGAGCTCCGCGGCGACGCCCTGGGCGTGTGGGTTGACCTCGTGGACGACATCGACACGCTCGGCCTCGAATACGCCGAGGTGGCGTAGGACGCGCGAGAGAGCGCACAGGAGCGCACGGCGGGGCGGGGGAGAAATCCCCCGCCCCTTTCGCTTGCCGCGTCCCTGCGCCCCTTTTCGCGGCATAATGAGAGGGGTAACGGCAAGGAGCGACCGAAAATGACACCTACGACTGACGTGACCGACAGGAACGGAATGAAGCACGACGAAAAGGGGCTTTTCTCCAAGTCGAGCGCAAGCGGGATGTACCACGGCGG
>CAVEVC010000173.1:0-6831 GCA_963618935.1 Clostridiales bacterium CCNA10 | reverse complement strand
GCGGCTACGAGCCGCCCAAGCCCAAGCCCGTGTTCCGCCTCCCCAACGTCAAGACCGAGGGGCCGAAGAAGCAGCCGATGAGATACGTCGACTCCAAGGGCGTCCTCCACAAGACCCGCGTCGACACCATCACCGACCGCCCCGTCTCCGAGAAGATGGAGGACGCGATCAACCGCCTCTACCGGGGGGAGGAGGTCCCCATGAAGGAAATCGAGGCCATCCCCGAGGTGCGCAACGAGAAGCGGCTGGCGGACGCCTACTGCACCCTCGACGAGTTCATGCACCCGGAGAACTACGAGGACAAGGACGCGAAGCTCAACGAAATCTACCGCCAGTTCTCCTCCAGCACAATCACGCCGGAGACGAACGAGGAGGTGCGCACCCCGGAGGATTCCTACGAGGTGAAGCAAGGGCATGAGATTTGGCTCGTCACGGGGCTTCCGGGGAGCGGCAAGTCAACGGGCTTCGTCGGTCCCATCAGCATCGACAACCGCGCCCGCGTCGTGGACTCCGACGCAATCAAGGAGCGGATGCCCGGCTTCTGCAACGGGCTGGGGGCCCCGAACGTCCACGCGCAGAGCAAGAGCATCAACGACCGCATCCTCGCGGAATCGCTCAAGCGCGGAGACAACATCGTCTACCCCGTCCTCGGCTACAACGCGGACTACGTGGGCGACCAGATTGACACCTTCCGCCGCAAGGGCTACAAGGTCCACCTCATCCTCAACGAGCTCCCCTTCTCGCAGTCGCTCGCGCGGTGTCTCGAACGCCGCCTGTGGACGGGGCGCAACATCCCGCTCGACATGTTCAAGAAGGTGGGCGACCGTCCGAGCGAGGCGTACGAGGTCCTGAAGAGGAAGGTTGACGACTACGAGAAGCACGTCGGGGACGGGATCCAGGTGAAGCTCGTGGAGAAGGGGGCGAACAAGGACCTTCCGCCGCCGAAGAGCGACAGGCAGCCGACCTACACCTACCACGGCAAGCCGCTCCACGGCATCGAGACTTACGAGCATGACGCGCACGGCAACCTCCACTTCGGCGGCGGCAGCGGCAACGGACACGTCGCGGACTTCGCAAAGGAGTTCCAGGTCAAGCCGCAGGGCAAGCCGAAGTACTGGGCGAAGTCGTGGCTGGACTCCTTCAAGAAGGGGCTTTACGGAAGCAAGGACGCGCAGGACGCGCAGGACGGCGGGCGGGGCGCTGCCGCCGCCGACCCGTGCGGCGGTCTGCCCTTCCGCCGCGTCGACCTCCCGGAGGCGTTTGACGGCGAAATCGAGGGCTACGAGACGGCGGGCGACCTCGCCCGCTTCCACTACGTCGCCAACGACTGCTTCGACTGCGACGACTGACGCGCTCGGCGAATGGGCGGGGCGGAAACGCCAGACCCACAATGCGGAACGGAGCCCGAAACGACGAGCGAGGGAATCGCCGCGCCGCTCTCGCGGTACTTGATGAGGAAGTTCATCAGCACCTCGACCTGAAAGGCGTTGATCGCGTTCCGCATCTTGTTGTCCTCGTCGTCCTCCGCCGCAAGGTCGGTCAGGTGCTTCAACATCGAGGCGACCTTGCAGACGCAGTGCTTGATGCGCGTCGCGTTCGGTAGCGTCGTGTCGTCGAAGAGGAACGACATCTCAAGCCCGACCGCATTAGCATAGGCGAGAATGTCACCGAAGTTGAGGTCGGCGTCCGCCGCGGCCTCCATCCGGCAGACCTTGCTCTCGCTGCAGCCCATGCGGGCGGCGAGCTCCTTCTGCGTGAGGTCGTGCTTCATGCGGGCGAGCGCCAGGCCCCTCGTCAGGGTCCGCGCCCTCACGTCCTCAAGCACGAGCTCCGCCGTCTCGGCTTCGCACCCGAGCGTCTTTGCCATCTCCGCGACCTGTTCCTTCTTCGTGTCCTTGTTCATGACAGCCAATCCTTTCTTCCGGCTTGCGCCGTTTTCTTGAAGTTCCTGACAATCTGGTGGCAGGTGTTGACGTCCCTTCGCTGCGAATCCTTGTCCCCGACCAGAAGCGTGTATATCCGCCCGTTCGCAATCCGCACGTAGACGTAGAGGCGGCTCTCCTTCGCCCCGACGACGCCCGTCTGCCCGATGCGGTACACGTCCTCCCCTTCGGAACGCAGGAAGCGGCTGCAGCGCATCATCTGCTGGATAGACATCCCCATGTTCAGGCCGTCCCTCACGGTGAGAAGGTTCGCGAAGCACGAGGCGCACTCGCGGCGGTGCTTCTTTTCGTACCGCCTGATTGCGCCAGTCTCGGCAAGCGTGTCGTCTATCTCATACATCGGAAAGCCTTTCTTCGTCAGCACAGGAGATTATACCATATTTCTTGCGGATTCCGCAAGCAGCGGCACTTCCTCTTTCACGGGACGCAAGAAATCGAGAGCCGCCATCCCCCGTGATTGGCGGCTTGCGTCGTCGCTTCCAGAGGCGGTTGAACGGCGCGGCTCGGATATGGTATAATACCAAAAACCTGTCCTCAAATCTCGTCTCAAATCTTGCCAGAAAGTTTGGCTGACGGATGCGTGGCGAAAGCACGAAAAGAACCGAAAAACAAAGGGGAACGCGAATGAAACACGACCTGCAGAAGTGCCTGCAAAAACACCCGCAAATCTGCTTCCAAAAGAGGTGGGAAATCTCCGCCGACACGATGTACCGCCTCGGCAAGTGCGAGGCAATCGTGAACGCGCTCTCGATGATGCCTCTTTCGCCGGAGGTGCGCAAGGAGATGCTGCGCGTCTCGCTCGTCAAGGGCGCGATGGCGACGACGGCGATAGAGGGCAACACGCTCTCGGAGGAGGAGGTCGCCGCCATCCAGCGAGGGGAGTCCAACCTTCCGCAGAGCCGCAAGTACCTTGAGACGGAGGTGGGCAACGTCCTGGCCGCGCTGAACGCCATCAAGGGCGAGGTCGTGCGCGGCGGCGCAATAGCCCCCGTCTCGCCCGACCTCATCCGCTCGTTCAACGAGCGCATCGGCAGAGGGCTTGGGGACAACTTCGAGTCCGTCCCCGGCGAGTTCCGCTCGCACGAGGTCGTCGTGGGGACATACCGTCCGCCGGACCACATCTTCGTCAGGGAGCTCGTCTCGGAGATGTGCGCCTGGCTTCGGACGGAGTTCGGCTTCTCGCGTGACGAGAGGCCGGGCTTCGCGCGGAACGTCATCGAGGCGATTGTCGCGCACGTCTACCTCGTCTGGATCCATCCGTTCGGAGACGGCAACGGGCGGACGGCGCGCATGCTGGAGTTCTACATCCTCCTTCGCGGCGGATTCCTCGACATCTGCTCGCACATCCTGTCGAACCACTACAACGAGACGAGAAGCGAATACTACCGCCAGTTGTCCGGCGCGGGCAAGTCCTGCGACCTGACGAAGTTCATAGACTACGCCGTCGTCGGGCTTCTCGACGGCCTGGAGGGCGTTCTCGCAAAGGCGCAGAGGCATCTGCTCGCCGCCTGCTGGCGGAACTACGTCTATGCGCGGATGGACGCGGAGCCGCGCGTCACGAAGCCGACGCGCAAACGCTACCTCGTCCTCCTGACGCGGCTTCCTCTCTTCCGGGACTTCACCGCGGCGGAGATGGCGAACGCCACGCCCGAAATCGCGGCGACCTACGCGAAGTCCGGCGCGGGCGCCCTGCAGAGAGACGTCAAGCGCCTCCTCTCTCTCGGCTTGCTTGCCGAAGCGGACGGGCGGATCGCCCTGAACGCATCCGCCCTTCTCGCCAGCCTGCCGCAGAAGAGGGCTTTCGAGGGCGGCGCGGAGAGCGCGAGCGGGCTTGACAAACCCGCCGAGGGAATGGTATAATGCGCCCCGAAAAATCAAGAAAGGAAGAGCCAGGACAATGAGCGAACTGTTGGCGCACACAAAGATTTTCGACCTCGTGCGGAAGGACGAGACGATGCCGGGCTTCAGCCCCGTCGCCGTCGTCGCCCCGGACTGGGTTTCCGTCATCGCGGAGAGGGACGGACGCTTCATGACGACGCGGCAGCTCCGCCACGGGATCGGCAGGGAGGTGACGGAGTTCGTCTGCGGCACGGTGGAGAAAGGGGAAAGCCCCCTCGCCGCCGCGAAGAGGGAGCTCGCGGAGGAGGCGGGGCTTGTCGTCGCGGAGAGGTCGTTCGTCCGCCTCGGCACGGTTTCCCCGAACCCGGCGTTCATGACGAACGCGATGCACGTGTTCTACGTCGACCTCGACAGGGCGGTCTACGGCAAGGTGGCGGCGAACCCCGGCGAACACGAGCGGCTGACCTCGGCGTGGACGGACAAGGCGGAGGTGTTCAGGAGCGTGTTCTCGCCGGAGGAGGGCGAAGTCGTCCCCGCCATGAAGATGTGCGCCGTCGCGCTCTACCGCAGCCGCGTCAGGCCTGACTGACCTTGGAGCGGACGCAACCCGAAACGAACAGAACCGAAAGGAGACACGGACCATGGGGATCAACTACAACTACGACATAGATACCGTCGGCGGCGGCTGGTATCTCTACGAGCTGGACTTCCCGCCCGTCTACATCGCCCCGCTCAAGAAGAACGCGAACGGACGGGAGGGCAACCACGCCTGGGGCATCTTCGGCAAAGGCGGCCGAATGTCCGAGTTCCGCGTGGCGACGGCGCGGTGGAATCCGGCGCACTGCGGCTTCGTGGACGGCTACATCATCGACGAGACGCACGACAAGTACTGGGGAGGACACCTCGGCGAGAAGCGGTACATCGTGGACGAGACAGACCACCGCTGGCCGTGCTTCTGCATGGACGCACAGGTCGTCGCGGGCTTTTCAATTCTCCGACAGCACTTCGAGCGCGCAAGCCTCGGCGGAGACTTCGAGGACGGGGGCTGCGGCATCACCCTCTGCGAAAACGACAGGCTCGCCGACTACGGCTTCCGCTTCCGCCTGCCCGACCTGTCGGAGGCAATCGAGTATCTGCTCAAGAACGACTTTCCGAGCGACCATTACCTTGGGGTCGCCTGCCGTCTCATCGAATCCCGCCAGGCGAAGCAGAAACTTGGCGCAAGGTTCGGGGTTCTCGGATGGGCGTACGGACGTGACGGCGAGAGCAACCGGCTTGTGTTCCAGGACAGGCAGGAGTTGGAGCGAGGCCCCGTCGGGGAAATGCTCGACAAACTCGCCGCCGCGCACGAGAAGAGGATCGCGGCGGGAGACTGGGAACTGACGCTCAAGCACCTCCAGGGGACGATGGACTGCGACGGGCGGGAATAATCGCGGCACAAATTGGAAGGAAACACGGACATGAAGAGCGAAGCGGTCGAGAGATGGGAGCGGGCGTACCGTCTGCGCTTCGCCCTGGAGCGCGGCTCGCGCTACTACGCCCTCTTCGACAACAGGTGGACGGTCGTCCGCGCCTCCGTCAAGGTGCTTGGCTTCGTCGCGTTCCTCTTCTCCCTCGTGTTCCTGCTCCGCCCCTGCCCACCCGCGCTCGCCTGCGCGTTCCCCATCGCCGGAATGGTCGCCTACGTGTTCGACTTCTGCCTCCGAATAGACGACAAGGTGGCGGCGAACAGGCGCAAGGCGGCGGCGTTCCGCGAGATGGCGGAGAGCATACCCGCGCACGAGGATGACCTGTCGGATTGGGACTACGCGGAACTCCAGCGGAAGCGGCGCGAAATCGAGAGCGGCGAAATCGCGTTCCCCTGCGTCTCGGCGATGATGCACAACGAGGTGGCGCGGTCGCGCTCCGCCGCGCCGGAATACGCCCTCTCGCTTTGGGAGCGGACTGTCGGGCGGATGTTCCCGGTGCGGTACACGCCCAAGCCGATGACGGATGGATTTGACAGGACACACACAAACGAACACACAGACACAAACCCGAAACGAGCAGAAACGAAATGAGCGAAGAACACAACGGAAACGAAGAGGTCATAAAGGCTCTCCGCCGGATCGCGGAGGAGGCGGACGAGAATCCCGTCCCGATGCGCAAGACGGGGATGGACGCAACCATCGACCTTGACTTCCCTCTTCAGAGGGACCGAGACGGAACACTCATCAAACAGGAGAAAGAGAATGGAGAAGAAACAACTACTCGCTGACGAGGCGGAACGCCTGCGCTTCCATCTTGAGAAGATGCACCACTACTTCTCGTTCTTCGCCGACCGCTGGCGGGCGGTCGTGATTGCGGAGCGCGTGGTCGCTCTCGCCATGTTCGCGCTCTCGATCTACTTCATCATGCGCCCGCACCCGTCGTGTTACGCCATTGCCGCTCCAATAGTCGGCTTCGTCAGCATCATGCTCGACATCATCTTCAACGCGTCGGGGCGCATGGGCGAAAACGACAGTATCGCGGCGGAGTACGGGATGCTTCTCCGTTCGCTTCCCGTTTCGAACGAAGAGGTGACGGAGGAGCAAATCAGGGAAATCAGCAAGCGGCGCATCGACCGGGAGAGCGGAAGAACCATCTACCCCTGCGTTGTGACGGAGATGCACAACCTCGTGGCGGAGGCGAAGTTCAGGAAACCCGACTACGCCATGTCCGCATGGGAGCGCACGGTCGGGATGTGGTGTCCCGTCAAGTACAGGGTGAAGCCGATGCCGCACGTCGAGGAGGCGTTTCGCCGCCGTGCGGAGAGGCGCGTCCGCGAGGCGGAAGCGGAGGCGGCGGCAAAGTGATTTAGTGGACGCGGACGGACGCAACCACCAGACAACAACAACCAATCTTCAACCAACTCACCACAACCAACTCACCACAACCAACCACAACCAACTCACCACCACAACCAACCACATCAAGCGAAAGGAACGCGACCATGGGATTCAGGAAAACGCCGAAGGGCAACATCATCTACGACTTCGACTTCACGCCGAAGAAGCTCGTACCGCTGAAA